>NZ_JBIVNX010000019.1:0-146144 GCF_044753805.1 Streptomyces sp. NPDC093225
CAGGAGCAGACCCACCCCCTGACCAGCACAAACGACACCCCACCCACGATCACAACTACCGCCGCACCCCAGTGACAACCACCCGCGGCGCCGCAGTATCCGGTGAGTCGGAGCAGCTGCCGGGCATGGCCTGGTGGATTGCTCGATCGAGCGGCTTCAACTTTCAGCGTGGATGATGGAGTTGGCGCAATCCATAGTCCGGTGGCAGCCACCCACTCTTCCTTCTGGCGATGGTCTTGCGGGTGTGAGGAGGCGGGTATGGGCAACCGCGCATCAGGTCGGGTTCACGCATCGCCCCGGCCAGTCTGCAGTGTCCGGCGCGTGAGTTTCGGTGCGAGCTCGTACAGCGAGGCGTTGACGGCGAAGGACTTGCCGTGGCCGGCCTGGCCGTAGATGCAGATCATGGCCTGCGCTGCGATCGGGGCCCGGATGTTCTCCCGGGCCGCCAGCAGCGCGCGGGTGGAGACGACCTGCGCGCCCGGCAGACGCATGAAGTGGTCCTCACGCGCAGCCGGAAGCCGGGCACGGCGGGGGGACCTCGGCAACGAGACGAGGAGCATCTCCTCCACCGCACCGTTGAGGGCCTCCACCGTGCCCTTGCGGTAGGGCTTGTACGCTGGCAAATCATCCACCGCCACAGCGAAGCCGCCCAGAGCGCGCGACACCGCCTTCGACAGGAAGTCCTTGCCCCGGTTCCACCCGCACCCGTCCCGGCAGGCCCCCGAACGGCCCGTACGGCTCCTGGCGGCTGATCCCGGTGCGCAGCGCGGCCAGGACCGCGCCCCGGGCCGGCTGATGCGGGGTGACCGCCACCCCCACGATCACCTTCGACGCCACATCGATGAACCACGTCACCCACGGACACAGCACCAACCCGTCCAAGCTCACCCTGACCGGGATCCGCTTGTGATCCCCCTCCCAGCACGCGTTCCGGTGCGTCAACGGGCGCTTGCCGTACACGTCGTACCGGCGGCGTGCTGCCTCCCCGCCCTTCAGACCGGCCCGCTCCCCCGCCGACAAGTCCTGACGCACGGCACGCTGCAGAGTCCGAAGAGAAGGAACCGAGTCCGGGACACCAGCCTTCGTCCCCTCGGCGACCAGCTCGCGGTGCACCGCGGCCACATTCCCGCCCACACCGCCAAACGCGCACGCAGATCCGCACTCACACCCACCCGCGACGGAGCTCGAGCAGACAGCCGGCCCTCACGCCAAGCCACAGCCACCCAGCTCCACACCGTCCGAAGCGACACCCCAAGAGCCTCAGCGACCACACGCGCGTGCTCCGTGGCCAACTCACCCCGGGAATCAAGAGCCACCAACCGCGCCACGGCGTCTTCACGCCCGGCGCCCCGCCACCACGGCATGTCCTCGTCGGCGGAAATCTGATCGGACACCCGCACCCCCAGCCCGAACCCGCACCATGCGGCTGTCCACGACCAGGACCATCCATCCCGACACGCCGACCGGGCACACACGAACGGATGAAGCAGATGCTCCACTTCCCCACACGCCCGAGATCGCGGCTATGCAGACGCCGACCGCCGCTGCGGCTCGATGAGCAGTGCATCCATGGGCTTGCTTCGATGCGGACGCATGACTTCCAGCCAGGTCACTCCACCGCCCAGGAGACGGCCCATACGCCCGAAGCCGTTCCAGCCCAGATCGATGAAACAGCGCTCGGCCTTCTGCTCCCGGCCGAACAGCCGCTGACCGTGCAACGTCACCTCGCCCAGATCTACGCCACGCTGCTCCAACGCCACCAGGGCGCACGTCGCTGCGCGGCGCAGAGGGCTCGTCTCCACCCAACGCAGCCGTACATGCCGGGCGGCTTCAGGGTCTTCGAGCTGCCCGTCCACCAGCCTCAGCGGCGTAATGCTGATCTTTCCCTTCGTGTGCCGGCCGAACAGCTCGATCCTCGCCGGGCGTGGCACGAGGCGCTCCAGCCCTTCGAACTCCGCAAGCATGTGGTCCCTGGGCGCCGTCCCGGCTTCCGGATCCGCGGCCAGGGAGGCAAGGCGCTCGCGAGCCAGGGAGAACGGCTCGCCCTTACGCCAGAGCACGAACAGCTCGAAGCCCTCGTCCTGCAGACTGCTACGGCCACGGAACTGGAAGGAGATCCCCCGGGTACGGCCCCTCAGGGCCTGCCGCATCCCGATGTACGCGTCACGCCCATTGATCGAGGCCTCCAGCGACTCCCCGAGCCAGCGCTTGTCCGTACCGTGCTCAATGACCACGTCGACATCGTTCGGCTCCAGCGCACCGCGCGCGTACGACCCGAAGACGTACACCTCGTCCACAAGGCGCAGCGGCCAGTCGCCGCCCTCGAGCCGCGTGATCATGTCCGCCAGCAGACGCGTCGCGCGCTCGCGCTTCACCGGGTCGCTCCCTCGGCGTAGGCGGCACGGAACTCCTGGGCCACCACAAAAACAGAACCCGGAACCGCACGCGGCTTCCCGTCCTGCCATGTCCGCCCGATCACCTCCGCCGAGGCCCTCCCCCGCGCCAACTGATACCCCTCGACAGCTACGGCGAACTCCTCAGGAATCTCCCGCCGGTCCACCACACCCGCCACAGCGGCCTGCGGGAAGGAACCACCGAACGTCTGCAGCCGCGACCACCCCAACGACCGACCCGCCTTCCGCAACGCCGAACGGATCAGATCGACCCCACCCAACTCCTCCGCCTCGTCAACACCGAGATGCAGCTCGTACGACCCACCGAAGCCACCCCCACCCGGCGGACACGAACGCCGCAACAACGGCACCAACACAGCGACAAGACGCTCATGACGCGGATCACCCACAAACGACGGCATCCACCGAGCCTAGACAGACACGACCCGCCCCCACCCAGCGCTCCGCCACACCCACCCACACGGGCGACAAACACCCCACACACCAAACGACAACAGCCTTCACCAGCAAAACGACACCCCAGCACCGCCGCACCCCAACCCAGCAGTGAAAACCCATGACGCACACCCAGCACACAGCACACGACGCCCATCACCCGGGTCGTGGACGTGGACGGTGACCGGCAGGTGGTGAAGGCAGCGGTGAACACCGCCATGGCCAGCTCGGCCACAGATCCGGGTACGCACCCGCGCGGTGCAGACGCCAAGCGACCTCCCTCTCGGTGATCTGCGGGATCACCGGCGGGAAGAAGTCCTCACCGGCTGCAAGCGGTGCGCGGCAACGGCAAGGGCGGATCGGCTCGACCAAGGCCCGCAAGCGGTCAAGGCTGGCAGGGCCATCCAGCGGATCGCCAAGGCGCGCTGCGGCGGGGCCGGCGGGGGCGGCGGGGGCGGCGGGGGCGGCGGGGGCGAGCATCAGCATCGGGCAGGAAGGCTGTGGCGTCGGCAAGATGGTCGTGGCGGACGCCGGACAAGACCGGTCCAGGCCAGCGGGCAGCCGCATGGTGTGGACGACCAGCGCCACATGCAGGCCGTTACGACGGCGTAGGAACAACAGAGCCTCCAGACGACGCGAGGTCACGAAAAGCACGCGAAGGATGAGCAGGTGCGCAGAGCCCGTCGCGAGGATCCAAGCCACGACAAGAATCCAGGCCGGCTCGGTGTCATGCCCGCGATACCCAGCGAGGGGGACGTGCTTGCCCAGGGCTGTCAGGACGTCGTGGGCGAGTGCCAGCGTGGAGTCGGTACCCGGACCCCCACCCACCCCGAACCCACCTGACCTCACAACAACACCAGCACAATCAGCTGCCGATACACCAACCACCACCCCCTCCACGCCACGCGGCCTGGCGGGCGTCGGGGCGGCCCACCGTCCCGGGACGCGGACCGGGCGGTGGTGCTGACTGGTGGTTGCGGGGAGGGGTGCTACGTAACTGCCGTACGGCCGGCCCCGTGTCGGCCCGGGGCGGCCGAGTGGGTCAGTAGCGGACCCAGAGGGTGATGATGTTCGGGCGGTCAGGGCTGAAGGGCTCGCAGAAGAAGATCGGGCCCCAGATGTTGTAGCCGGCCCGGCCAGCGGCCACGCATTCGGTGTACGACGCATGGTTACTGCGGGCATAGAAACCGGGGCCGGGAACGGCCTCGGCGGCGCCCGCAGCACCGAGCGCGAGGGCCCCAGCAGTGACGGCGGTGGCCAGGACGGCTGCAGTGCGGCGGTACATGGCATGTCCTCCTGAAAAAGCCGGGAATGCCCGGCAGAGTGCCCGACGATGCGATGCGATGCGGTACGTACAGGCTGCGCAGCCGGACACGAACGTACCGTCACGAACCAGGCCACACAATAGGTCTAGGCCAATATGCCGCGATCCCGTCTACGATCTCTCGGATTCGCGTCAACACGCCACCTGCAAGAATGCCGCCCCGCGTCACGGAACCGAGAGATCGCACCTCGGCGGAGCCCGTCGTCGTGCAGCGTTGTGAACAGGCACACCCACGACAGCCGATCACCCTCACGATCGGCACCCGGCAGCAGCAGTCTGGTCACCTCATGACAGCCATGATCACTACGCCTGCCTAGCCTGACCTGCAAACACCAATCCCACCCCGGCTGACGCCCACCCGGTGCCACCGCCGCGCCCATTCACAGAAGTGGATCTCAGGCATCCCTGCACCGTGTGTGCAGATGACCGTCGAGAGGGAAGGACGGCGGCGCCGCAGGCAGGACGCTGTCGAACTCGTACCGGCTCTTCTGCGCGACCCGGCACGAAGCGGGGTTGTCCACCTGGTGCAGGAGTTCAAGACGCTTCAGCCCGCCGGCCCCCAGGGTGTCGAAGGCCCAGCGAGTGAGGGCCTCGAGGGCGCGGGGCGCCACACCTCGGCCGCGAGCGTGCGCCGTGGTCCAATAGCCCACCTCGGCCGAGGGTTTACCGGAGGCGACTTCCTTGAGGACCGCATTGCCGACCAACTGCCCATGGGGCGATTCGGGTTGCGCTTCAAGGACTGCGAAGCCGAACCGGTCGCCCACTGCCCACCCTTGCTGCTGGGCCCGCACCCACCGCACCGCGTCGGCGTCGTTCTCCACGGAAAAGCTTGTCCAGTGTCGCAATGCGGGATCTCGGTATGCCTCGACCAGCGCGGGAACGTCCTGCATGGACCAGGGGCGGAGAACGAGCGCGGGAGCGGATGGCACCGCATCCGCACGCAGTATGACGGAGTCGTTCACCGGCCGATCGTACGCGTCGGGGTTCGGCCCAGGCGCGGCCTGTCCGTGGCCCACTACCGCTGCGTCCGAACGCGCATGGCCTCGACGGACCAGTCGAGTACGGGTTTCAGGCTCTCCGGAGCGGGCCAGCCGTTGATCACTGCGAGTAGCTGGAAGTACCGTTCCCTGCGCGGGTCGTTCGCGCTCTCCAGTCGAAGCAGCAACCGACGGCGAAGCTCGGCGTCGTCAGGGCGGCCGCAGATGTGCGCGTAGTGAGCCACAACCGCCGCGATGATCGGATCAGCCCGGTGCGAGGCCGGGCCAATTCCCGCCACCAAGGCCGGGGCGACCAGGTCACGGACAACAGCGGCGAAGTCGCGGCACGGGCCCGTTGTGTCGTCTCGCGCCCGGTCGGCTGCCAGATCCTCGGCCATTCGGCGCACGCCGGCACGGAAATCCGGGTCCAGGGTCAGTTCGGCCCACTCCACCCACGCCCGGGACTGCTCCGGCTCGGGGCTTTCGGGCAGTTCGGGGGTCATCGAACGCATGACTCCCGCGAATGCGGAGTCGGCGCCGAGGCCGTCGAAGACGGCATCGAGGAAATCACCGATGAGATCTCGGCGTTCGTCCTCGGACAGCCGGGCGAGCTGGTGCATGAGATCGGTCTCCTCGGGAGTGAGCCCGCGCTCGGCCACCGCGGTCAGCACCGCGTGCCGCAGGCGCAGGATGCGAATCTGCACCGCCAGTGCTTCGGCGTGCGTCGCGGCGACCTCAGGGAGCGAGAGCTCCCGATCGACGACCTTGCGGATTGTGGGAAGGCCGAGCCCCAGCTCCCGCAGGGTCCGCACGAGGTCCAGGCGCGCGACGGCATCGACGTTGTACCGGCGGTAGCCGGCCGGGCTGCGGTCTGTCGGCGTCACGATTCCGCGATCGGAGTAGAACCGAATGGTCTTGACCGTGAGACCGGTCCGTCGGGCCAGCTCGCCGATCGGGTAAAGAGTGTCGCCGTCCATGCCCATACCCTGACGCCTCCCCCTACGGGAGACTCAAGCCCCCCCCACGGTCGGAGGCGCCTCTCGTAAACGGACACGCCCCACCCCAGCAGCAGACGCCACCCAACGACGCCAGGGCCCTGTTGCGACGTGGATCGTCTGTCAGATCTGCCTGGGATGCTCCGAGCATGGAGATGACAATGCAGCTGACGATCGACTGCTCCGATCCGCAGAGAATGGTGACCTTCTGGGCCGAGGCGCTCGGCTACGTGCCTGAGCCTCCGCCGGGCGGGCACACCACGTGGCGTGCTTACTGGGCGGCGGTGGGGGTGCCCGAGGCGGAGTTGCCGGCCGGTGCCGGGGATGTTCCGGAGTCGATCATCGATCCCGCGGGACGTGGACCGAGGGTGTGGTTCCAGCAGGTTCCGGAGCCCAAGGTCGCCAAGAACCGGTGGCACTTCGACCTGAAGGTCGGTGGGGGGCGTGACGTCCCACTGGACGTCCGCACACAACGGGTCACGGCTACGGTGGAACGGCTGGTCAAAGCTGGTGCCACCGTGCTGCGGATCAAGGACGAGCCGGGGACGGGGCTCTACGCCGCCGCCATGCAGGACCCCGAGGGCAACGAATTCGACGTTGTCTGAGGGCCGGTGCGACGGTGCTGGTCACAGCCATTCGTTCATGACTGCGACCAGCGCCGTCGCCTCGTAGCGGACGGAGAGCTCGTCGTACCTCGGTACCCCGCCTGACCTCAGGACCGCCCGCAGTGACCCTCATATCGGTGGGGGCGTGGCGGCCTGATGGACCAATGCGGTGCGACTAGGACAGGAGCTGGCCTGGTTCGCTCTTAGTGTCGTCACGTCACCAGGAACCGGCAGACAGGACGTCCCGATGAAGCACACGGCGCCCGAGGGCTACACCAGCGTCGCACCGTGGGTCGTCACCGACGACACCGGCGCGCTGCTCGACTTCATCACTGCGGCGTTCGAAGGCGAAGAGCTCGCTCGAGTACCCGTCGAGGACGGCTCCATCGGACACGGTGAGATCCGCGTCGGCGACACGGTCGTCCTCGCCTTCGACCGCCGACCCGACTGGCCCGCGATGCCCGCGCTCCTGCGCATCTACGTCCCCGACGCGGACACCGCCATGGATGCCGCCGTCGCGCACGGGGCAACCGTGGTCACCGAGGCCACCGACAACGCATGGGGCGACCGGGGCGGCCGGGTACGCGACCCGTTCGGCAACATCTGGTGGGTCATGAGCCGGACCGAGGACGTCGCACCCGACCAGGCCTGGGAACGACTGTCCCAGCCGAAGTACGCACGGTCGATGCGCATCGCCCAGGAAACCCTCGACGCCGAACTCAGCGGACGCGAATCCGGAGTGTCCAGCGCCCCACGACATCCTGCCGCCCCCTGACCTCCCCACCCCGCCACGGTGGTGAGGTCCGCCGGGGTTCGGGGTTAGTTGTCGACGGCGTCGGTGACGTGCTGCCAGTTGTCCAGGTCTGCGATGCGTGCCTTCAGAGCGGGGCGCATGGCCGTCGTGCTGGAGGTGCCGAGGGCCAGGCGTAGCGGAGGGGTGGGGCTGTCGACCGCGGTTCGGATGCCTGCGGCGATCCGCGCCGCGGGGGAGAAGGCGGATGCCGGCAGCTCTCCGATGCCCTTCTGGACCTCGCGGACGGTCTGGTCGTAGTCGGCCAGGCCGGCTGTGACGTCGAGGTTGGCGAGGAAGGGGGTCGCGGTCAGGCCGGGCTGGATGATCGTGACCTTGATGCCGAGTGGGGCGACCTCGGCCGCGAGGGCGTCCGACAGTCCCTCGAGCGCGTGCTTGGTGGCGGCCAGCAGGCCCACGCCGGGGTGGGCGGACTGCCCGTAGACCGAGGAGCCCTGGAGGATGTGCCCGGACCGCTGGGCGCGGAGCACCGGCAGCGTGGCGCGGAGCACGTTGAGCGCTCCGAACACGTTGGTGTCGAACACGGCACGGACCTGCGTGTCGGAGGCCTCCTCGACGGCGCCGAACAGTCCGTATCCCGCGTTGTTGGCCACGACGTCGATGCGGCCGAACCGGGCGAGCGTGCCTTCCACCGCGGTCCGGACGGCTTGCTCGTCGCGTACGTCCGTCTGGATGAGGAGGAGGCGCTCGCCGTGTGCTTGCGCCAGTTCGTCCAGGGAGGAGGTGTCGCGGGCGAGGGCCGAGACGGTGTCGCCGTTCTCCAGTGCCTGGAGCGTCAGTTCGCGGCCGATGCCGGACGTTGCGCCGGTGATCAGCCATGTGCGGGGATGGGTCTGGTGGTTGGATGCTCCGTTCATGTTGCGACCGTAAGACGTTAGGTCGCAACTCGTCAACGCTGTGGCGGTTAGGGGTTGCTTGCTAGTTGGATTAGTGCTGTTTTGTTGATGTACTGTGGGGGGATGGTCAGTGCCCCTGGAACCAGCTCGCGCACCGTCACGCCGACGGTGGAGACCGTTCTCGCGTTCGTGAACACGCGCGCGGACGGATCGGGTCGCCGGGAGTTGTTCGGGGACGGGGACTCGTTCGCGGCGTGGCTGGCGGAGCGCGACGAGTTCGGTGGCGAGACCGTGGTGACCGATGCTGACGCCGCGGTCGCGCGCGAGCTGCGTGATGCCCTGGTGACCTTGCTGCTCGCGCACTCGGGCGACGAGGAGAGTCTGGGTGAGCCGCTGCTGCGTGCCGAGCGGCACCTGCGGCGTGTGGGGTCGCTCTACCCGCTGGCGCCCGTGGTCACGGCCGGCGGTGTGGAGCTGGCCTCGCCGCAGGTGGGGGTGCCGGGCGTGTTCGGGACCGTACTGGCCGCGGTGACGACGTTTGCGCAGAGCAGCGACTGGGGGCGCATCAAGGCGTGCCGGAACCCCCCGTGCCATTTCGGCTTCTTCGACCGCACCCGCAATGGGGGAGGGTTGTACTGCAGTACCGGCTGCGGGTCTCAGGTGTCCATGCGCAAGCACCGGCAGCGGCAGCGCCATGGTCGTGCTGGTGGTGCGTCGGCTGAGGGGTGACCGTCCCTGTCACGGGTGGATCCACGTGGTGGTCGGCGGGTGCGGCTCCGCTGCCTGCCGGGTGGACCGGTGCGGGGTCCACCGCGTGGGTCGATCTCCACGGCGTCGGTACTGCCCCGTCGGACCCCCGGTCTCCCGGGCTCAGTCACAGCTGGTGTGGCTGAGTCCGAGAGTGGGCGGCGGACGGCCCTTCGGTCGCGACGTGCCGCGGGGCTTGTCAGCCCCGCAGGGTGGCGATGGCCTTTTCGATGCGCCGCTGGCGCGTCTCGGGCTTCTTCGCGCTCTCGATGGCGCGCACGTGCTCGCGCTTGCGGCTGAGGGTGAGATTGTCGTAGGCGGCGCGGGCGGCCGGCTCGTCGTCCAGGGCCTGGGCGAAGTCCGCCGGCTCGACGACGACGCGCGGCTCGGTGTCGAGCTCGACCTCGACCTCGATCTCCTCGCCGATCTCGACCTCCGCGGCCTCCCGGTTGGCGTGGCTGAGGCCGATCAGGTGGCGGCCGCGGAGGTGGGCGATGCGGCTCCTCCAGGTGTGCCCGTTGATGGTGATCGTCACCGGCGGCCGGGAGCCCTCGCCGAGCGCTGTCACCACCTCGAGCGGGACTTCCAGACCCCGCATGGGCTCGGGCGGCTCGACGTAGGTGCGGAACTTCAAGGTCTTCTCCTGTTCGTCCTGCCGGTTCACCGCGGATCCCGCCCGCCCGGCTCCGATCGCCGCTCCCGATTCCCGCACCCGGGTCGCAGCGGTCCGGGACGGTAGCGGCACGCGCCCCGCCGTCCCGGACGGCTGTGAGGGGGAGTTCGCGGCTACTCGGCGTAGGGCTGGTCGGTTCCCTGGGCACTGTAGCCGAGGCTCCAGATGTAGCCGTCCGGGTCGGCGAAGGTGCCGCCGTACCCGCCCCACGGGAGGGCGGCGGCGGGCTTGAGGATCGTGGCGCCGGCCTCCTTCGCCTCCGCCATGACCTCGTCGACGCGGGCCTCGCTGCGGACGACGTAGGTCAGCACCAGTCCGCTGAAGCCGCTGCCTTCCTGGTCCGTGCCCACCTGGTCGGCCAGGCCTTCGCGGCTGTAGAAGCCGACGGGCGAGGCGCCGTCCGATTCGAAGAACACCGAGATGCCGAAGTCGTTCCGGATCTTCCAGCCGAGCCCCTCGGTGTAGAACCGCTTGGCCCGGTCCATGTCCCGGACGCCCAGAAGGATCGAGCTGACGTGCGCCTTCATGTCTTACTCCTTGCACTGAAGATGTGTACGTACGTGCCGGACATCCGGGCCCCGGCCCGGATGTCGCCTCGGCGCGTGTTCGCCGGTCAATCGGTATGAAGGGGCCCGGAGTCAGGACGGTGTCGGGGCGAGCGACGCGTCCGGGTCGTCATACGGAGAGGAAGCCGTGCGAACCGTGAGGTCCATGTTCAGCAGGCTAGGGGCGGCTCCGTGGACCGCGCTTCTCGAATCCTGACCGATCCGGATCCGGTCCGGGTGGTCGTGGGGGGTGCAAGGTCAGGGTTGTGGTTCCGGTCCCGTCAGGGCTGCGGTTCCGGTCCCGTCAGGGCTGCGGTTCCGGTCCCGTCAGGGCCGTGTTCTGGTCGGGCCTGGTCGGTGACGTGCCGAGGGCTTCCAGTACGGCTGCTGCGACGCGTTGTTGGCCGGCCGGGGTGAGATGGAGGCCGTCCTCCTCCAGGTGGTCGTGTGCGGCGGCACGGGTGTCGACCGTGGCCTCGGGTTCCGCCAGGAGGAGGTCCGCGACGGCGTCGAGGTCCGCCGCGGCCCAGGCGAGGCCGGCCCGGCGGAAGTGCACGTACTGCGCCACGCGCTCGGGGTGGACGCCGGTCGGGGTGAGCCAGATCCAGCGGGCCCCGGTCCGGCGGACCGTCAGGTCGCGCAGGGCCCGCAGGGCGCGGCGGGTCTCGGCGGCGGCGACCAGGGGGATCCCGTCCAGTCGCTGGACGTCGTTGGCCCCCAGCATGCACAGCACCCAGTCGGGGCGGTGGGACGCGAGCCGGGGGACGTTCGCGAGGGCTTGGGTGGTGGTGCTGCCGGATACGGCCAGGTTGGTGCAGCGGACGCCGTCCGGGAGCAGGTGTCGCAAGATCTCGAACCAGGAGAGGCGGTCGGCGGTGGTGCTCTCTCCGACGGCCACGACGTGTTCGCCCGGCCGGAACGGCAGCCCTGCGAGGTGTGCGGCCGCCCCCGGCGCGGCGGCGAGTGCGGCGGCGGCCGTGCGGTTGTGCTCGTCCAGGCGGTTCAGGCGCGTCCGGTAGTCGGCCGGGTCGAGTCCCAACAGGGCCGCGAGCCCGGCCTGGTCGGGGGCGGGGCCGAGGTGGCTCAGGGTCTTTTCCGGCTGGTGGAAGCGGAGCATGCGCTCCGTCGGGTCGGGGGTGGGGGTGGTGGCGGTCGTCATGGGTCAGGCCTCCGTACGGACACGGCGGCGCGGCAGCAGGAAACCGGCCGCGACCAGCCACAGCAGGCCCGCGAAGCGGGCGACGGGCAGGAGGAGGGCGGCGGCGTCGGTCAGCAGGACCAGGGTGGACAGTTCGGCGACGGTCGCGACGGCCAGGCCCGTCAGGGCGAGGGGGCGGGGCAGCAGGCCGGCGAGCAGGCCCGGTACGGCGATGCCGGCGACGAGCAGCCCGAGGAGGACGACGTGGGCGGGCCCGCCGAGCCCGAAGGCCAGGTACTGCAGGGGCCGTACCGCGTCGGGGTGCTCTGCGACGGCGGGCTGGGACAGCACCCAGGTGACCAGTCCTGAGCAGGCGAGGAAGGCCGAGGCGAGGACGCCCCCGGCGAGGGCGATGGTGGCTCCGGGGGCACGGATCCCGAGTTTGTGCAGTCGTGCCGAGACGGTGGCGGCGTAGATCGCGAGCGGCACCGAGGCCGCGAACTGGAGGGTCCCGGAGACCCGGACCGCGCCGCTGTGGTCGCGGAAGTAGGAGGTCACCGTGTCGGTGGAGCCGAAGGGCGAGGGGAAGGTGTCCCCGCCCGCGAGGAGGGTGGTGAGGACGAGCCCGGCGAGGAAGAGGGCGGTGAAGACCACGGCGAGGATGCCGGGTGGCGGTCCGGCCTGGGGGTCTCGACGGGTGCGGGTGGCTTCTGGAGTGGTGGCTTCTGTGGCTTCTGCGTGGGCGGGCACGGCGGGATCCGTTCTCTATAATTAATCGTTCAGCGGAGAGAATCATTGCCTGTGGCTTACGATAGGTCGGTGAACAGTTCCCGGCAACCGCATACGACGGACACCGCCGCGGCCGCCGGGCCGCGCGGAGCCGCGTTCCTCCTCGCCCAGATCGGCGCGCACGCCGCCGAACGCTTCGCCGAACGCGTCGGGCACCTGGGGCTGACCCCGGCGGACGTCGGGCTGCTGCGCATGATCGCCGGACGGCCGGGGCGCAGTCAGCGGGCCCTCGCCGAGGACCTGGGGGTCGTACCGAGTCGGGTCGTCACGCTCATCGACGGTCTGGAGGGCCTCGTCGAACGGCGGCGCAGCGCCGAGGACCGCCGCAACTACGAGCTCCACCTCACGGCGGAGGGCGGGCGCACCCTGGGCGCCGTCTCCCGCGCGGCCGCGGCCCACGAGGACGCCCTCCTCGCCGCCCTCGACCCGGACCAGCGCGCCCTCCTCCTCGGCCTCCTCGAGCGCGTCGCCGCCGAACAGGAGCTGACGCCCGGAGTCCACCCCGGCTACCGCGCCCGCGGCTGAAGTCCGCTCGGGTCGGCTGCTTCGTAGCCGCCCGGGGCACGGTGCGCGGTCATCCGCGCCGGGTGGTCGTGCGGTTGCCCGTGGTGCGGTTCGTGGATGATCATGCAGGCCGGTCGGCCGTACGTCCGCCGGGTGCAGGTACGGGGGAGATACCGCTCATGCGCATCATCCGGTCCGCCAAGGTCGCCTGATCCCGGGGTCACGCGGGTCCGCCCCGGCGGGGGCCGGGGCGGATCGGCGGGCGGGGCGCGGGGCGGTCCGGTGGGTCAGCGGGTCGCGGCCTCGTCGACCCGTCGGTGGGCGCGGCGGGCGGCCCGGTCGGCGTCCCGCCTCAGGACGGGGCGGGTCTGGGGGCGGGCCGGGAGGTCGCTGGAGCCGTCGGGCCGGTGGGCCGCGGCGGCCAGCAGGGTGCGGATCCTGCCGGCGAAGTCGGGTCCGGGCAGGGGCAGCTCGCTCTCGGGTTCACGGAGGTAGCCGACGGCCACCGCGGTCGGCATGTAGGTCATCAGCTCGGTGACCAGGGCGGACCGGGGTCGGCTGACGTGTCTGGCCAGGTGGCGCATGACGCGCAGGAGCGTGGTGCTGGAGGCGCCGTCGCCGTGGTGGAGGACCATCGAGGCGCCCTCGCAGCGGATGGTGGTGTGCACGGGGGGTGCGTCGGGGCCGGCCTCGTCGGGGTACGTCTCGTCGGTCTGGGTGTGCCACCAGCGGGCGGTGTGGGTCTCGCCGAGGGCGAGGTGGTGGAGGTAGAGGCAGTAGGCGGCGGCCGGGTGGCCGGCTCCGGCGGCGTACTGCCACCAGAACCGGGCGCCGTCGTCGGTGTCGGTCAGTTGGAGCACGCAGGCCAGGATCAGGGCGCTGCGGGGTTCCGGGACCTGCTCGGTGACGAAGGCGGCGACCGTGGTGGCCGGGGTGTGGTGGACCAGGGCCTCGCACAGTGCGCGCAGTTCCTCGGCCGCGGTCGTGTTCGGGAGCTCGACCGCGACCGGGCGGGTGCGGGGGCCGGGGTCGCGGGGCGGGACGGTGTCGCGGGGCACGGATCGGTCGGGGGCGAGCCGGGCCCTGGACAGCAGGTGTGCGAGCGTGGTCATGGGGTGGGTCCTCCGGTTCGGGGCGGCAGCTCGATGGTGTCGTCCAGGAAGCGGTTGGCGTGGCGTTCGTCGGACCGGACGGCGGCCAGGGGGATGCCGAGGAGGTCGGAGACGTGCTCGGGCGGGAAGCCGCACAGGCGTCGGAGCACCATGACGTCGAGCTGGGCGTCGGGCAGCCTGCTGATCGCGGTGAACAGTTCCAGGCTCTCGGCCAGCTGGGCGGGTTGCTCCTCCGGGCGGGCGTCGCGCAGGGCGACGGTGTCGAAGGCCGCTTCGGCCAGCACGGGGCGTTCGTCGCGGTAGTCGGCCTTGGCCTTGACGGTGGCGCGCAGGATGTTCCAGGCGTAGCGGCGGATGTCGGCGCTGGCGAGGGCTTCGTCGAAGCAGAGCCAGAGGATGGCGAAGGTGTCGTCCACGGCGATCCTGCGGGTGTCGTCGGGGAGGAAGACTCCTGCGTAGGCGAGGTAGCCGTCCCCGACCATCTGGCACAGGGCCCCGTGTTCGAGGGGCTGGCCGGAGCGGGCGGTGGCCACGGCGGTCGTGCCCTCGGTGGAGCGGTCGACCCAGTCCCGGCTCTTGCCGGCGTCCATGGCCGCCTGCTTCCACAGTCGGTAGAGGGGCCAGCCGGGGATGTCCAGTTCGCCCGCGAGGCGGTGGATGACCTCCCAGCGCGGGTAGTGGCCGACGCCGCGCAACAGTTCCGACAGCTTCGACTTGGCCAGCAGGACGTCGAGGCTGAGGTCGCTGAGGGTGCGGCCGCTGGCGAGGTAGCACCTGCGGGTCGGCTCCAGCCAGGCGCGGTGCGAGCTGCTGACCGTGTCCGCGATGGGGCCGAGCTTGCGGCCGGGGCGGACCGGGACCGGCTCGGAGGCCGGTCCCGGCGCGTTGAACGACGTCGTCACGGAGCGCCGTCCTCCTTGTCGGGCACCGCCGCGACGCGGTGCCCGGAGGCCGGGGCGGTGCGCGAGCGGGCGCCGCGCACCACCTGGGTGACGGTCAGTCCGAGGACCGGGGCCAGCCCGGCGATCAGGCCCGCGTGGCCCATCGCGGCCATCGCCGTGCTCCAGCCGAACACCACCAGCAACACCACTGCGACGGCCACGACCGCGGATATCTGTTTTCTGCTCACACGTGCTCCTCGATGTCGTGCCCACGGATGCGGAAGACCCCGCCGGGGATGGGCGGGGCCTCCAACGAGCGGGTGCCGAGCCGCTGTTGGAGGAGCATCAGCATGGACCGGCATGTCCGGATCACGCGATGTGATCAAGGAATCACGGAACATTAGGAGTCGGAGACGGTCGGCGCGCGGCCGGAGATGACCGTTCCGTTGCACGTAGAGCACACCGGGAGCGGCCATCGGATGAAGTTCCCGGTTTTCCTTGCAATCCCACCCCGGCACCCCGTCATATGGAGGCAGGACACCTCGGTGTCGGCCCTTCCTCACGGAAGAGGCGTGCTCCCCGTGCCGAAGAAGGGGAGCGTGCCACGCGCCCTCGCCCGGCCTGAGTTGGAGGCCGGGCGGGGATCGCGCGTCCCCCAGCAGGGGGAGATGACGGTAGCGCAGGCCACTGACAGGATGCGTCCATGGACATCCGAGCCGCGCGGTTGCACGAACTGCCCCTGCTCCAGGACATCGAGAGGGCCGCCGGGTGGTGTTTCCGGGACATCGGCATGCCGGAGGTCGCCGATGACGAGCCGCTCCCGCTCGATGAGCTCGCCGGCTACTGCCACGCCGGGCTGGCCTGGGTCGCGGCCGGCGGGGGCGACGTGCCGGCGGCCTATCTGATCGCCGACCGCGTGGACGGCAACCTCCACGTCGAGCAGGTCTCGGTGCACCCGGACAGCTCGCGTCGCGGCATCGGCCGGCTGCTGCTGGACCATGTGGCGGACCACGCCGTGCGTACGGGGGTGCCCGCCCTGACCCTGACCACCTTCACCGAGGTCCCTTGGAACGCCCCCTACTACGCACGCTGCGGGTTCCGGCTCGTGGACGACGGCAGCCTGACGCCCGGTCTTCGGGAGATCCGCGAGCGCGAAGCGGCACACGGCCTGGACCGGTGGCCGAGGGCCTGCATGCGCCGGGAGCTGTGACGTCGGGCGCCGTGACGTCCGGCGCCGTGAGATCCGGGCGGGCCCGGCGGCTACGGTCGGGCGGCGGGGGCAGGAGCAGGCGCGGGGCCAGCGCCCGGACGAGGGCCAGGGTGCTGAGGGCGAACATCACCACGCCCAGGGGGACGTGGAACGAGGACATGTGGGCGATGCCCAGCACGACCTGTACGGAGGCGAGGAGCAGGAAGCCGGTGGCGTACAGCACCGTGCGGGGTGAGCCGCCTCCGGGGCGCCAGGCCAGGACCGCGGCCAGGAGGTGGAGCATCGACGCGCCGTACATCACGCGCGAGCCGACGTGGTGCACCTCCCCGGCGAGCGGCGAGGTCAGCAGCATGCCCGCGGTGACGGCCTGGAAGAGCAGGGTCAGGGTCTGCAGGGCGACCGCGGTCCTGAGGAAGGCCTGGCCTCGTGGTGTGGCCGTGGCTCGTCCGGTCATGGTGGGGCTCCTCCGGTGTTCGGTGGTCTGACTCAAGACCCCGCGCGGGCGGCGGGTGTGACAGCGCGTGCGGCGGGTCACCGCTTCCGTTCGGGCCCGCGGCGACGGCGCGGCGCTCGACGCCCGGCCGGCGAGGACCACCGGCGGAGTGCGCGCGCCGGCGGACGGCACGCCCCCTCTTCTTCCGGGACCAGGTCGCGAACGCCTGCCCCGCGGCGTCGGGGCGGCATCCCTCAGCGGGTGTGCGGGAGCGACGTCCAGGCGGCGGCGAGGCGGGTGACGAGTTCCGCCGCGGTGTCGGGGGCGAAGGAGTACGGCAGGCGGAGGAAGTCGTCGTGGGCGCCGGTGGGGTCCATGCTGGCGCCCGGGACGACCTCGGCGCCGTGGCGCAGGGCCAGTTGGGCGTACGTACGGGCGTCGGTGGCCGGCGGGAGGCGGATCCACAGGGCGGAGCCGCCCTGCGGGGGGTGCCAGTGCCAGGCCGGGAGGTGTTCTTCCAGGAGCCGGGTCATGGTGGCGAGGCGCTCGCGGCGCAGGCGTTCGCGTTCGGCGGCGAGGCCGGGGAGGCCCGGAAGCAGGCGTGCGGCCAGGGCCTGGTCCAGGAGGGGGCTGCCGAGGTCCTCGAGCGCCTTGAGGCGTGCCAGGGGCTCGACGGCGTGCCGGGGTGCGCGGATCCAGCCGATGCGCAGGCCGCCCCAGATGGCCTTCGACAGCGAGCCGACCGTGAGGACCGTGGCGCCGGCGGGGTGGGCGGCGATGGGGGGTGGGGTCCGTCCGGGGGCGAGGGCCGCCGCGTGCGCGCTGTCCTCGACGACGGTGACGCCGTGTTCGGCGGCGAGCTGGGCCACCCGGCGGCGGCGTCCGGCGGACATCAGGGTGCCGGTGGGGTTGTGGAAGGTCGGCATCGTGTACAGCAGTGCGGGCCGGTGGGAGCGGAGTCGGGCGGCCAGGCGGTCGATCCGGATGCCGTCGGAGTCGAGTTCGACGCCCACGAGTCGGGCGCCGGCCGCCCGGAGGACGTCCAGGCAGCCGGGCCAGCCGGGAGACTCCACGACGGCGGTCGAGCCGCGCCCGAGGTGCAGGCGGGCGATCAGGGCGACGGCCTGGGTGGCCCCGGTGGTCACCACCACCTGGTCGGGCGAGGTCGGCAGGCCGTGCGCGCGGTGGTGGTCGGCGATCGCCGCGCGCAGCGCGGGCAGCCCGGCCGGGTGGTAGCCGGCGTCGCGCAGCAGGTCGGGCAGGTCCTCGCGGGCCAGGTCGGTGAGTGCTCCGGCCAGGTCGGGGCCACCGGCCTCGGCCGCCCGGCCCAGCGAGATGAGGTCCGGCGGCTGCGTCACCAGCCGTTGGATCACGGCGGTCCCCCGGCCGTCGCGCACCCGGCCGTCCGCCGGGGTGCGGTGGGCGGCGGCGGCCGCGGTCACCCGGGTGCCGCTGCCCCTGCGGGTGTCGACCAGGCCCGCGGCGCGCAGGGCGTCGTAGGCGGCGACCACCGTCGCCCGGCTCACCGAGAGCGCGTCGGCCAGCTTCCGCTCGGGCGGCAGGCGGTCGCCGGTCCGCAGGTCCCCGGACCGTACCGCGCGGACCAGCGCGCCGGTCAGGCGCTGGTAGAGGGGACCGGCGGCCGCATTCCACTCCCCCAGGAGGTCGATCAGCACGGCGGGGTCGGAGGCCCCCCGGTTCCAGTCCACTTCGCCCTCCATTGGCACGGGATCGCGCGTCGGCGCCATCCGAGGCTAAGGGCATGACGATCACGACGATCACCCCTGCCCCGGACCCCCGACTGGCCGCCGTGTGCGCGCTGTCCGTGCCGGCCGCGCGGGACGGCGCCGGGCGGCACGAGTACGACGGCACCGTGCAGGACCTCTCCCCCGACGGGGTGCGCCGCGGCCTCGCCGCCCTGGGCGGCCCGCCCGGCACCGCGCCGTACCCGGACCCGCACGACGAGGCCCACGCGACGGCCGCCGAGCAGGCCCTCCGGGTCCGCTTCGGCGAGCTGGAGCTGCACCGCAGCAATCCGCTCTGGCACATCGAGAACCTCGAACTGTCCGGCTACGACCGTCCGTACGCGCCCCGGCCCGAGCGGGACGCGGCCCGGCAGGCGCATCTGCGGCAGTGGCCGGACGCCGTGGACGCGGCCGTCGAGGCGCTCGACCGGGTGCCCGCGCCGCTGGCCGGGGCGACCCTGCCGCTCGCCCGGGGCCTCGGGTCCCTTCTCGACCCCGAGGGCGGGCCGGTCCACATGGCTGCCGCGCGGGCGCACGCCCGGCTGGTGGCCCACCTGGAACGGGCCGCCGCCGACGGCCCGCCGTCCGCCGCGCTCGGCGGCCCCGCGCTCGCCCGGCTGCTCGGCGCGGCCGAGGCCTGCACCGTGGACCTTCCGGCGCTGACCGCCAGGGTGGACGCCGAACGGGACCGGCTGCGTGCGCTGCTCGACGAGGCGCTGCGCCGCGTCGACCCCGGGGCCGCGCCCGCCGACACGGTGCGGGCCCTGCAGGCCGACCACCCCGATGCCGACGGTCTGCTCGCCGAGTTCACGGCACTCGTGGCGGAGGTGTCCGACTGGACCGCCGGGCTCGACCTGGTGCCGCACCACGACGTCGAGGTCGTCGTCGAGGCCATGCCCGACTCGCAGCGCCGGGCGCTGGCGGGCCTGTTCGCGTCCGCTCCGTACGAGGCCGACGCCCCCGCGGGCTTCCGCGTCTCCCTCCCGGGCGACGGCTGGCCGGAATCCGAGCGCACCCAGTGGCTGGCGACCGGCTTCAACCGGACCCTGATGCCGAACATGGCCGTGCACGAGGTCGCACCCGGGCACGCCAGCCACGGCCTGGCGCTGCGCCGGGCCCCGAGCGCGGTCCGCCGTACCCTCCACTCCGAGGCGTTCGTCGAGGGCTGGGCTCACTACTGCGAGGAGCTGGCCCTGGAGCAGGGCTTCCGGGCGGGCGATCCGCGGGTGGCCGTCGCGGTCGCCCAGGACGCGCTGCGCCGGGTGACCCGCTTCGCCTGCGCGATCGGACTGCACACCGGGGCGATGACCGTGGCGGACGCCGCGGCCCGGTTCACCGCGGACGTCTCGCTGGCCGGTCCCGCCGCGCGGCACGAGGCGCAGCGCGGGCTGTTCGACCCCACCTACGGCCGGTACACGTGGGGCAAGTTCGCCGTGCTCGACCTGCGCGAGGAGGCAGCGGAGCGGTGGGGCAGCGGCTTTTCGCTGCGCCGGTTCCACACCGCCCTCTTCGACCTCGGCGCCCCACCGCTGGGGCTGCTGCGGACGGCCCTGGAGCGCGGGTGACCTCGCTCGCCGGGTTCGTGGCGGCCGCGCTGGTGCTGGTCGCCGTGCCCGGGCCGAACCTGGTCTACATCGTCACGCGCAGCGTGCAGGACGGCCGGCGGGCCGGACTGGTCTCGGCGCTGGGCGTGGAGACCGGGACGTTGGTGCACGTCCTCGCCGCGGTCGGCGGGGCGGGCACCCTGATCGCGGATCATCCGCTCGCGTTCGCCGTGCTGCGTCGGGTGGGTGCCGGGTACCTGGCGTACCTGGGGGTGCGGGCGTTGCTCGGACGGCGGGGTCGTGTCGGGGGCGACGGTGGGGGTTCTGGTGGTGGTGCCGGTGGGGCCGATGAGGACAGTGGGGTCGGTGCTTCGGAAGGGGGTGCGTCCGGGGTGGGGGCTTCAGGGGCGGGGCGTCCCGCTCGGCGCCGGTTGCTCCGGGTCTACCGGGACGCGGTGGTGGTCAACGTGCTCAACCCCAAGGTGATCCTCTTCTTCCTGGCCTTCCTCCCGCAGTTCCTGCCGTCCGACCTGGCTCCCGGACAGGCCCGGGTCCGGATGCTGCTCCTCGGCGTGGTCTTCCTGGCCGTGGCGCTCGTGCTGGACCTGGGGTACGCGTTCCTCGGTGCGGCCCTCGCCGGCCGGCTGCACGGCACCCCGCGCCGCGAGCGGCGGCTGCAACGGCTGGTGGGCGGCGTCTACCTCGGGCTGGCGGCCCTGGTGTCCGTATGACACCGGGTCCGTGCGGGACGACCCCGGGTCCGTGCGGGGCGGGCCGGTTCCGCGCCGCACGCGGTCAGCGGCCCCGGGGGAAGGCGGCGCGCAGGACGGGGCCGCGGGTGAGGAGGGCGACGCGCAGGACGGGCAGCATGCAGACGGTCTGCATCACCGCGTACCAGAGCGGGCAGACGCCCGGGACGAAGTCGACGCCGATGATCGCGATCGGCATGACGACGGTGACGGCGCTCACGCGCTCGTAGGCCCGGCGGGAGCCGCGGGAGGCGGCGACGGTGACCCGGTGGACCAGCAGGGCGGTCAGGGGCAGCAGGGCCGCCCGGACCCACATGAAGCCGTTCACGGTGTGTCCGCCGCCCGCCACCACGACGACCGCCAGCAGGGCGGCGGCGGTCAGGGCGCCGTAGAGCGTGGTGCAGCGCTTCGCCATGGTGAACGCCTCGTGGGTGCGGGGGGTGTCGAGGGCGGCCGGGCCGGTCGTGGTGTGCGTCTCGGTTTCCATGGCATCGACGCTAGGGAGCACCGGAAAGGTCCGGTACGGGCCTGGCCCCACGGGTGGGTGGGGCCAGGCCCACTGCGCGGGGGCCCTGGCTTGCGGTTCGTCCGCTCGTCCCGTCACTCGGCCCGTAGGGCGGCCAGGCGTTGCTCGAAGGGGATCAGGGTGGCGGCGGTCGTGGCGTGGAGCGAGGTGATCGCGCCCGTGAGGGAGCGGGGGGCGATCGCGGCGGCGGTGTCCACGTCCGGGGTGGTGGGGTGGCTGGTGGGGTGGGCCGCGGGGGACATGAAGCGGGCCAGTTCCGCGCCGGCGCGGGTGATGCGCCGGGCCAGGCCGTCCTCGCCCCAGTCCTCCGAGGCCGCGTAGACCGCGGTCGGCAAGACGAGCGCGCGCAGGTGGCTGAAGAGCGGGCGCAGGGCGTGCTCGGTGACCAGGGAGTGGCGGGCGGTGCCGCCGGTCGCGCCGAGGAGCACCGGCTTGCCGGTGAGGGCGTCCTTGTCGATCAGGTCGAAGAAGGACTTGAACAGGCCGCTGTACGAGGCCGCGAAGACCGGTGTCACGGCGATCAGGCCGTCCGCGGCCGCCACCGCGTCGAGCGCGGCGGCGAGGCGGGCGGGCGGGAAGCCGGTGACGAAGTGCTGGGCGATCTCCGTGGCCAGGTCCCGCAGCTCGATCACCTCGGGTTCGGCGTCCACGCGGGCGAGGGCGGCGGCCGTGAGGCGGTCGGCGAGCAGGCGCGTGGAGGAGGGCGAGCTCAGTCCTGCGGACACGACGACGAGCTTCATGCCCGGGCCTCCTTCCGGGTGGTGTCCTGGGCGGCCGCCACGCGGGCGGCGTGGGTGGGGGCGTCCGGTACGCCGGCGGGGCGGAGGTTGGCGAACTCCTTGCGCAGGACCGGTACGACCTCTTCGCCGAGGAGGTCGAGTTGCTCCAGCACGGTCTTCAGGGGCAGCCCCGCATGGTCCATCAGGAACAGCTGGCGCTGGTAGTCGCCGGCGTACTCGCGGAAGGACAGGGTGCGCTCGATGACCTGCTGCGGCGAGCCGACGGTCAGCGGGGTCTGGGAGGTGAACTCCTCCAGGGAGGGTCCGTGGCCGTACACGGGCGCGTTGTCGAAGTACGGGCGGAACTCGCGCACCGCGTCCTGCGAGTTCCTGCGCATGAACACCTGGCCGCCGAGTCCGACGACGGCCTGCTCGGGGGTGCCGTGGCCGTAGTGGGCGTAGCGCTGCCGGTACAGCTCGACCATCTGCTTGGTGTGGGAGGCGGGCCAGAAGATGTTGTTGTGGAAGAAGCCGTCGCCGTAGTACGCGGCCTGCTCGGCGATCTCCGGCGAGCGGATGGAGCCGTGCCACACGAAGGGCGCGACGCCGTCCAGCGGACGGGGGGTCGAGGTGAAGGACTGCAGCGGGGTACGGAACTTGCCCTTCCAGGTGACGACGTCCTCGTCCCACAGGCGGCGCAGCAGCGCGTAGTTCTCGACGGCGAGGTCGATGCCGTCGCGGATGTCCTTGCCGAACCAGGGGTAGACCGGTCCGGTGTTGCCGCGGCCCATCATGACGTCGACGCGGCCGTCCGCGACGTGCTGGAGCATCGCGAAGTCCTCGGCGATCTTGACCGGGTCGTTCGTGGTGATCAGCGTCGTCGACGTGGACAGGATCAGGTTCTCGGTGCGTGCGGCGATGTAGCCGAGCATCGTCGTCGGCGAGGAGGGGACGAACGGCGGGTTGTGGTGCTCGCCGGTGGCGAAGACGTCGAGGCCGACCTCCTCGGCCTTCTGCGCGATGGCGAGCATCGCCTTGATGCGCTCGTGCTCGCCGGGCACGCGTCCGGTCGTCGGATCGGCCGTGACGTCACCGACGGTGAAGATCCCGAACTGCATGGCTCCCCTTCCCAAGGTTGTTTACGATTCAACTATACCCGGGAACGGGAGGTGCGGTCGGGGTATTCCCGAGGGGGAGGTTGCCGGTGGAGCAGATGGAGGCCTTCCTCGGTGCGTGGGATCTTGAGCCCGTGGCGGCGCGGGTGGCGGCCGAGCGGCTCCACGGCCGCGGGCGTCGCCACCGGTCGGGGGCATGACGGCGACCACGGTCGCGATCCCGCCCCTGCCCCCGCCCGCGGGGGGACGCACCGGTCGGGCAACCGCGGGCGGGTGTTCGGGGATGTGTGGGGCGGGGGCGGCGGGGGATAATCGGCCGCATGATCGTGCACGGCGGTGGTGAGCAGTCCCGGTCCGACCAGCAGGTGCTCCGGGAGCGGTACGCGCGGCGACTGCCCGCGTCGCTGGACAAGCTCGCCGGCCCCCGCGGCGGCCTGGTGGAACTGCCCGGGCACGTGGCCTGGTCGGGGCTTCGGACCTTCGACCTGGACCGGCCCAAGCTGCGGATGGGGATGTACCGCGTCGTACTGGCCGAGGGGCAGCACGAGGACCTCCTCCACCTCCTGGACCGCGACCTGCTGATCGAGCAGTGGCCGGTGCTGCGCACGCTCGTCAGCCGGCACGTCCGCGCCGTGTGGGAGGACGCCTTCCCCGACCTCTCCCCCGCCGGCGGGGCGGGGCCCACGGCTGCGTGAGGCTCACCGACCTGCACGCACGGCTCCTCGCCGCCGTCGTCGACATCGGCTCCGACTACCCCCTGGTCCTGGCCGGCGGCTACGCCGTCCAGGCCCACGGCCTGGTCAACCGGCTCAGCCAGGACCTCGACGTGGCCACCCAGGACCCCACCCCCATGGCCGACATCGCCGCCCGCCTGGAGTCCGGGCTCGTCCGGCGCGGCTGGCGGGTGCGGGTGATCGACGTCGACCCGCTCGCCGCGAGGCTGATGGTCACCGACGGGGAGGGCGGCGAGGACTGCGAGGTGGACGTCCTCAAGGAGCACTTCTGGACCGCCCCGGTCGACACGGAGCACGGGCCCGTCCTCGCGCTCGACACCGTGATCGGCACCAAGGTGCGCGCCCTCGCCGACCGCGGCACGCCCCGCGACCTGATCGACGTCCACGCCGCGAACCGGCTCCACGACCTGCGCGAGCTCGAACGCCTCGGGGCCCGGCACGCCCGCGACGACGGCTTCCACCTCGAAGACCTCCACGACCGGCTGGCCGGCGCCGACTGGATCGACGACGAGGAGTTCGCGCGCCACGGCCTCGACGGGCACGGCATCACCCGGCTCCGGGCCTGGGCGGCGGACTGGGCCGCCGACCTCGCGCGACGTCTCCCCGACGATTCCGGCGCCCACGACTCCGGCGCTGCCTGAACGGCCGCCGGGGCGGCGCACACCGGCGGGGTGCCGGGGACGCCGCCCGCGGGGGGGGGAGCGGAAGGACGGATCAGCTGGGGTCGCGGTCGAAAACCGTCTTGGACCAGCGGTAGCCGAGGGCCGCGAGGGCGAGTGACCAGGCGAGGGCGAGCCAGCCGTTGTTGCCGATCTCGGTGCCGAGGAGGAGGCCGCGGAGGGTCTCGATGGCCGGGGTGAAGGGCTGGTACTGGGCGATCGGCTGGAACCAGCCCGGCATCGCGTCGATCGGGACGAAGGTGCTGGAGATGAGGGGCAGGAAGATCAGCGGGAGGGCGTTGTTGCTGGCGGCCTCCGCGTTCGGGCTGATCAGGCCCATGCCGACGGCGATCCAGGTGAGTGCCAGGGCGAAGAGCACGAGCAGTCCGAAGGCGGCGAGCCACTCGAGGGCGGTGGCGTCGGTGGAGCGGAAGCCGATGGCCACGCCGACGGCGCCGACGAGGACCACGCTGGCGACCGCCTGCAGGACGCTGCCGACGACGTGCCCGATGAGGACGGAGCCGCGGTGGATCGCCATGGTGCGGAAGCGGGCGATGATCCCCTCGGTCATGTCGTTGGAGACGGAGACCGCGGTGCCGATCGTGGTGCTGCCGAGGGTCATCAGCAGCAGGCCCGGGACGACGTAGGCGATGTAGTCGGAGCGGTCGGCACCGCTGCCGCCGATGCCGGCGCTCATCACGTCCCCGAAGACGTAGACGAAGAGGAGCAGCAGGACGATCGGGGTGAGGAGGAGGTTGAGCGTGAGGGAGGGATAGCGCCGGGCGTGCAGGAGGTTCCGGCGCAGCATCGTGGTCGAGTCGCGTACGGCGAGGGAGAGGGAGCTCATCGGGACTGCTCCTTGGGCTGGTTCGGCTGGGTGGGGACGGTGGCGGCGGTCAGGGCGAAGAAGACGTCGTCCAGGTCGGGGGTGTGCACGGTGAGCTCGTCGGCCTCGATGCCGGCGGCGTCGAGTCGGTCGAGGACGGCGCGCAGGTCGCGCTGGCTGCCGTCGCTGGGGAGTTGGAGGGCCAGGGACTCGTCGTCGCGGGCGGCGTCGGGGAGGGCGGCGGCCGCGTGGCGGTGGGCGGCGGGATCGGAGAAGCGGAGGCGGACGTGGCCGCCCGGGACGAGGCGCTTGAGCTCGTCGGCGGTTCCTTCGGCCACGATCCTGCCGCCGTTCAGCACGGCGATGCGGTCGGCGAGTTCGTCGGCCTCCTCCAGGTACTGGGTCGTGAGGAAGACGGTGACGCCGTCGGCGACGAGCCGGCGGATGATCTGCCACATGGTGTGGCGGGAGCGCGGGTCGAGGCCGGTGGTCGGCTCGTCGAGGAAGATGATCCGCGGGTTGCCGACCAGGGTCATCGCGATGTCGAGGCGGCGCTTCATGCCGCCGGAGTAGGTCGAGGCGGGCTTCCCCGCGGCCTCGGTGAGGTCGAAGCGGTCGAGGAGTTCGGCGGCGACCCGCCGCCCTTCGGCCTTGGAAAGGTGGTGCAGGTCCGCCATGAGGAGCATGTTCTCCTCGCCGGTGATCAGGCCGTCGACGGCGGAGAACTGGCCGGTGACGCCGATCGCGGCGCGGACGGACTGCGGGTCGGTGGCGATGTCGTGGCCCGCGACCTGCACCTGTCCGCCGTCGGCGGTGACGAGGGTGGACAGGATCTTCACGGCGGTGGTCTTGCCGGCGCCGTTCGGGCCGAGGAGCGCGTACACCGTCCCTGCCGGGATGCGCAGGTCGATGCCGTCGAGGACGGTCTTGTCGCCGTAGGACTTGCGCAGGCCGAGGGCGGAGACGGCGGCCGGGGACGAACCCCTGGGGGTTGATGGCGTGGGCATGACAGAAGTCGGCACGGGGGCCTCCGTTCGAAGGCTGGGGCGGGTGGGGTGGGCTGGTGGGTCGGTGGGCCCCGTGGCGCGTGGGGGCCGGTGGAGCGTGGGGGCCGGAACGGGCGGTCAGGCCTTGGCGCGCAGGAGGTCGATGTTGCCGTGCCGGGTGCGGGCGTGGATCTTGACGGTGTCCTCCGTCTCCCCCGGCGTCTCGGCGGCCGTGAGCATGTTGCGCACCTGCCCGGAGCCCGAGCGGACGTCGAGCCAGGCGGCCGTCCCCTGGCGGATGCCGACCTCGATGGCGCCGTAGGAGGTCTCCAACTGGACGCTGCCGCGGGCCACCTCACCGACGCGCACGGTGCCGTGGGCGGTGGTGGCGGTGACCGAGTCCTCGGCGCGCCGGATCTCGATGTCGCCGTGCGCGCCGCTCACCCGGAGCTCGCCGGTCGCGGCCCCGACGGTCGTGGTGCCGTGCGAGTTCTTCAGCACGGCGGGGCCGTCGAGCAGGCCGACGCGCAGGCTGCCGGAGCTGGTGGTGATCTCGGCCGGGCCCTCGACGCGGTCCAGGGTGATCGAGCCGTGCGAGGCGGTCAGCTTCAGCGGCCCGGTCTCGTCGAGGCGGACGTCGCCGGACGAGGTCTTCACGGTGACCTCGCCGAGCAGGCCCTCGCCGAGCACCTGGGCCCAGGCACCGGTCATGTCGACGCGTGAGCCGGCGGGCAGTTCGACCGTCACGTCGACGGTGCCGGGGCGGCGGAGCGAGTTGCGCTCCTTGGGCGTCCGTACGGTCAGGACGCCGCCGGCGTAGGCGACCTCGGTCCGGTCCGCCGTCCGTACGTCCCGGTCCTTCTTCGGGTCGCGCGGCTGCACCTCGACGACGGTGTCGGTGCGGTCGCCCGCGGTGAAGCGGATGGAGCCGGCCTCCACGTGGGCGGTGACCGAGATCGGTGCGGGCGTGTCGAAAGAAGGCATGGCTGTCCCGTCCTCTTGGGTCGTGGCGACGTCCCTGCTGGTGGGACGTGGTGTGGGTGGGCGAGTAGAGCGGGTGGGCGAGTGCGCGGGGCGGGGTGGCGGTGCGGGTGTCCGCTAGCGCACCCAGCCGGTGATGCTCTGACCGACGGTCTGGGTCCTGTTCGTCGTGCGCGGCCTGCCGCCCTCGTCGACCGCGGCGGAGACGGCCCGCACGAGCCACGCGTTGACCGACAGGCCCTCGCGGGCCGCCGCCTCCTCGGCGCGGGTCTTGAGGTGCGCCGGCAGCCGCAGGTTGACGCGGGCGGTGCCGCCCTCGTCGGCCTCGGTCGGGAGGGCGGCCCTGAACGGTTCGGCGGGCGCGGCCGGCTGCGCGGGGGCGCCGCCCTCGTCGGGCGGCAGCGTCACCACGAAGTCGGGGTCGAGACCGCGCAGTCGTACGTCGACCGAGCCGGGGGCGAGTTCGCGGGTGATCTCGTCCATCGCGGCGGAGAGCACGTTGAGCAGGGTCAGCCGGGTCGCCGACTCCAGAGGAGCGGTGAGCCTCTCGGCCAGCTCGCGGGCGTCCTCCCCGCCGGCTTCGGCGGCCACCGCGAGTTCGCGGCGCAGGGTGTCGACATACGGGGTCAGGTCCATGGCGTCATGATGGCACCACAATGGCGCCATGCGCAAGCCCTTGCGGTGTCACGCGGGAGCGAGCGGCGCCAAGAAGGGTCTTGACCTGCGGAAACGAAGGGACGGATGGGTGCATTGATGCGGTCACGGGGGTGCGCCGCCCCCTCGGAAGGCGCGGGAATGGCGCCACGTGATGCCAGGTGATGCCACATGGCGCCATTCGGTGCCATGCGGTGCCACTCGGCGCCGCATGGCACCAACCGTGGGCGGCCGGCGCCATGCGGCGCCGGTGGGTGCCGGTCGCGGCGCCGGCTCCGCCAGCCCCGCCGGCACCGTGCGGGTCAGCCGAAGTCGGGGATCGGGTGGTCGGGGGTCAGGGCGGCGGCGATGCGCTGGGCGATGGTGTGGGCGGTGTGGCCGTCGGGGGCGTCCGGGCCCTGGGTGGTGGAGACGGCGATGGCGAGGTGTCGGGACGGGAGGTAGGCCATGGAGGCGGAGTAGCCGAAGAACAGCGGGTGCTGGGAGATCCAGTCGCCCAGGACGACCACGCCCATGCCGTAGTGGGTGGCCTCGGTCTGCGCGAGGCAGATCGCGGCGGGGCACTTCTTGGTGGCGTGGCCCAGGCCCACCGTCCCCGGGTCCAGGAGTTCCCGGTACGAGGCCGGCGAGAGCAGCTCGCCCGAGCCGATGCCGACCGCCGAACGGGCCAGGTCGCAGATGTCGGTGGTCTCCACGGCCCCGGGGGCGGTGGTCCACGAGGGGTTCCAGAAGGTGGACTCCTCGTAGGTGCCGCGGTCGTCGGTGAAGGCGTGCAGGACGGGCCTCGGGATGTCGGGCGTGAAGCTGTTCGCGGTCTGGTGCAGGCCGAGCGGGCGCAGGATCTCGCGCTGCAGGAGGAGGTCCAGGCGGGTACCGGTGATCTTCTCCAGCGCGGCGCCGAGGAGGACGAAGTTGGCGTGCGAGTAGTTCCAGTTGGTGCCCGGGTCGTACCAGGGCTCCTGGCCGGTCGAGATGGCGACCAGCTCGTCGGCCGTCCACTGGCGGAACGGGTTGGCGCCGACGGCCTGCTGGAAGCTCGGGGTGGTGACGTAGTCACGCAGGCCGGTGGAGGAGTTGGCCAGCATGCGCAGGGTGACCCCCTCGGTGTGGGGGATGCCGGGCAGCCAGCGGGAGATCGGGGCGTCGAGGTCGGCCCTGCCCTGGTCGACCAGGCGCAGGAGGGCGGTGCCCATGTAGCTGATGGCGATGTTGCCGTTGCGGAAGTGCATGTCGGGCTCGGCGGGAACGCCCGTCATGGACTCGCCGAGCGCGGTGGTGATCAGCTCGCGGCCGTTCTCGGTGACCCGCAGGACCACGGACTTCAGGTCCATCTCCTGCCGGGCCTGCTCGGCGATCCGCAGGACCTCGGCGGCCCGGCCGCGGGCGGGCCGCCGCGAGTCGGCACAGTGCCGGCGGTGGTCGCCGTCGCCCGCCGGGGCGCCGGCGGCCGTGACCGGGGCGCTGAGGGCGAGGAGCGCGGTGGCCGTGGTCAGCGCGGCGAGGGCGGTGCGGGCCGTCGCGGTGGCACGGCGCGGTCGTGAGGTCCTGCGGGTGGGGCTCATGGCCGGAGTATCGGGCGGCCGTGGCGCCGCGTCGGCCCCACCGCGGACCGACCCGCGTGAACATCACCCGTCAGGACCGCGGCCCTGGTCGGGGGGCTACGGGGTGGTGAGGAGGGCGTCGAGGGCACGCATGTCGTGGGAAGACGGTGGTGGCGGGGCCGGCGAGGCGTTCGGGCGGGGTGGGACCGGCCGCGTACGCGAAGGCGCGCATGCCGGCGGCGTCGGGGGGCGGCCCGGGGGGCCACCGCGTCGACGGTCAGGGGGGCGGCGAGGGTGGGCGGGCGGGGGCTGCGGCGGGTGGTTCGGGGCGGTGTCCACGCTGCCGGGCCGGGGCGGTGGTCAGAAGGCGAGGGTCAGGGCGGCGAGCGCGCCGGCGAACACCACGACGTGGCGGGCCTTCTGGAGGATCCAGACCCAGGCGGGGAAGCCGGACTCGGCGGCCTTGAGGAGGGCGGGGACGTCGATGCGGGCGAGGGCGGGGTCGTTCTTGCGGGCGAAGGCGGACCGGACGGACTGCGCGGCGGTCAGATTGCTGTAGAGGATCACGACGTTGACGGCCAGGATGACCGCTCCGACGATCCAGGCGGCGGTGCCGGCCCAGGAGACGCCGGCGAGGGTGAGGACGCCCGAAGCGGCTGCCGCGGTGGCGATGGTGACGGGGGCCCAGGTCTCGTGGCCGCCGGCGTCGAAGCGCATGCCGTTCTCGGCGAGCACGGTCCTGCGGACCCCCTGGCGGTCGAGTTCGGCCTCGGCGCGGGCGGTGGCGGTGGCGCCGTAGCGGCTGCGGACCAGGGGGATGCTCAGGAAAGCGGCGGCGACGAGGAACTGGAGCACGGCGATCAGGGTGGTGTTCATGGCGGGCCTCTCTCCGGCGACTTGAACTAAGTACAAGAGGAGGGTAGGTGCGCTCCTGAACTAAGTGCAAGACCTTTCTTGAACTTTGTGCAGGGCGAGGTTCGGCGCCTATCGTGACGCCATGGCACGCGAGAGACTCACCAAGGAACAGATCGTCCGCACGGCCGTGGAGCTGCTCGACGAGGAGGGCCTGGAAGGCCTCAACATGCGCAGCCTGGGCAAGCGGCTCGGCACCGTGGCGACGGCCGTCTACTGGCACGTGAAGAACAAGGACGAGCTGGTCCTCCTGGCCGGGGACGCGGTGTGGGACGAGGTCTCGCTGCCGGACCTGGACGTGGTCGACTGGCGCGCGGCGGCCGAGGCGATGGCGCAGGGGCTGTACGCGATGCTGGTGCGACACCCGTGGCTGGTGCAGGCGTTCGGCTCGTACCTCTTCTACGGACCGGGCAAGGCGCGGCACGACGACCACACCCTGGCCGTGTACGAGCGGGCCGGCTTCACGGGGGCACCGGCGGACCGGGCGGCGGCCGCGGTATTCACGTTCGTCCTCGGCAACGTGCTGGGCGCGTCGGCCTCGGCCTCGCTGACCCGGCGGCTGGCCCGGGAGGGCGATCCCGCGGAGCTCGTCAAGGACACGCTGGCCAGGGCCGCCGAGGTGGCGGAGGGGTACCCCCGGCTGCGGGCGAGGCTCGGCACGGCGGCGGCGGAGTACAACGCGGCACCCGAGGAGACCTTCGAGCAGGGCCTTCGGATCCTGCTCAACGGGCTGGAGGGGGAGCTGACGGACTAGCCCGTCACGAGGCGGGACAGGAGGAGGTCGAGGCGGCGGGGGGCGTCCGGGGCGGGGAGGCGGCCGGAGCGGGTGAGGGCGGCCAGGCCGTGGAGGGAGGACCACACGACCTCGACGAAGAGCGCGGGGTCGGCGTCGCCCGCGGCCGGGGCGAGGGTGTCGAGGAGGGCGGCGAAGGCCTCGCGCAGGGGGGCGGGGGTGGCCGCGTCGGCGAAGGGCAGGCCGGTGTCCATCAGGAACATGGCGTCGTAGAGGGCCGGGTTGCGCCCGGCGAAGTCGACGTAGGTCCGGGCGAGCGCGGCGGCCGCCGGGGGGCCGGGCGGGGTGTCGGCGACGGCGCGGCGGATGGCCGTGGCGAGTTCCGCGAAGCCCTCCAGGGCCACGGCGGCGACGATCTCCTGCTTGCCGCGGAAGTGGCTGTAGAGGACGGGCTGGCTGTACTCGATGCGCTCGGCCAATCTGCGGGTGGTGACGGCGTCCCAGCCGTCGGCCTCCGCGAGTTCGCGGGCCGTGGTGATGATCAGCTGATGGCGGTGGGCCCGCTCGCGTTCCTTGCGCTCCTGGACTGACATGCCTTCATGCTAGCACCGCTAGACATCAGAGCACAGGTAGGTCTAGTGTCGATACAAGACCTAGCGTTGCTAGAAAATGTCCTTGGAGGGGCGTTGTCATGGGTGTTCTGAGTGTGGTCACCGTGGTCGTGGTCGGGATGCTGGTGGGCGTGGAGTTCGCGGTCGCGGCGTTCGTGAACCCGATCCTGAGCCGGCTCCCCGCGGAGCACAGCCTCGCCGCCCGCAGCGACGGGGCACGGCTGCTCGGCAGGGTCATGCCGTTCTGGTACATCGGGTCGATGGTGCTGGGCGGCGCGTGGGCGGCCGCTGCGTGGGGCGGCGGCGGGTCGGGCCTGGTGATCGCGGCCACGGGGCTGCTCGTGCTGAGCGTGGTGATGTCGGTCCTGCTGCTGGTGCCGATCAACTCCCGTGCGGCGCGGTGGAGCGAGGGGGACGTGCCGGCGGACTGGCGGGAGCAGCTGGGTCGCTGGGACCGCCTCCACTTCGTCCGGGTGGCCGTGATCGTCGGGGCGTTCGTCCTGCTGGTGGTCGGGCTGGTGTGAGGCGGGGGCCGGCGGCCGTTCGGGGCGTACGGATCGGTCGGGTCGGCCCGCGTGCGGGGCACCGCGGGCCGACCCGGCGGGTCCGGAGCAGTCGTGGGACCGCTCCTACGCCTCGCAGTTGAAGACGGTGTCCGCGGTGCCCGGCCCGGCGTCGCAGGTGTCGGTGTCCGTCCCGCCGTCGAGGAAGTCGGTGCCGGGGCCGCCGTAGAGGGTGTCGGGGCCGGCCTGGCCGCGGACGACGTCGTTGCCGCCGGCGGTGCCCACGGGGGCGTCTCCGTCGAAGTTGGCGTTGTCGCCGAAGACGGCGTCGGCGCCGCCCCCGGCATCGATGACGTCATGGCCGGCCGAGGTGACCGAGGCGTCGGCGACCGAGCTGTCGCCCACGAGGATCTCCCCGGCGGCCCCGCCGACGATGCGGTCGTTGCCCGCGCCCCGGGCCCGGCCGCCCGCGTCCGGGTCGCCGATGTTGTGGTCGCCGAGCGCGAACACGCCGCCGTCGGGCCCCATGTCCAGCAGGTCGTCGCCTCCGGCACCGGAGGCCCCGGTGATGCCCTCGCTGTCGCCGATGAGGTTGTCCCCGGCGCCGCTGCCGCCGCGCAGGACGTCGTCGCCCGCGCCGGTGGCGGACCCCTGGAAGGGGGAGGCCGAGTCGCCGAGGAGGCCGTCGTCCCCGGCTCCGCCGTCGATGAGGTCGTCGCCGCCGCCCACCGCGTCGCCGCCGAAGGCGACGCTGTCCCCTGTGATGTGCTCGTCGTCGCCGGCACCGCCGTAGATGCGGTCGTGGCCGCCGCCGCGGGCGGTGCCGCCGGAGTCGCTCTGGGAGTCCCCGACGAGGTAGTCGGCGCCGGGACCGCCGTCGACGAGGTCGTTGCCGCCGCCTTCGGCGTCGCCGCTGCCGGTCAGCGAATCGCCGATCAGGTCGTCGTCGCCCGTGCCGCCGCGCAGTTCGTCGTGGCCGCCACCGCGGGCGGGGCCGGCCTCGACGGCGAGGTCGCCGCGGAGGGCGTCGTCGCCCGCGCCGCCGTCGAGGTGGTCGTCGCCGGCACCGCCGATCAACACGTCGTCGCCGTCCAGGCCGCAGATGCGGTCCCGTCCCCCGCGGCCGTCGATGGTGTCGGCCGCGGCGGAACCCACGATGACGTCGTCGCCGGGGGTGCCCGTGAGGGTGCCCGTGCCGGTGAGGGTCGCCGGCAGGCCGAAACAGGTGGGGGGTGCGGCCGCGGCGGCCGTCGGCAGGGCGGCGCCGAGCAGCGCCGCGGTGAGGAGTCCGGCCGTGAGGGTGCGGGGCATGGGGGTCCTTGACGGTGCGTCGGAGGAGGTGGGTCCGGGGAGGTTGCCCCGTCGCCGGTCCGGTGCATGCCGCGGCTGGGCCGGTCGGACCGGCTCTCCCCCGGTTCGGCGTACGCACGGGCCGCCGCAAGGGGGGCGTCGGCGTGGCGTGCCCGCCCGCCCCGGGGCCCTCCCACGGCCCGACTCCCCCACCGGTACGACCTGGCCGACGGCGCATCCGCCGGGGCGGAACCCCGCCGCCGTGACGGGCGGTTCGGGGAGCACGCGGTGCTCGAGCGCCCGGAAGGCGACCGGTGCCCCGCTGCGGACCCTAGGGCGCCCCTTCCGGGTCGACGACGCGGGCGAGGGCGCGGAGGCCGGCGACGACCTCGGCGCCCGTGGGGGCCCGGTCGGGGTCGGTCAGGCACTGCGTCATGAGGCCCGTCATCAGAGCCATCTGGACGGTGCCGAGCGTGCGGGCCGTCGTGTCGTCGACCGCCCGTTCCTCGGCGCCGGTGAGGACGGCCGCCACACCGCGCCGGCCGCCGTCCTGGCCCCCGGCGAGGTAGCGGCGCAGTTCGTCGGAGTGCTCGGCCTGGACGAGCGCCTCGAGCGAGGCCAGCCACAGGGCGCGCCGGGTGCCGAAGGACTCGATCAGCGCGTCCCACAGGGCCGCGTACCGCTCGGCGGACGTGGCGCCGTCCGCTCCGAAGGCGGCCAGGGTGCGGCCGGTGTGCGTGGCCCATTCGTCGATGGCCTCGATGAGCGCCGCGTTCAGCAGTGCCTCGCGGGACCCGAAGTGGTAGCCGATGGCGGCCATGCTGACCCCGCCCGAGGCGGTGGAGATGTCCCGGACGGTGGTGCGGGCCCAGCCCTTGTCCTCCAGACAGCGGCGGGCGCCGGCGAGCAGGTCTTCGCGATTTCCCATGGTCCGGATGCTAGTCCGGCCTCGGGCGACCGCATCAGGCGCTCGCCTGAGACATGAGATCTATACAACTGTATTGCGCGTATGCCCAAGTCGTGTCTACGCTGGTGGCACACCAAGCAGACGGGGGAAACGAAATGACCGAGCAGAGCACCGCGCCCACGACCGGTACCGCCACCCGCGCCGAGCTGTCCCTCGCCGGACGCCGGCTGTCGTACGTCGACTTCGGCGGCACCGGCCGCCCGTTGGTCGCGCTCCACGGGCACCTGTCGGAGGGCGCCACGTTCGCCGGACTCGCGGCGGCGCTGGGCCCCGAGTGGCGGGTCATCGCCCCGGACCAGCGGGGGCAGGGCGAGTCGGAGCGTGCGGCCGACTACACCCGCGAGGGCTACCTCGCCGACCTGGAGGCCCTGCTCGACCACCTGGGCCTGGCCGACGTGGTGCTGGTCGGGCACTCGCTGGGGGCCGTCAACGCCTACCAGTACGCCGCCCGCCGCCCCGAGCGGATCCGCGCGCTGGTGAACGTCGAGGGACCGGTCGAGCTCGGCCTGGACGGGTCGCACCCCCTCGCCTTCCTCCTCGGGCTGGCGTACGGGGCGGCCACCCGCGAGGCACTGGTGGAGAAGCTGGGCCCGGCGGCCCCGTTCTTCGCCGACCGGCTGCGCCGGACCCCCGACGGCGGCTGGCGGCTGCCCTTCCACCCGCGGGACATGTACGACTCCGAGGAGAACGTGCACGGCGACCACTGGGCCGACTGGACCGCCACCTCCTGCCCCGCCCTGCTGGTGCACGGCACGAGCGGCGTGATCCCGGCCGAGCAGGTGCGCGGCATGGTCGAGCGGCGGCCCGGCACCGCGGCGGTGGAGCTGGCGGGCGACCACCTGGTCCACCTCGGCGCGGCGGAGGCCTTCGGCGCCGAGGTCCGGGGGTTCCTGGCCGGGCTGTGACACCGGTCGAGCAGCGCCGGCGCGGCGCGGCGGGCGGCCTCGGCACGACGGGCGGCCGCCGTGGCCGGGTCAGTCGCGCAGGGCCGTGAGTTGGCGGAAGAGGGCGAGTTCGGTCTCGTCGAAGGGGACGTCGGGGCGCAGGCGTTCGGGGTGCCCGGGCGCCGGCCCGCACGGTTCCACCGGCGGGGTCCACACCCACATGGCGCCCGCGGCGGCCAGGGTCCGGTAGACGGCCCGCAGCGGTCGGATCGGAATCATGGGCGGGGTTCTCCCTCGGGTGGCCGGGATCGCGGTTCGGGACCTCGCGATCCTCACTCGGCTCACTCGACGTACTGCGGAGACCTGCTCGAGGTCTCCTTGCGCGTGCGGCGCTGCGCCCACAGCGCGACCACGGCGGCCAACAGCGTGACCAGGCCTCCCGCGTACAGGCCGGAGCGGGCGCCGAAGTGCTCGCACAGCTGCCCGATGAGCAGCGCGCCCAACGGGGTGGTGCCCTGGAGGATCAGGGTGTACAGGGCCATGACCCGGCCGCGGAAGGCCGGGTCGCTGCCCAGCTGGATGCGGTGGTTGGCGGTCTGGGCGAAGGACACCGAGGCGAAGCCGGTGGCGGCGAGCAGGACGACGGCGGCCGGGAAGGACGGCGCGAGGCCGGCGGCCGTCTCGAAGACGCCGAAGGCGAGGGCGGATCCGGTGACGAGGGCGGCGCGCGGACGCCCGCGGCGGGCGGTGCTCGAGATGGCGCTGAACAGGGACCCGATGGCCACGGCAGTGGTCAGCAGGCCGAAGCTCGCGGCCCCGGTGTGGAACACGGTCTTGGCCATCAGGGGCAGGGTGAGGGGGAAGTTGAAGCCGAACAGGCCCACGACCGCCGCCAGGGCCAGTGGCATGACCAGGTCCGGCCGGCTGGTGACGTGCCGCAGGGCGTCGGTGATCCGGGCGTCCTGGTGGGAGACCGGCGAGCGGTGCAGTTCCTCCGGACGCATCATCAGCAGGCCGACCACGGTGGCCAGGTAGCTGAAGGCGTTGAGGAGCATCACGGTGCCGACGGAGCCCGTGCCGCTGATCAGCAGACCCGCTATGGCAGGGCCGATGATCCGCGCGGCATTGAAGTACGCGGCGCTCAGCGCCGAGGCGTTGGGCATCAGGTCGGAGCCCACGAGCTCGGCGACGAACGACATGCGGGTGGGCATTTCCACCGCGGCGACGGCGCCTAGGGCGGCCGCCGCGACGAGGATGACGCCCAGGCCGGCCCGGCCGGAGAGGACGGCCAGCGCGAGCAGCAGTGACACGGCCCCGGCGGCGAGGTTGGCCATGACCAACAGCCGGCGCTTGTCGTAGCGGTCGGCGAGCCGGCCCCCGTAGAGGGTGAGCAGGAGCGTCGGGGTGAACTGCGCGACGGTGACGAGCCCGAGGGCCGTGCCGGAGTCGCCGGTGAGGGACAGGACGAGCCAGTCCTGGGCGACGATCATGATCCACGTGCACATCACGGACACCAGCTGGCCCATGACGAAGAGCCTGAAGTTGCGGACGGACAGGGAGCTGAACACGGCCGGGCTCCGTGGTGTGGGTTCCGAGGACGGGACAGGACCGACCGTCTCCAAGACGACCGGAGATCGGCTGGAAGACCGGTCGAGACGAGGTGGTGGCCGGGGTGGCGTCGAGGGGCTCACGCCTCTCGACACTCCCCCGGTCCCGCCCCGGCCGCCACTCAGAAGTCGAACTCGACGTAGTCGATGTCCGTGAACTCGACCAGCAGGCCCGGCGCCCGGGTGCCCTGGTCCTTGAAGTACAGCTCCTGCAGGCCTTCCGCGGCGATGCCCTGCAGCGTGGCCTCCGCGGCCCCGGCCTCCTGGGCGGCGAAGAGCCGACCGGCGTACTCGGGGGGAAGGTGCTGGGTGATGCGGCGCATGCGGCCGTCGTCCGAGGTGCCGGGGGCGGCTGTGAACCCGAAGCGGGCCCTGGTCTCGATGACGAGGCCGGTCCGGGTCGCTGCCCGGTCCCGGGCGCGCTTGCGGACCAGGGGCTGCCAGCGGCGGCGCACCTCGGTCTCCAGACGGGCCGCCAGGGCCGGCTTCGGCCGCCGGATCTGGTCGGCGACGTAGCGCTCGACGGTGCGTTGGGAGATGCCGAGCAGGGCGGCCACGGCGCGCGTCGTCTTGAGCCGCTTCACGAGGAAACGCATCTGTGCGCCGGCCGACTTGGGGATCGGGCGGGTGAGGTGCTGTTCGTCGGCTCGGGTCAGGCCATCGCTGATGTCTGCCATGTCCTAATCCCCTACTCCCCGTACGCGGCCGCGTCGTGGCCCTTGATGTGGCGGGCGGGGTTGTGGCCCTCGTCGAGCATGCCCACGGCCCACAGCAGCGGCTGGGTCCCCTCGTGCTTCACCATGCCGGGGCTGACGCCGAGGCGGAAACCGCCGGGGAGCGGCTTGCCCTCCGGGGTGCGGGGCAGGAAGTCCAGCGGGCTCGGGCCGTCGGAGAGGTACACCGCGCAGTCCGACAGGACGGCGACGGGATGGAGGCCCGCAGTGGCGAGCCGGAGCATCTTGCGGTGCATGTTGACGCGGGCCGTGGCGATGACGGCGGCCCGGATGTCGGGGCGCCAGGTGGGGCGTTCGAGGGCGGGCCAGGGCTCGCCGGGGCGGTAGCCGATGCCCTGGGGGCGCTCGCGGAGCTTGCCGATGCCGCCCTTGACGGTCGCCTTGACCGCGGCCAGCACGTTGGCGAGGGCGGGGTCGCGGGTCTTGTGGACCGTCATCGCGTCGAGCAGCTCGGCCTCGGAGAGGTCCGCGGTCACGCCCAGATCCGCCATCGTGGCCAGGTAGGCGTCGCGCAGCCGGGCGTACCAGGGGTCGAGGTAGGCCGTCGGCTCGTCGCGGAGGTAGGCCTCCTGGGGCCGTACTTCGTGGCCGAGCTCGACGGCGTACGCGACGGTCGGGGTGGCGTACCAGGCGGGGCCTGCGGGGCGTTGCCCGGAAGGTGTGAACGGGCTGGGCAGACGGGGGTCGAGCTCGATGCCGGAGAGGTCGACGAGCCAGCTGCCGGGCTGCTTCGGGTGGAAGCGGGGCGAGCTGACGTGGGTGGCCGGGCCGAGGCCGACGGTGAGGCGGTTGGCCGCGGCGGCGAAGGCCATGTTGACGTCGATGCCGACGGCGTGGGTACGGGCGCACTCCTCGTCGGTGAGCAGCTCGGGATCGCGGATCCAGTCGTACGCCTCCTCGTCGAGCACCTCGTCAGGGGTGCGCCGATGGGCCCGCGGATAGCGGGAGGCGACGACCGGGTGCTCGTCGGGCGCCTCGGGCAGGGCCGGGTCCACCGCGGCGGTGAGGGTGCCGGAGACGGGGGCGGAGACCCAGGTGACGGTGCCGTCGGGCCGGTCCTGGCGCAGCGCCCGGGTGGGCGGGCGCAGGGCGGTCATGAGCTCCAGGCCGCAGACGGCGGTGGAGCCTCGGGGTACGAGGACCCGGGAGGCGTACGTGCCGAGGACCCGGGCGATCTCGGGGGCGGGGAAGGTGTCCGTGTCTCCCCAGGAGCGGGTGTCGAGGGCGCCCCAGGGCAGGACCGCCAGTTGGACGCAGGCGCGGCGGGTCCCGCTCCGGCGGTCGTCGCCCTCGGCGGGGGCCACGGGGGTCGGGGGGCGGTAGACGCGGGCCCAGGGGCCGAAGCCGCGCCGGGTGAGCTTCCAGCCCGCCTTGGTCAGCCCCTTCACCACGGGGTGGGCGTCGGGCAGGCGCAGGGCTCGGCGGTCCTCGAGCTCGAGGGGCAGGCCGAAGCGCTCGGCGGCGGGGGCCGTCAGGACGAGGAGCGGGTCGGCGTCCTTGCCGTTGGGGTGGAGGCGGGGGGTGCCGAGGCCCGCGCCCAGGGCCCAGGTGAGGAGGGACGGAAGGTCCTTGGCCGGGCAGTCGAGGAGCAGGCCGCCGGGGGCGTGGGCGGTCGCGGTGGCGTCCAGGACGACCAGGGGGGCGGGGGCGGCGTTAACGGCGTTAACGGTTCGGAGGGCGGGGGAGGGGGTGCGGGCGCTCGCGCGGGCGGGCCGGGCAGCCGCGGTGGGCCGGGCATTAACGGCGTTAACAGTGCCCGCGGCGGAGACGGGGGGTGCCGGGGCGTCGACGGCGTCAGCGGGTGTCGGCTCGGGGACGGCCCGGGGGGCCTCGGCGTTAACGCCGTTAACGGTCGGCGGGTCGGCCGCGGGCGGCGGCTCCGGAGCGGGGTCCGTATCGGGGGCCGGGGCGGCGTCGGGGGCGGGGGCCGGGGGCTGGGCGTTAACGGCGTTAACGCCGACGGCGGGATCGGCAGGGTCGAGGGGCCCGATCGGGTGGAGCTCGGAGAGGCCGTCGAGGAGGCGGACGTACGCCGCCCGCTTGGGGGGCCGGGGCTCGGTGCGACCGGCCTCCCAGGAAGTGACCGTCTCCCGGCGTACGGAAAGGGCCTTGGCGATCTGCTCCTGGCTGAGGCCCGCGGCCTCGCGCAGGCGTCTGCGCTCGTCCGGGTGGGGGAGGGCGTCCTTGGCCGCTGCCTGCTGGAGAAGGGCGTCGACGGCTGCGAAGAGCCTGCCCTGTTCGTGCTGCACGCCTTCACCCTAGCCCCGGTCGCACCTTGGATCGCACGTGAAACGCACTGGGGGACCGTTAACGGCGTTAACGGTCCCCCTGTGCGTGAGGCGTTCGGGGCCACTCAGGGCAGTCGGGCGACGAGGTGTTCCGTCAGGGCCGCGAGGTCCGCCGGGGAGAGCTCCCGTGCGAGGGCGGCGGCGAGCTCTTCCGGAGAGCCGGCGGGCAGCGTGAGGGTGGACGCGCCGGGCACCCCGTCGACACCGTCCGCCCGAACGGGCTGACCGGCCGGCCTCGCGGACGGCTCCTCGGTCGGGCCGGAGGGCGTAACGGGCGCCGGGCGGTCGGCCGGCCGGGCGTACCCACCTGCAGGAGGCTCGGTGTCCGCGGCGCCGTCGGGCCGGACATCGTCGGGTGCGGATCCCACCCGGAGGTCCGGGGCGGGGCGGCTGCGCTGGCGCGGGGGAGTGTGGGCGCTCTCCTGGGCCGCCGCCTCCTGGGCCTCCTGCGGAAGCCGTCCGATGCGTCGGGCCGGCTCCACCTTCAGCTCACCCGTCTCGACCTTCTCCTGAAGGGTCGGGGTCAGGTTGAGCAGGGCGAGCCTCTGGGAGACCCACGCCGGGGTCTTGCCCAGGCGCTTGGCCACCTTGGCCTGCGAGCCGTGGACGTCCACGAGCTCCTGGAGGGCCCGGGCCTGGTCCATCGGGGCGACGTCGGCCCGGTGGATGTTGGCGATCAGTGCGGATTCGAGGATGTCGGCGGCGCTCGCCGACAGGGCGTCGTTGACGTGGATGTGCATCGTCGTCAGCCCGGCGAGGCGGGCGGCGGCGAGGCGGCGGTTGCCGTCGATGACCACGAACGGGGCACGGCCCAGCCCGTCGATCTGGCCCGGGTGGGCCTCCATGAAGGCCATGCGCGTGGCGACCGCGAGGGGCTGCAGCTGGCCCCGTACCCGCAGCGACTCGGCCAGCTCATCGAGCTCCGTGAGTTCTTCGCGGAGGTTGAAGGGGTTGTGGGTGAGGGCCTCGATGGGGACCTCGGAAGGCGGGATGACCCCCGAGGTCGGCGCTCCGGTCGCCTCGGCGATGGCCGCGCGGCGGGAGCTGACGGTCACGGGCTGCGCGCGGGCGAAGGAGGCCGAGACGCCGAGCTTGTCTGCCTTGCTCATGAGATCTCCCGGGCGAGAGCGCGCAGGACGACGGCCTGGTCTCCCTTGGGTGCGTACACGAAGAGGGGTTGCTTGAGGCGGACCGCTTCCCGCTGTTCCTTGAGGTCGGGGACGATCGCCACGACCCGCGGATCCTTTATGTCCATCCAGGCCTGGAGGGATGACGTCGCGATGTAGCCGCGGCGGCCGTCGTAGAGGTTGACCACGAGCCCGAGGTAGTCGATGTCGAGGGCGAGGTCGTCGCGCAGGTCGTTGATCTGCGAGGTGAGCAGGTCGTAGGCGTCGGCGGAGGAGTCCTCGGCCTGGACCACGATCAGGGCGCCGGAGGCGCCGGGCTCCTCGCCCGGGCGGCGGCGGCCGTAGTAGATGGCCGCGTCCATGCTCAGGCCCAGGCTCGGCGGGCAGTCGACGAGGATGACGTCGTACTCCGACTCCAGCGGGGAGAGGGCCCGTTCCAGGGCGGCTTCCCGGGCCCGGACGGTGGAGAGCCGCACGTCCAGGAGGAAGGCGTCCGTGCAGGACGGCAGGAGGTGGAGGCGGTCGCCGAAGCGCCCGTCGGGGACCGGCACGACGATGTCCTGGAGCGGGCCCTTGCCCTCGCCCGCCATGTGGCAGGTGAGGCTGTCGCCGCCGATGGGCATGGGCTGCTGGCCCAGCTGCTTCGTGAGGTGGCCCTGGGGGTCGAAGTCGACCAGCAGGACCCGCAGGCCCAGGCCCGGGAGGTCCTCGCGGTCCAGCGCCGGGTCGTCGTCGGCGAGCCGGGCCAGCTGGCGGGCGATGCGGACCGGGTACAGCGAGTTGGAGTCCTCGGCCAGGGCCTCTCCGGTACCGGCGGTGATGGCGGTCTTGCCGACGCCGCCCTTCTGGTTGCACACGACGATGCGGCGGACCACGGACGGCCGCTGGACGGTGGGCGCCGGGTTCTTCTCGAGCCACAGCCTGACGGACTGGGCGAGGCCTTGGATGAGCGAGACTCCGCGGTCCCTGGCATCGGCCCGGAACGCCTCCCACTGACCGGCGGGCAGCCAGGTGGAGAAGGACTCCGCGCCGGAGGTGTCGACGGGGGAGGGGGCGGAGGCGAGGGCACTCCAGTCCGCGATGCCCTGGTGGACCGCATCCTGGATGTCGATGCGGAGTTGGGCGGTACGGATCTTCAACTCCTGACGGAGCCAGGGGGGCAGCTTCGAGACGACCTTGTCACGGTCGCTCGGGGAGGCGGGCGAAGTCATGGAAGGGACTTTACTAACGTCCGGGGCAGTTGAGGGACGTGACACGCCATCTTGCTAACAAAACGCTTGAGGAGCATGGCGTTTTCGGGTGGTTTGAGAGGCCCAGGTGGCGTTAACGCCTGGTCCGAGGGGCGGGTGAGGACGCGTCAGCCGCCGGGCGGGGCATCCGTCAGTGGGCCGGCCCGCCTCGGCCCGGGCCGCCGCAGAGGATCCGTTTCCCGAGGGGGCCCGGCCGCCGCACCGCTCTCCCGCGAGGCGGCGACCGGTCGTTTTTCGGCCATTCGTTCTCTGTACTCGGACATCGTTCGACGCACCTGAGTACGTCGCACCTCAGTACGGCGTACATAGATACGAGAAGACGCACGTCTGTTCTTCGCACGGGAGCCCGATCCCGGGGGGCGGATGCCGTCTCGGTCGTACTTGTGTTTGATTCCGGAGCCCGGACGGGGGACGGTCAGGGACGCCGGCAGGACCCGGAGCGACTGAAGGGGACGGCCTCGACAGAGCTCTGACCTGCGACGGGTCGGAAGCAGCGACCGAAGCGACCGAAGTTGCGGGTTTTCGTACAACCGCTCGGGGCGGGCTCGACACGCGCTGCGGAGTCGCTTGAGTCGCTGCCAGCGACCGAAGGGGCTTCGGTCGCTGCAGGTCAGAGGCGCCGTTCGGGCGGTCCTGGGGGCCGGGAAGGGGCTCAGCGACTGAAGAGGAGCGACTGAAGCTTGGTTCAGTCGCTGTGAGTCGCTCGAAGAAAGCCCAGGTCAGACGGGGTGTGGCGGGCAAATAGCGACTGAAGCGACTCAAGGTCCGGGTATATGGAGTGCAACGCACGTGTGTGCGCGTGCGCCTGTGTGCGTCATATATTCAGTCGCTGAGTCGCTTCAGTCGCTGTTTGGGTTACGAAAACCGGTCTGACCTGCTGTTTTTTACAGCTACTGTGGGAGCGACTGAAGGTGCTTCAGTCGCTGGGCGCGGGTGTCTTCAGTCGCTGAGTCGCTGAGTGACCCTTGTGTCTCTGGTGGCTGCAGATGCTCTCTTCCTCAGATGACCTTCGCTAAGGTATGTCCGTCGTTGAGTCGCTTGGGTCGCTGACGGGGGATGGGCATGGCTTCTGAGCTGCGGGATTCGCGCAGCGACTCAGCGCACCCCCCGAGTGGAATCTCAGGTTCCGGGTCTTGCCGTGACCAGGCTCGCCCGGTCGGCCGCACTCCTGGGCAGGCTCTGGCCACGGCTCGGTGGTGCGCCAGCAAGGGCTGGCCCGTGCACCCGCTCTCGCCGGGCCGCAAGACGCCCGCCGGGAACTGCGAGGCCTGCCGGGCTCCCGGGCACACCTCCAAGGACTGCGCCTGCCTGCGGGCCGGTCGCTGGTGCCACGGGTTCCACGCGGCCACCCTGGACTTCGCCCGCATCGAGCAGTGGTGGGGCGCCCACCCCGGGCTCGGGGTCGGGATCTCCTGCGGGCCGGCCGGCCTCGTCGTGATCGACATCGACGCCCACGAGCAGCCGCTGCCCAGCCGGGACCGCCTGCTGCCGGGCATCCCCGTGGCCGACAGCGTCGACCTGCAGGGCCTGGCCAACGGCTTCCACACGCTCGGCGTGCTGGCCGCGCTGCGGGGCGAGACGTCCCCGGCGGAGGACACCACCACGCTGCGGGTCCGCACGCCCTCCAACGGCCTGCACGTCTGGTACCGGGCGAATCCCGGTCACCGCTGGCAGTGTTCGGCGGGTTCGTCCGGCTCCACGCGTGCGCTCGCCTGGCAGGTCGACGTACGGGCCCACGGCGGCTACATCATCGCCCCGGGCACCGTGACCGACGCCGGGGCGTACGAGCCGGTGGGCCCCGTCAGGGAGCCGGCGCCCCTGCCCCCGTGGCTGGCCAGGGAACTGGAGCGCACCGGGCACCTCCCGCCCGCGCACGTTCCCGCGCCGCGCCCCGTACCGCCGCGGGCCCAGCAGGCCGTCGTGGCCGCGGGCGGCGGCGGGCGCGGCATGGCGGGCCGCGTCCTGGGCGCCGTGCTGGCCGAGGTGGCGGCCTGCGCCGCCGTGCCCGAGGGCGCGGCGTTCTCCGAGAAGCTCAACCGGGCCGCCTACACCGCCGGAGGGCTGGTAGCCGCCGGGCTGCTGCACCCCTCCGATGCGGAGCGCGCCCTGAGGGACGCGGCGGAACACGCCAGACCCGGGCAGGAACGGCGCTGCGGCGCGATCATCCGCAGCGGTCTGAGCGCGGGCTCCCACCGTCCGCTGACCCCGGGGGGCCGCCCGTGACCACGGACCGCCACAAGCGCCTCGCGGAGGCGCGGCTGGACGACTCGTACGACCGGCTCTTCGGTGCTGCCCTGGACAGGTCGCCGGACCGGCCGGAGAGGCCCGCGGAGAGGTCGCTGGGCACCTCCCAGGGCACCCCTGGCTACCGGCTGGGGGACGGCGTCCTGGACGAGTCCTTCGACGACGCCTTCGAAGGGCCCATGGACCATCCCTCCGTGGAGGGGGCCGGTGACGGGTCCTCCGACCACGAGTTCGGTCCCGGGTCCCGTCCCGGAGCCGGTCGGACGCCCGGGCACGCGCCCCTCGGCGGCTCTCTCGACGGCTCCTACGGCGACGGGCCGTCCGGGGCCGGGGACGTGCTGGGCGCCGGGGCGCTCGACGAGGACGAGCTGCCCGGCGACGGCCCGGCCGCGGGCATGCTGCCGTTCGGCGACGGGACGTCGCGGTCCTTCGAGGAGGGAGCGACCGTGACGTGCGGCGAGGAGGCATCCGTGGGCTTCCCGGACGAGGTGTCGGACGGTGCCCCCGCAGGGGGCGGGGCCGTTCAGGAGGCGCTCGTCGACTTCGACCCGCAGGCCGTGGCGGCCCAGATCCTGGCCCAGACGGCCGCTGTGCCCGCGCAGGGGACCGCAGGGGGCTCCGGGGCGGTTTCGGTCGCGGTACGGCCCGCGAGGGCCGCAGAAGGGCACACAGGGCCTCGGGGGACCGGGGAGGTGACGGCGGACGGGCTCCTGCCCGACACGCTGACCGACCGCGGCAACGCCAAGCTGTTCGTCAAGCTCTACGCCAACGACTACCGGCACGTGCCGGGCCTGGGCTGGTACCGCTGGGACTCGACGCGCTGGCAGATCGACGAGGACGACACCATCCTGTGGGCCGCCGGCGACCTGGCCGAGTCCATCGCCACCCAGGACCCGCGCGGCCTCCACACGCCGGCGTCCCTCCAGCAGCACCGCCGCCGGGCGCTGAGCACCAGCGGCATCAACGCCATGCTCGTCCAGGCCAAGTCGGCCCCGGGCATGGTGCTGAACGCCGCGCGCCTGGACGCCGACCCGTACGCCCTGTGCACGCCGGCCGGGATCGTCGACCTCCGCACCGGGCGGATCAGGCCCCCCGAGCCCACCAAGGACTTCCACTCGCGCTCCACCACGGCCCCGCCGCAGCCGATGCCGACCCCGCGCTGGAACCGGTTCCTGACCGACACCTTCGGGGACGACCCCGAAGGCGCCGAGATGGTCGGTTTTCTGCAGCTGCTCCTCGGCTACTCGGTCACCGGGGACGTCGGCGCGCAGGTCATGCCCTTCCTGTTCGGTTCCGGCAAGAACGGCAAGTCCGTGCTGCTGGACGTCCTGATCAAGCTGCTCGGCGACTACGCGGACGCCGCACCGCCGGGCTTCCTGATGGCCCGGCCGTACGAGGGCCACCCGACGGACCTCGCCGAGCTGCACGGCCGCCGGGTCATCGTGTGCTCCGAGGTCAAGCCGGGCGACCGCTTCGACGAGGCACGGGTCAAGCTGCTCACGGGCGGTGACCGGATCAAGGCACGTCGGATGCGCCAGGACTTCTTCAGCTTCGAGCCCACGCACAAGCTCTGGCTGCTCGGCAACCACCGGCCCGAGGTGGGCACCGGCGGCTTCGCCTTCTGGCGGCGCATGCGCCTGATCCCGTTCGAGCGGGTCGTCTCCGACGACCGCAAGATCGACAACCTGGCGGACATCCTCGTCACCGAGGAGGGTCCGGGCATCCTGAACTGGCTGATCGAGGGCGCGCGCCGCTACCTGGGCGGCGACAAGGACCTCAGCGGGCCCGAGCGGGTGCGGATCGCCACGACCGCGTACGCCGAGACGGAGGACCACACCGGCCGCTTCCTCGGGGAGTCGTGCCGGATCGAGCCGGATCTACGGGCGGAGCAGGCCCAGCTCTACGCGGCCTACCGCAGCTGGTGCCAGAATGAGGGCGCCCCGGCGATTTCCTCCCGGGCCTTCGCGGCACGTGTCCGCGAGGTGGTGGGACTGGAGTCTCCCAAGGAGATGATCCTGTCCAACCAGCGCAAGTACTACCCGGGCATCGGCCTGCTCGCGCACGAGGAGACAGCATGAGCGCCCTCATCGGCGAGGACGAGATCATCCACGAGACCGCCCTCGTCTGGCTCGAGGACATCAGCCGGCTCGACTACGTCCGGCAGAGCCTGGACCGGCTGCCGACCCGGCGGGGCAAACCCGCGTACCACCGCGACGGCCGGATGGTCGGGTACGCGCAGCTCGGGCCGGGCGCCAAGCCGTCCCGCTCGTCCGGGACCTTCCGGCGGCGGGTGTTCTGGCTGCTGCCGCACGACCGGGACACCGAGCCGGACGGACTGTACTCCACGGGAGCTCCGGCGGAGGCCGTGGACACGCGGACCCTGGCGCCCGGGCACAAGGGGCGCAAGACGGAGCGCTCCGAGGGCGGGCCGCTGCGGTCCGCGGTGGCCCGGCAGCTGCCCGCCTAGGGGCCCCTCTGCCGTGGAAGTGCCGGTCCCGGCCCCTCGGTGAGGTGCGGGACCAGCCCGGTCGGCCCGTGGTGGACCGGGCGTTCGTCATGCCCGTGTCCGGCCCCCGTGCCCCCGCCCCCGTGCCCGCGCACAAGGCCGGCCGCGAGGTGTCCCTTCGTCCCACCTGAAAAAGAACAGGGCACCCGGTATATTTTCGGCTCCGCGGTGCCTCCGGGCGCTGTGAGGTGCGGCGGGGGCCGTCGGGAGCGGGAACCGCCGGGGGCGGTGGGGTGTGGGGGAGGGGGCGCGATGCGCGCGGAAGTGGTGGTGGTCGGCGGGGGGCCCGTGGGGCTGCTGATCGCGACGGAGCTGGCCGCCTACGGGGTCGACACGGTGGTCCTCGAGGCGCAGGGCGCGGTGTCGGAGCGGCCCAAGGCGACCACCCTGCACGCCAGGGCGGTGCAGTGCCTGGCGAGGCGGGGGCGCCTGCCGGGGGCGGGCGGCGAGGGGTCGGTTCCGGCTCAGGAACGGGCTGCGCAGGATCCGGGACCGGTTCCTGCGGGTGCGGCGCCGTTCCACTTCGCCGGTGTGCAGGGGCTCGTGGTGACGGCGCCGGCGACCGAGCCCGTCCCGATCCTGAAGTGCACCCAGGCCGACCTGGAGCGGCACTTCGAGCGGCAGGCCCTGGAGGCCGGGGCGCGGGTGTTGCGCGGCCACCGGGTGACGGGTCTCGACGAGGGGCCGGACGCGGTGGTGGTCACGGCCGACGGGCCGGAGGGTCCGGTCCGCTGCACCGCGCGGTACGTGGTGGGCGCGGACGGGGCGCGCAGCCTCGTACGTGAGACGGCGGGCATCGCGTCCGACGCGTACCCGGCGACGGTGTCCGCGCTCGCGGGCCGGGTCAGGGTCCTCGATCCGGAAGCGGTCCGGCCGGGCTGGCACCGTACGCCGCGCGGCTGGATCGTGGCCAAGCCCGCCGCGGGCGGCGCGGTGCACCTGCGTGCCCTCGACCTCACCGGCCCGTCCGCCGACCGCCGTCGGGAGCCGACCCTGGACGAGTTCGAGGGCACGGTGTCCCGGATCGTCGGGCGCGAGGTCCGGTTGGCGGAGCCGCGCTGGCTCACGCGGTTCAGCGACTTCACGCGGGTGGTCCGGACGTTCCGCTCGGGGCGGTTCCTGCTGGCGGGGGACGCGGCGCACGTGCACTTCCCGATCGGCGGACAGGGCCTGAGCACCGGTGTGCTCGACGCCGTCAACCTGGGCTGGAAGCTCGCGCTGACGGTGCGCGGTGAGGCGGGGCCGGGGCTGTTGGACTCCTACGACGGGGAACGCCGGCCCGCGGCGCTGCGGGTGGTCGACAACACGCGGGCCCAGCTGGGGCTGATGAGGCCGGCGCCGGAGGCGGACGCGGTGACGCGGGTGCTCGGCGCGGTGGTGGCCGCCCAGGGGGAGGGCGGGCCGCTGGCGGACATGGTCAGTGCGCAGGACACGGTGTACGGGCGGCGGGGCGCGGGGTCGGCCGCTTTGGAAGGAACGTTTCTTCCGAACGTGGTGCTGCGGACCGGGTCGGGTCCGGCGGACCTGATCGGGCTGCTGGCGCAGGGACGGCCGCTGCTGCTGGTGTTCTCGGGCGCGGGGGGTCCGGCGTCCGGGACGGACCACGAGGAGCAGGCGCGGCCCTGGGCCGGCACGGTACGGGTGGTGCACGCGGAGGCGCCGGCCGAGGTGACGTACGGGGCCGTGCTGGTGCGGCCGGACGGGTACGTGGCGTGGGCCGGCGGCGGCGCGGCCCGGGGCGCCGGCCCGGTGCCGGACCCGTTGGTGGGGGCGCTGACGGCGTACTTCGGTGAGCGGGGGGCCGACGGGCGGTAGCCCGGGTTACGTGAGGGCCACCGCTTCGCTGTCGGTCAGGTGCGCGGAGGCTTCGCCGAAGACCGTGGAGCCGCGGGACTCCGTGAGGTCCAGCGAGGCCAGGACCGACGGGACGACGAAGCTGGGCATCAGGTGCCGCAGGAGGGCCGCGACCCGGCGGGTCAGGTCCTGGTAGTCGTTGATGGCCTGGGACATGGACTGGATGCCGGCGAAGGCACCGACGACGACGTCCGACGTCTCGGTGGGCACGACGTGGGGCAGCAGTTCGCCCTGCGCCTGTGCCTGGGTGAGCAGTGCGTGGCCGACCTCGCTCCAGCGCAGGAAGGGGCCGCTGCGGTCGAGGCCGGGCTGCTGGTCCATGGAGAGTCGGACGCCCGCGCGGACGAGGGGGTCGGTCTGCAGCCGGTAGGCGTGCAGCATCACGATGTCGACCATCTCCTGCACCTTCGACTGGCGCTCGGGCACCAGGAGGCGCTGGTCCTGCTCGGCGAGGACCCCTTGGGCCAGGTCCTCCTTGGACTGGAAGTGGAAGTACAGCGCGCCTTTGGTCACGCCGGCGGCGGCGAGGATCTCGGCGATGGTGGCGGCCCGGTAGCCGCGTTCCTCGAAGACCTTGGCGGCGGCCGTGAGGATGGCGCGCCGGGTACGGATGGCCCGGACCTGCTCGGCCATGGTGCCTCTCCTCCCCTCCGTCGGGTGTGCGTGTGTCCGAAGTGGAGGGTTGTCAGTAAGAAACCGCCCAGTCTGTATCTTACAGTGGCGGACGACCTCGCACAGCCCTCGGAAATATGGGAAGGGTCTGGCCCTTCATCCGTTCAAAGGGGATTTCGGTGATCTCGGGTGGGATCCGTCCCGCTCCGCCCGTCGGCGGAGCGGGACAGGGCGGCTCAGGCACGGTACGGGAGTGCCGTCACGTTCCCGGTGAAGGAGAGTCTGCCTTCCTGGTGGCACGTGACCAGGACCTTGGGGTTCGCCCCGCGGGTCTGCTGCGGCAGCCGCACGGCGGTCACCTGGCAGGGGCTGTGCAGTTCGACGTACCGGTGGAACTCCGCGGAGATCGACAGCGGCATGAGGGAGGACCGGCCGAGCGTGCCGGCCGCGGCCTGGCGGGCGGCCTCCATCAGGAGCATGCCCGGCACGTGGTCGACCGGGTGGTCGAAGAGCACCGGATGGCGGGTGTCCACGCGCAGCTGCCAGGTGTCGCGCTCCCCGATGGGCGAGAGCACGACGTCCGTGGGGGACATCCGGCCGACGCTCTGGGGGGCGGCCGGGGCGATGAGCGTGGGCTGGCCGGCCGCGTCGCTGAGCGGCCGGGACGCGCGTATCCGCTCGTAGACGGGCTGGGTGAGGCAGCTGAACGAGCCTCCGCCGGTGGCCACCACGTGCCCGTCGCGCCGGATCACGGTCTCGACCCGCAGACCGGTCAGAGCGCCCCGGTGGCGCTTGATCGTCGCGCAGGTGAGTGCGATGTCGATCGAGGCGGGGGAGTGACCGACGGCCATGTGCTCGGGGTGCACGGCGACACGGAGGTCGTGCACGAGGAACTGGCGGTCGAGCGGGACCCCGAATTCGACGTGGGCGACGAGGATGCCGGCCTGGCGGATGGTCTCCGCGGCCAGCAGCGGGTCGTGCCGGCCGTCCTCCACCGGGGTGAAGAAGCTGTGGCTGCGGGGCCACTGGCCGGTGAGGGCGACGTGGGTCTCGTCCTCGCGCCGCCAGTCGGTGAGCATGACCTCGGCGACCGAGGCCCGATGCACGAACTCCTTGGGGACGGTCGTGGTCAGGTTGAGGTGCCGGAGGTCTGTAGTGCGTTCTACGCCGAACGTGCTCGCAGTCATTGGCTTCCTCTGGGTCGCTGTAGCGAGATGGAACGGAACAATTCCGACGGGGTGGCCCGGCGCCCAAAACATACATACCAACCGGTTTAACCTCTACCGGAACCAGAACCTCCTCCCGGCCAGGTTGCGGACTCCCTGATTCCGGCCACGCGACCCTCCTCGTCGGTGCCGTCTTGTCCCAGGTCGGAGGGGGTGGGCGGAGGCGATGGTCCGGACGGCAGATCCAGCCAGATCTCAAGCAAGGCAACAGCGGTCCTTGAGGTGCGTGGCGGACGGTGGGTGACCAGGCCGGAGGAGGGGCGAATGGTTGAAATCGACACCGCGTGGCCCACGTTCCGAGTGGAGCGCGGGAGCGCCAGCGACGAGGAACTGGCGGCGGTCACCGTCGTGTTGTGCTCGCTGCTGGCCGCGCGGGACGAGGAAGCCGGCGACGACCAGTCGCCCGACGCTCCGCTGTGGCGGCCCGAGCGGCCCAGTGCGGGTTACCGCTCTCCGTACAGCTGGCGTTAGAAGCGCCGGGTTCACCTGATGGCTGATTCGTGTGCGCGCCAAGCCGCACCACGTAAACCGCATATGCGGTTTGTTAGGGTGGGTTGTCGATCGGGCCGCACCTTGAGAGGGAGGGACGTGTCGTGACGATTACGAATGACATTCCTCGGGCCTCTGTGGAGGCGGCGGACGCTCACGGGCGTGTGGCCGAGCTGCACGCGGTCCGTGCGCAGGCGGTCAGCGGCCCGAGCGAGAGGGCCACCGAGGCGCAGCACGCCAAGGGCAAGCTGACCGCGCGCGAGCGCATCGAGCTGCTGCTCGACCCGGGGTCGTTCAGTGAGGTGGAGCAGCTGCGCCGGCACCGGGCGACCGGCTTCGGCCTGGAGGACAGGCGCCCGTACACCGACGGTGTCATCACCGGCTGGGGCACGGTCGAGGGCCGTACGGTCTTCGTGTACGCGCACGACTTCCGGATCTTCGGTGGTGCGTTGGGCGAGGCCCATGCGACGAAGATCCACAAGATCATGGACATGGCCATCGCGGCCGGTGCCCCGCTGGTGTCCCTGAACGACGGTGCGGGTGCGCGTATCCAGGAGGGCGTCTCCGCGCTCGCCGGGTACGGCGGCATCTTCCAGCGCAACACCCGGGCCTCGGGTGTGATCCCGCAGATCTCGGTGATGCTCGGCCCGTGTGCGGGTGGTGCCGCGTACTCGCCGGCGCTGACGGACTTCGTGTTCATGGTCCGGGAGACCTCGCAGATGTTCATCACCGGGCCGGACGTGGTCCGCGCGGTGACGGGTGAGGAGATCACCCAGAACGGCCTCGGCGGCGCCGACGTGCACGCCGGCACCTCGGGTGTCGCGCACTTCGCGTACGACGACGAGGAGACCTGCATCGCCGAGGTGCGCTACCTCCTCTCGATGCTGCCGCAGAACAACCGCGAGTACCCGCCGTGCGTGCCGTGCTCGGATCCCCAGAGCCGCCGCTCCGAGGTGCTCCTCGACCTGGTGCCGGCCGACGGCAACCGCCCGTACGACATGGCCGCGGTGATCGAGGAGGTCCTCGACGACGGGGAGTACCTCGAGGTCCACGAGCGCTGGGCCCGCAACATCATCTGTGCCCTGGGCCGCCTGAACGGGCAGGTCGTGGGGATCGTGGCGAACCAGCCGCAGACGCTGGCCGGCGTGCTGGACATCGAGGCGTCGGAGAAGGCCGCGCGGTTCGTGCAGATGTGCGACGCGTTCAACATCCCGATCATCACGCTGCTGGACGTGCCCGGCTTCCTGCCGGGTGTCGACCAGGAGCACGGCGGGATCATCCGTCACGGTGCCAAGCTCCTGTACGCGTACTGCAACGCGACCGTGCCGCGGATCTCGCTGATCCTGCGCAAGGCCTACGGCGGCGCGTACATCGTCATGGACTCCCAGTCCATCGGCGCGGACCTCACCTACGCGTGGCCGACGAACGAGATCGCGGTCATGGGTGCCGAAGGCGCCGCCAACGTCATCTTCCGCAAGCAGATCGCCGAGTCGGACGACCCCGAGGCCACCCGGGCGCAGATGGTCAAGGAGTACAAGGCCGAGCTGATGCACCCGTACTACGCGGCCGAGCGCGGCCTCGTCGACGACGTCATCGACCCCGCCGAGACCCGCGAGGTGCTCGTCAACGCCCTCGCGATGCTCCGCAGCAAGCACGCCGACCTGCCGTCCCGCAAGCACGGCAACCCCCCGCAGTAACGGAGTACTCGATGGCACGACAGCAACGCGCGTTGCGAACCCGGGAAGCCCTGATCAGGTCCGCGGCCGAGGTCGTCGACCGGGACGGCTTCACGGTCGCGTCGCTGACCGAGATCAGCACGCGGGCCGGGGTGAGCAACGGTGCGCTGCACTTCCACTTCGGCAGCAAGGTCGCCCTGGCGGAGGCCGTCGAGGCGGCCGCGGTGAGGCGGCTGGAAGCGCTGATCGGCGAGGCGTCGCCGGGTGCCGGGAGCAGGCTGCAGCGCCTCGTCGACGTCACGCACGCCCTGGCGCGCGGGCTGACGTCGGACGTGGTGCTGCGGGCCGGGTTCGTGCTCTGCAGCGACGCGGCCTGGGTACCGGCGGCCGACCCGCGCACCTACTGGCAGCAGTGGGTCGAGGGACTCGTCCGGGAGGCCGGTGAGGTGGGCGAGCTGCGCTCCGTCGCCGAGTCGGAGGGGATCGTGACGGCGGTGGTGGGGGCGACGGTGGGCTTCGAGGTGCTCGGGGCCCGGGATCCGGCCTGGCTGGCTCCCCGCACGATCACGCAGTTCTGGGAGCTGTTGCTGCCGACGCTGGCGTCGCCGGAGCTGCTCGCGGTGCTGAACGCCAAGGGAACGCAGGGAGCGTGAGGAGACCCCTGGCGGCCTGAGAGGCCCAAGAGGTGGTTGTGGGGCCTGTGTGGCCCCTGGTGGACCCGCTAAGAGACCGTACGGTCTCTTAGCGGGTCCTCTCCATGATGCCCCTGGAGGGGCCTGTTAGCTGCCAAGAGGCCGATTTCCAGGGGGAGATGGGTCGATTGCCCCGAGATCTGCGCGCTGCGCAGGCCTCGGGGCTTTTGTTTGAAGCCGCAACGGTCGTTCCGGCCACGTCGTGCTGGCTTGCTTTCGTTGGCGACGGGCGATTCGTGGCGGTAAAGGAACGGTATATGCCGCTGAAATGACCGATTTCATCACGTATGAACCCGGTCGTATGCGATCAGAGAATGGCTGGATATGGAGGTCGCGATCCTGGCGTGAAGTCGGTGGGATTGACAAACCAACTGCGCTGTTTTTTTATCAAGTGGTCCGGTCGTGCCGTCGCGACCGGACCCCGACAGAGCGGCCAACGCAGGACGGGAAACGCGGCGGGCCGGGCATCGGCCGCCAGGCGACCTTTGGGGGAGTACGTGGACATCAACCTGCTCGGAGCGCTGTCGGTCACCGAGAACGGCCTGTCCGTCACGCCGACCGCCCCGAAGCCGCGTCAGGTCCTGGCCCTGCTCGCGCTGCACGCCGATCAGATGGTCCCGGTCTCCACGCTGATCGAGGAGCTGTGGGGCAAGAACCCGCCGCGCAGCGCCCGCACGACGCTGCAGACCTACGTGCTCCAGCTGCGCGAGCTGATCGGCGAGGCGCTCGGCCGGGGCGAGAACGAGCGCTGCACGGCCAAGGACGTCCTGGCCACCCTCCCGGGCGGCTACCGGCTGGAGTCCCGCGGCGGGACCGTGGACTACCGGGAGTTCGAGCGCCGGGCCGGCGCCGGCTACCGGGCGATGGACGCCGACGACCACCAGGGCGCCTCGCGCCGGCTGGCGGACGCCCTGTCGCTGTGGACCGGCCCCGCCCTCACCGACGTCCAGGTCGGCAGCCAGATCCAGATGGAGGTCCAGCGCCTGGAGGAGGCCCGGCTGTGCGCGCTCGACCAGCGCATCGAGGCCGACCTCCGGCTGGGCCGGCACCGCGAGCTGCTGTCGGAGCTCACCGTCCTGGTCAACCAGTACCGGATGCACGAGAGCCTGCACGGCCAGTTCATGCTGGCCCTGCACCGCTCCGGGCGGCGCGGTGAGGCGCTCAACGTCTACCAGCGGCTGCGCACGACGCTCGTGTCGGAGCTGGGACTGGAGCCCTCCGCAGCCCTGAGCCGGCTGCAGCGGTTCATCCTCACGGCGAACCCGGAGACCGTGTCGTCGCCCGCGGCGGCCGGGGCTTCCGGGGGGCGGCTCGTGGCCCGGTGAACCGACGGTGCGGCGGCGGGCGCGGACCGGTGCGGTGGCCGTCCTGCCCACCGGCGCCCGGTGCCCTGCAACCTTCGGAGCCCTTCCTCCGGCCCGCCTACCGCGGGTCCGAGGAAGGGCTCCGGTGTTTCCGCGCGGTCTCGTGCCGCCGGGCGCCCGCAGGACGGGCGGCGTCAGGACCTGGCCGCGTGCGCCGCGGTGAGGGCCTCCAGGCGGCAGACCAGGTCCCGCTGTTCGCGGGTCAGGCGCTCGACGTGGCGGCGCAGGCTGGCGAGTTCGGTGTGCAGCAGGCTCACGCTCGGCCCGTCGCCCGCCGCGGGCGCCGGCGCCGGCCCTGCGGCCGGGGAGCCGACGGGCCGGGCCGTGGCGGGGTCCTGATGGTGCAGGACCGCCTCCATGCGGCCGCGCAGGACCGGGCCCGGCTCGACGCCCAGGTCGTGGACGAGCCGACGGCGCGCGCGCTCGTACACCCGCAGCGCCTCCGCCTGGCGCCCGCACCGGTACAGCGCGGTCATCAGCAGCTCGTAGAAGCGCTCGCGCAGCGGGTGGGAGGCGATGAGCTCCTCCAGCTCGCCCGTGATCTCGCCGGCCCGACCGGCCCGCAGGCACGCGTCGTACAGCGACTCCAGGGCGACGATCCGGCTCTCCTCCAGCAGCGAGGCCTCGACGGAGCAGATGGCGCCCCGGCCGCTGCCCTCCAGGGCGGGGCCGCGCCACAGCGCCAGGGCTCGGCGCAGCACGTCGGCGGAGCGGCCGGGGTCGGTGTGGGCGAGGTCGCGCCCCTCGGCGGCGAGCCGCTGGAAGTGCCGGGCGTCGGTGTCGGCGTCCCCCAGCCGCAGCACGTAGCCGAGCGGCCGGGTCACCAGCCACTCGCGGGGCGGCTCCCCGGCGACGGGGGGCGGGACGGACAGCAGCCGGCGAAGCCGCGCCACATGGGCCTGGAGGGCGTTGGCGGCGTTGGCCGGCGGGTGCTCGCTCCACAGTTCGTCGACGAGCCGGTCGGCGGAGACGACCTGGCCCGCCTTTACGACGAGAGCTCCGAGCAGCGCGCGCTGTTTGGCTCCCGCCGGCACGACCAGAACACCGCTTCGTTCGTCGAAGGCCTGGACGGGCCCCAGGATCCGAAACTTCATCTCATCCTCACACGGGAAGGCTTGAGAGGTCTGCTGCCGGAGATCTGCCGCCGGTATTCCCTTCGGAATATCCGCGGGCCCTTCCTCTCCCATCGGAGCGTAGGTGCTTTCGCGGCACGACGCCCGATGCCCGTCGCCCCCGTCGGGAATCGTGGAGGGTTTCTCGAGCCCCTTTCAGGCTGCGGGCCTGGCCGGGAGGCGGGGCCGGAAATGTTCGGCCGTGAGATCGGGGAAGCCCACCTGGACCCCCCGGCCGTGCCAGGTGCCCAACATGCCCAGCAGGACCTGCGGCTCGGGCAGCCCCGGCAGAGCCGGCAGTCCCGCGGTAACGCCCGGGCCGGCCGGGCCGAACAGGCCTCGGGTCAGCGGGTCGGCGCAGCGCGCCGTCGTATCGGTCGCCATGGCCGGAAAGCTAACAGCGCGCACGGTGCGCGGAAAGGTACCGGGAAAACCCGATGACTGCTCACCGAGTGCCCGTCAGTGCTTTGTCAGTGCCTTGTCAGCGACGTTTCGTCGACGCGTCTCGGTATTTCTTGGAGAGGGGCTCGAGCCGTGCTTGACCATCGGAGGGGAGCGGGTTGTCGAAGGATATGGTGCCCCTGGCCTTAGGTCCACGCCCATGACAGAAAAGGCCGGAATGCGGCAGTGTCGAAAGGTTTACTACCGGCCGGAAAGTGATGGCGGCCTGACAAGGCTGGGAGGGGAATCATGAAGATTAAAGTTCTGGGCCCATTGGATGCCGAAGTCAACGGGGTGTCCATCGTCCCGACCGCCGGCAAGCCTCGCCAGATCCTGGCGCTGCTCGCCCTCTACCCGGGCAGGGTCGTGCCCGTGCCCACCCTGATGGAAGAGATATGGGGCGCCGACCTGCCCCAGAGCGCGCTCACCACGCTCCAGACGTACATCCTCCAACTGCGCCGCCGCCTGGGCACCGCGATGGGGCCGGACGTCCCGGGCTCCGCCAAGGACGTCCTGGCCACCCGCTACGGCGGCTACCTGCTCCAGGTACCGGCCGAATCCGTCGACGTGCACGCGTACGAGCGGCTGGTGGCCGAGGGCCAGCAGGCCTTCGAGAACGGTGAGGACGGGCGGTCCTCCAAGTGTCTGCGCGAGGCCCTCGACCTGTGGGAAGGGCCCGCGCTGGTCGACGTGCGCGTGGGACCGATCCTCGACATCGAGGTCATGCGCCTGGAGGAGAGCCGGCTGGTGACGCGCGAGCGCCGGATCGACGCGGACCTGCGCCTGGGCCGCCACGTCGAACTGATCGCCGAGCTCACCGATCTGATCGCGCGTCACCCCCAGCACGAGGGGCTGCACTCGCAGGCGATGGTCGCGCTCTACCGGTCCGGCCGGCAGGCGTCCGCGCTCGACGTCTACCGCCGGATGCGCCAGCGGCTGATCGACGAGCTCGGCGTCGAACCGTCGCCGCAGCTCCAGCGGCTGCACCAGGCGATGCTCGCGGTCGACCCGCGCCTGGACGTGGTCGCCGGGCCGCGCCACACCTCCACCTTCGACCTGTACGCGGCGTGAGCGGACGTCCGGGCGGGGGACGGACCGTGCTCGCGCCCGCGGGGTGACCCGCGGCCGCGAGCGCGATGCCGGCTGAGGGCGCGAGCGGGACGCCGGCCGCGGGTGCGTGCGGAGTGTGGACCGTCATTCCGCGCGCGGCCCCGGCCGGTGCGCCGTACCCGGCGGGAGTCGAGTCCCGCTCCAGCCGTGATGGCGAGACTCGGCCCGCAGCCGGCGCGCTGCCCGGCGGTACGCCGGAACAGTTTCCCGGAGGAGGGCGACGCATGGCTTCCCTGACCACGGCCGACGAGGCGGTGGAGCAGCGGGTTCGGCTCCACTGCCTCGCCCACGCGGGCGCGGGCGTGGCCAGCTACCGCCGCTGGCCCGTCGCGGCCGGCCCCGCGGTGGACGTGGCGGCGCTGCTGCTGCCCGGCCGCGACAACCGCCGGCGCGAACCGCGCGTCACCGACCGCTCCGGCCTCCTGGCCGACCTGCTCGGCCCGCTGCTGGAGGCGGCGCAGGCCGGCCCGTACGCGCTGTACGGCCACAGCCTCGGCGCGCTCGTCGCCTACACCCTGACCCGCGCCCTGGCCGACGAAGGGGCGCCCCCGCCCCTGTTCCTCGCGGTCGGAGCCTGCCTGCCGCCGCACGCGACGGCCGCCCTGATGAGCGCGGCGGAAGCCCCGGACGAGCAACTGCTGCCGCTCCTCGGAGACCTCGGCTCGCTGCCGAAGGGGGAGGCCGCCCGGCCCGGCGGGCTGTGGCACCGCTCCGTCCTGCCCGTCCTGCGCGACGACCTGCGGCTGGCCAAGGCCCTGCGGCAGGCGGCGATGGACCCCGCCACCGGAGGACCCGTGAACGTACCCGTGCTCGTCTTCGCGGGCAGCGACGACCCGCTGGCCGTCCCCACCGCCCTGCAGGAGTGGCGGGAGTGGACCACCGGCCCCATCACGGTGCGCACCCTGGTCGGCGACCACTTCTTCGCGGGGGACGAGGCGCTGCCGGCGCTGATCGGGGCCGCCTGCCGGGAGCACGTGGCCGTCGCACCCGGTACGCCCGGACCCGGGCCGGTCGCGGTCCGCACCGCGGGCGGTGTCCGGTGAAGCGCGTCGTCATCACCGGTGTGGGCGTGGTCGCCCCCGGCGCCATCGGCACCGGCGCCTTCTGGTCGCTGCTCACGTCCGGGCGTACGGCCACGCGCGGCGTCACCCTCTTCGACGCGTCCGGCCACCGCTCGCAGGTGGCGGCCGAGGTGGACTTCGACGCCACCGCGCACGGCTTCACCCTCGCCGACACCGAGCGCCTGGACCGGGCCGCGCAGTTCGCGCTGGTCAGCGCACGCGAGGCGGTGGGCGACAGCGGCCTGGCCGAGGTCCTGGCGACGGGGAACCCGCTGCGCACCGGTGTGAGCCTGGGCAGCGCGGCCGGCTGCACCACGGGGCTGGCCACCCAGTACGCGCTGCTCAGCGACTTCGGTGCGACCTGGACGTTGGACCACTCCAAGGCCGCCGAGCACCTCTACGACTACCTCGTGCCCAGCTCGCTCGCGGCGGTGGTGGCGCGGGACAGCGGGGCGCAGGGTCCGGTGGGCGTGGTCTCCAGCGGCTGCACCTCGGGTCTGGACGCCATCGGCCACGCCGCCGAGCTGATCCGCGAGGGCAGCGTGGACGTGATGGTCGCAGGTGGGGCGGAGGCGCCGATCTCCCCGATCGCCATGGCCTGTTTCGACCGGATCCAGCTCACCAGCCCGCGCAAGGAGGACCCGGCGACCGCCTGCCGGCCCTTCGACCGGACCCGCGACGGGTTCGTCCTCGGCGAGGGCGCGGCCGTGGTGGTCCTGGAGGAGCTCGAGCACGCCCGGCGGCGCGGGGCCCGGGTGTACGCGGAGCTGTCCGGCTTCGCCTCGTACAGCAGCGCCCACCACATGACGGGGCTGCGGCCGGGCGGCGAGGAGATGGCCGACGCCATCCGGGCGGCGCTCGACGAGGCGCGGTTGAACCCGGTGGACGTGGACTACGTCAACGCGCACGGCGCGGGCACGCGGCACAACGACCGGCACGAGACGCACGCCTTCAAGCTGGGCCTCGGCGACCACGCCCGGCGGGTACCGGTCAGCTCCATCAAGTCGATGATCGGACACGCGCTGGGAGCGGCGGGCGCCCTGGACGTGGTGGCCAGCGTGCTGACCATCCAGCACAGCACGGTGCCGCCGACGGCGAACCTGCGGGAGCCGGACCCGACCTGCGACCTGGACTACACGCCGCTGTTCGCGCGCGAGCAGCGCACCAGCACGGTGCTGAGCGTGGCCAGCGGCTTCGGGGGCTTCCACGCGGCGACGGTGCTGACCCGGCCGCGGCTGCGGGAGGCGGCGTGAGGGACGGGAGTGGCGTGTGGGGTGGCAGCAGCGTTAACGGCGTTAACGGTCGGACCGGTCCGCCGGGTGCCGACGGGCCGGGCCCCGATGATCTGGAGCGGTTCGACGTGCCCGCCGAACGGCCGGCCGCCGAGGTGGTCGTCACCGGCATCGGCGTGGTCGCCCCCAACGGGCTCGACGCGGGGGCGTGGTGGCGGGCGCTGCTGGCGGGGGCCAACGGCATCCGCCCGATCAGCCGGTTCGACGCCTCCGGCTACCCGGTGCGGATCGCGGGCGAGATCACCGGGTTCGTCGACGAGGACCACATCCCCAGCCGGCTGCTGCCCTCCACCGACCGGGTCACGCGCCTGGGCCTGGTCGCGGCGAAGGAGGCGCTGGAGGACTCCGGCGCCGACCCGGCCGCCCTGTCCGGCTACGGCGCGGGCGTCATCACCGCCAGTTCCGCCGGGGGCACCGAGTTCGGGCAGCGCGGGTTGGAGGCGCTGTGGGGCAAGGGCACCAAGTACGTGAGCGCGTACCAGTCCTTCGCGTGGTTCCACGCCGCCAACACGGCCCAGATCTCCATCCGGCACGCGCTGCGCGGCCCGGGCACCGCGCTCGTCAGCGAGCAGGCCGGCGGCATCGACGCCATCGCCCGGGCCCGTCGGGAGATCCGCAAGGGCGTGAGCCTGATGGTGACCGGGGGGATCGACTCGGCGCTGTGCCCGTGGGGCTGGGCGGCTCACCTGGCCGACGGCCGGATGACCACGGTCCCCGATCCGGACCGCGCCTACCTGCCCTTCGACGAGGCCGCGGGCGGCCATGTCGTGGGCGAGGGCGGGGCGCTGCTGGTCCTGGAGGACGCGGCCGCCGCGGCGGCGCGCGGGGCGACGGCGTACGGGGTGGTGGCCGGCTGCGCCGCGACCTTCGACGGCGGACCGGACCTGCCGCGGCTGCGGGAGGCGGCCGAGCTGGCGCTCGCCGACGCGCGGCTGGCCCCGCACGAGGTGGACGTCGTGTTCGCGGACGCGGCCGGCGAGCCGGCCGCCGACCGGGCCGAGGCGGCGGCGCTGGAGGCGCTGTTCGGTCCGTACGGGGTGCCCGTGACGGCGCCGAAGTCGATGACCGGGCGGCTGGGCGCGGGCGGCTCCTCGCTCGACGTGGCGGCGGCGCTGTTCGCGCTGCGCGCGGGGGTCGTGCCGCCGACGACCGGGACCGTACGGGTCGCTGCGGACTACCGGCTGGACCTGGTGACCGGGGCGCCGCGGCGGCTGCCCGGGCTGCGTACGGCGCTGGTGCTCGCCCGCGGGCGGGGCGGGTTCAACTCCGCCGCCGTGGTGCGGGCCGTGGCGGCCTGACGGGCGGTCCCGCACGGGACCGGATGGTGGCGGCCGGGTCCCGCGGCGGACCCGGGTGAGGTCCGGGTCCCGTCGGGGGACTCCGGCGAGGGGAGGACCAGTGGAGCACTTCGGACCGGACGAGCTCTTCGCCATGCTGCGGAGCTGCGCGGGCGCGGACGAGGGCCTCGACGGCCTGGAGGAGTCCGCGGGGGAGGTGCTGGACGTGCCGTTCCTGGAGCTGGGGTACGACTCCCTGGCGATCCTGCAGCTGACCGGCGAGGTCGAGGCGCGGTACGGGATCACGCTCGACGAGGAGGGCGTGGACGAGGCCGAGACGCCCCGGCGGTACGTCGGCCTCGTCGGGCGTGCGCTCGCGGAGCACCGGGCCGGGGCGGCCCGGAACCCCGGGGCCGCGGCCGCCGCCCCGGCGTAGCTCGGCGGGCAGTCCGGCATGGCGGGCCGTCCGGTTCGGCGGGGCGTCCGGCAGGGCGCGGCGTCCGGCGCGGCAGGGCCTCCGGCGCGGCGGGCCGGCCCGGCCCGTGGGCCCGCCCGGCTCAGCCTCCGGCGCGGGGCGCGCGCCGCAGCTCGCGCCGCAGTCGGCGTTCCAGGGGGCTCAACGGCACCTCGGGGCACAGCCGTTCGGGGTGGCCGAGCGGCGGGCCGCCGGCCGCGGGGCCGCGGTCCGGGCAGGGCTCGGGCGGGTTCTCGCCGACGGTGTGCAGGAGCCCGAGGACGGCGAACCCGTCCCACAGGGCGCGGACGATGCCGATCGGGTTCACGGCACTCACCTTCAGTGGTCGGCCGCCGGTCGGCGGGGCGGGGAGCGGGGCGGGGAGCTGCGGCGCGGGAAGGTCGGCGCGGCAGGGGCGGCACGCTCGCCCTGGAAGAACGGGCCGCGGCGCGCGGGACGGCCGGGCGACGGCCGCCGGGCCGTGGCGCGCGGTACCGCGACGAGCCGCGTGCGGCCACGGTCCGCCCGTGTGCTCGAGGCCCGGTCCGGGCCCGGTGGAGCGGGACCGGACCCGGGTGCGGGGCCAGCGGGGCTCCAGCCGAGCTGAACCGGCGTGCGGACGCTGAGGGGCAGACGGGCGCCCCGGCCGCGTGGCCGGTCGGGTCGCGACCCGTGGGACGACGAGGAGGACACCGCATGACCATCGACGGCTTCGAAGAGGCCCGCCCGGCGCGGCTCGTGCCCGCGGACGCGGGGTGGCGCGGCTGCGCCGACGACGTGACGGTGGAGGACATCGAGGACCTGGTCGCCGAACTGCAGCTGGCCCGGGCGGGCGTGGCGGGCGCCGACGCCGGCCGTGCGGCGCTGCGGGCGGAGCGGTTCGCCGACGAGATCGCGTTCCTGGGGCTGGGGCGGCTGGTGGCCCGACTGGTGCGGACGCCGCCCGGCGGCCCGCAGGACGCGTTGGACCGACTGGCCGCGCGGTCCGGCGGGCCCGATCACGGGGCCGGCTTCCCGGCCCCGCCCGAGGTGGCGCTGCCGCGGCTCGGGGACCTGCTCACCGGGCTCGTCGGCCAGGCCCGCGGGTACGGTCTGCTGCCGCCCGCCCACAAGGTCAAGCTGCTGCGCCGGCCGGGGCTGGACCCGGCGGTCACCCCGGTGCGGCTGCCCGGGTTCTCGGTGCTGTCCCTGCCGACGGAGGTCGGGCCGGAGGCCGTCCGGTACGTCCAGCACGCGGTGGCCCGGCTCGCCGAGCACGCGCTCCGCCCGGCCGGCGAACCGCTCGCCGCGCGCTGGGAGTTCGACCCGGTGCGGGCCCGGGGCTGGGAGCTGCTGCTCGGGCTGCTCGTCCAGGAGCCGGAGCTCCTCGGGCGGCTGGGACTGGCCCGGGACGACGCCGAGGCGGTGGCGGGCTGGCTGCGCGCCTGCGAGCGGGAGGCCGAGCGGCGGGCGCGGGCCGACCGGGAGGCCGGCACGGCGGACGGGGCGCTCGGGGCGGCGGCGTACGAGTGGCGGGACGCGGTACGGGCCGTACTGGCCGGCGGCTTCGGGGCCCGCTGGTGGCGGCACGCGCAGGCGTGGGAGCTGCTGCGGCGGGCGATGGCGCGGGAACTCCGGGCCGACGGTTGCCACCGGGCGCTGGTGCAGGACGTGGCCGCCGTCGCGGGCCCGCCGGTCCGGGCGGACCGGGTCCCCGCGGCCGGCCGGGCGGGCGCCGCGGCGCCGGCCGGTGCGGTCGGCGCCGGGGAAGGGCGCCCGGTGCCGCCCACCGGGACGGGGGAGGCCGGGTGGGCGGCCGGGACAGCGGGCACGGCCGGAGACCGTGATCGGCTCCGGGACGGTGTCGGCGGCGCCCGTCAGGGTGACGCCGCCTGAGCGGCCCGCCGGACGAGTCTGCGAGCTCCGGCTGGAGGAACGCTCAAGCCCCGGGCCGGGCGGGACCGTGTGCCCCGCCCGCCCGAGCCGGGCCCGGTGCGGATTCGACCGGGACCCAGGCGGGCCGCGAGCGGTTCCGGACAGGGTCGTTGACACGCCCGCCGGCCGAGGCGGAGTCCGGCAGTACCTGCCGTGGGCCTCGACGCGCGGCGGACGGGCGTGCCGGTGTGAGGTCACCGGCACAGGTGGATCCGTGCCGGCCGGGGGTCGGAGCCCGACCGGCACGGCCACGGCGCCCCGCCCGCACGCGGTGGTCGCAGCCGGCCGGAGTACTGAAGAGGAGGGTGTGGAGGATGTCGGATGCACGAGTGCACCGCACGGTCCACGAAGTGATCGCGGAGGCCCCGGCCGGTGTGCTGTACGGGCTGATCGCGGACGCGACACGGTGGCCGCTGTTCTTCCCGCCCTGTGTCCACGTCGAACAGCTCGACTTCGACGGGACGCGGGAGCGGCTGCGCATGTGGGCCACGGCGGGCGACACCGTCAAGTCCTGGATCTCCAGCCGCCGTCTGGACGTGCAGCGGCTGCGCGTGGAGTTCACCATGGACGTGCCCGCCGCCCCGGCCCGGACCATGGGCGGGGTGTGGACCGTGGAGCCGCTCGGCGACCGCTCCCGGGTGATCCTGGAGCACTCCTTCACCGTCGACGGCGACGATCCCGCCGCCGTCGCCTGGATCGAGGACGTCACGGCCGCCAACAGCAGCTCCCAGCTCGACCGGCTGGCGGAGCTCGCCCGGTCCTGGACCCGGCTGGACGACCTGGTGTGGTCTTTCGAGGACACCATCCGCGTCAACGCCCCCGCCGAGCTGATCTTCGAATTCCTGTACCAGGCGGAGGACTGGCCCGCCGAACTGCCCCACGTCACCCGCCTCGACCTGGTCGAGGACGAGCCCGGCGTGCAGCTGGTGTCCATGGGCAGCATGTCCATCGACGGCGGCGCGCACAGCACCGAGTCCGTGCGGATCTGCTTCCCCGCCGCCCAGCGGATCGTCTACAAGCAGACCCGGACCTCGCCGCTGCTCACCGCGCACGCGGGCGAGTGGGCCATCGAACCCGACGAGACGGGCGTGAACCTGACGGCCCGCCACCACGTGCTGCTCGACGAGGACAGCATCGAGCGGGTGCTCGGCGAGGGCACCGACGCCGTCGCCGCCGGTCACCACCTGCGCGACGCGCTCGGCCAGGCCGGCCTGTCCGTACTGCGGTACGCCACGCAGTACGCCCTCGGCGCGGTCCGCGTCCTGTGAGCGCGGCCGGGACCGACCAAGCCCCCGTGCGGGACACCCACGCCCCCGCACGGGACACCCCTTCCGGTACCGCAGCCGGCACCGCCGCCCGGGTACGGGCCGCGGCGCCGGGGACCGGTACCGCCGTGGGCCCGCCGCAGGCCACCGAGCCGCTGCGGGCGGCCCGGCTGGAGGCCGCGCTCGGCGACCCGTTCGACCCCGCGAACCCGCACGGGCACCTCGCCCTGCTCCGTGCCGACGAGGCCCGCGAGACGCCCGAGGCCACCGAGGAACTGCTCGCGGAGGCCGGGATGGCCGCCGAGTTCGTCCCCCGGGACCTCGGCGGTCGGCTCGCCGGCCTGGAGGAACTGGCCCGCGTCCTGCGGCCGCTGTTCCGCCGCGACCTGGCCCTGGGCTACGGCTTCGGCATCACGTCCCTGTTCGCGGCCTCGTCGGTGTGGACCGCCGGGGACGAGGGCCAGCAGCGCTCCCTGGCCGACGTGCTCCTCGGCGGCGGCCGCGCGACGATCGTGCACCGCGAGGTGGCGCACGCCAACGCGATCCTGCGCAACGAGATGGGCGCCGAGCGGCGCCCCGGCGGCGGATGGCTGGTCGACGGCCGCAAGGACGTGGTCATCAACGCCCACCGCGCCGACGCGTTCGTCATGTACGCCCGCACCTCCCGCGAGGACGGGCCCCGCAGCCACTCCGTGCTGGTGCTGGGCCCCGGCGAGCCGCCGGCCGGCGAGGTGCGCCGGCTCGGCCGGGTGGAGATGCCCGGCATGCGCGGGGCGCACTTCTCCGGCCTCGAACTCGCCGGCGTGGCACTGCCGGACGACGCGCTGGTCGGCACGGTCGGCGACGGGGTGTCGCTGGCCCTGCGCAGCTTCCAGACCAGCCACTGCCTGATTCCCGGCACCGTCCTCGCGGGCGTCGACAGCGTGCTGCGGTCGGCGGTGCGCGCGGCCACCGAGAACCGGCCCGACGGACGCCCCTCCCGCCGCTGGCAGAAGGTGCTCGCCGGGGTCTTCGCCGACGTGCTGGCCTGCGACGCCATGGCGGTCACCGGGATGCGGGCGATGAGCCTGATGCCCGAGGAGTCGTACCTGCTGGGCGCGGCCGTGAAGTACACCATGCCGGACCTGCTGCGCGAGGACCTGGAGGAGCTGGCCACGGTGCTCGGCGGCCGCGGCTACGACCGCGGTCCGCGGTACGGCGGCTACCAGAAGCTCGTGCGCGACCTGCCGGTGGCCGGCCTCGGGCACGCGGGCACCGCCGTCTGCCAGGCGGTGATCGTGCCGCAGCTGCCGGCCCTGGCCCGGTCGGCCTGGTTCCGTACCCCGGAGCCGCCCGCCGAACTGTTCCGGCCGGGCGCGCCGCTGCCCCCGTTCGACCACCGGCGGCTGGCCCACTCCGGCACGGACGACCTGCTCACCGCCACGCTGGTGGGGGTCGCGGGCCGTCTGGAGGGCCGCACCGGGCAGGGGCCGATCGAGGCGGCACTGGCCGACCTCGCGGGGGCCTTCGTGGCGGAGCTGCGGGTGCTGCGCGCCCGGTGCGCCGCGCTCAGCGGGGCCTTCGACCCGCAGGCCTGCGCGCTGGCCGACCGCTACGCACTGGTGCTGTCCGCAGCCGCGGTGCTGGGGGTCTGGGAGGGGCAGGCAGGAGCCGGCGACCCGTTCCTCGGGAATCCGGCCTGGGCGGTGCTCGCCCTCAGCCGCATCGGGCGCCGGCTGGGCGTCACGGTGGCGGACCTGCCCGACGGGGTCGTCGAGGAGGTGCTGGGCGAGGCGCTGCACCGCTGCCGGCAGCGGCGCAGCCTCGACCTGTACGGGACGCAGCTCGCGGGCTGACGGGACGTCGGGCCCCGGGCCCGACGGGCTCCGGCCGCCACGCGCGGCCCGCCCCCTGCGCCCTGCCACCGCGCACGGACGTGCCCCGCCGCGCGGGGCTCCGCCGGGGCGTCGGACGAGCGCCTCGGCCCGACGCCGGCCGCCGCCGCGGGACGGGGCGGCCGGCACGAGATGGGAGGCGACGATGAACCAGGTGACGTGTGCCGTACCGGTGCACGTGCCACGGCCGGACGGGCCGTGGCACGGAGTACGGGAGAGCCTGGCGGAGCTCGGCAACGCGGTGGTCTACACGACGTGGACCGAATGGCTGCCGAGCGTCCTGACGGCCCCCCGGCTGCGTGAACTGCTGGGCTCGGACTGGGAGCGCTACCGCCGCACCCCCGACCCCACCGTCCGCTACCGCTTCGCCGCCGCCCGGCTGCTCATCAAGTGCACGGCCGGCGAGGCCCTCGGGATCGAGCCCGAGTACCTGGACCTGGCGTACCGGCTCGGCGGGCGCCCGTACCTGCGCGGCTTCGACCAGATCGAGCTCAGCCTGTCGCACACCGGGGACCTGATGGCCGTGGGGCTCAGCCGCACCGGCCGGATCGGGGTGGACGTGGAGCCGACCGGGCGCACGGTCCGGCTGGACCTCCTGGAGGCGCAGATCCTGACCGCCACCGAGGCGGCGGAGATCGCGGGGCTGCCGGAGGAGCAGCGGGTGCCGCACGCGCTGAGACTGTGGACCCTGAAGGAGGCGTACACCAAGGCGCTGGGGCAGGGGCTGCGGCTCGGCTTCAAGGAGTTCGGCTTCGGGCGGGGCCTGAAGCTGCACGCCCCGGACGGCAGTGCCGCCACCCGGGGCGAGTGGGGCTTCGCCACGCACGAGGTGATGGGCCGCTACCTGGTGAGCACCGCCTGCCACGACGCGGGACTGTGCACCGCGGACGACACGTCCGCCGGCACCATGCTCGACCAGGGGTTCCTGTCGGCGATGAGCCTGAACGGGCGTTGATCCGGCGGGTTTCCGGCGATCCTGCGGCGCAGTCCTAGCCGTGTCAGCGATCCGTCAGCGGCCCGGCAGCGGGGTGCGCCACGGTAGGCCCGGGAGTTCCGCGCCCTCCGCGGCCGGCTGCTCCCCGGGCCCCGGCCGGACGGCCGGCCGGCCCGTACGGGACGAGCGCCAGAGGAGGCGGACATGGCGATGCCCAGCCGCCCGGGCGCGGAGCAGGGACGGGACGGCCACGGAGCCTGCGCCGCCGGGGCCGCCGCCTCCTCGCCTCCGCGGGCCGGCCGCCCGGTGCAGCCGCCCGGCCTGTCGGTGACCTGGCAGCAGCACGACCTGCTGCTGGACTCGTTCGAGCACCGCGGCACCGGCCGGCACGTCGAGCAGGTCTCCTGGCGCTGGCGCGGGCCGCTGGACGCGGAGCGGTTCACGGCCGCCTGGCAGTCGGTGGTCGACCGGGAGACGGTCCTACGGGCCGCGTTCGCCTGGGAACCCGAGCCGCACGTGGTGCTGCACGAGCGGGCCGCCGCGGAGGTCGTGCGCCACCCGGCCGGCAGCGTCGGCTGGGACGAGCTCGTCGAACGCGACCGGCTGCGCGGGTTCGACCTGCGCCGCCCCGGCCCGCTGCGCGTCACGCTGCTGGACGAACCGGCCGACGGCGACGGCGCCGGGCCCGCCGGGGGCCCCGGTCCGTCTTCCGGTGCGGACCGGGAGCCGGACGCGGCCGCCACCCGGGTGCTGCTCACCTTCCACCACGGGCTGCTCGACGCCTGGAGCGTGTTCGTCCTCATCGACGAGTTCTACCGGGCGTACCTGGCCGGCGGCGCGCTGCCGGGCCAGGAGCGGCGCCCCGACCTGCGGGACTGGTCCCTGTGGCTCAGCCGCCAGGACCCGGGCCCCGCCCGGGAGTTCTGGACCCGGACCGTGCCGGCCGGGACCCCCGCCGTGCTGCCCGCCGCGCCGGGACCCGACACCCTCGAGAGCGGCTGCGGGCGCGCCGAGGCGCGCCTGACCGCAGTCGAGGCCGACCGGCTGCACCGCTGGGCCGCCGCGCAGGCGCTGCCCGACTCCACCGCGCTGCAGGCCGTGTGGGCGCTGCTGCTCTACCGCGCCACGGGCGCGTCCGGTCCCGCGCAGGTCGGCTTCGGCGTGACCGTCTCGGGGCGCGGGATCACCCTGGACGCCGTCGAGCGGCTGCCGGGTCCGCTGCGCAACTGCCTGCCGATGTCGGTGCAGGTCGATCCGGGGGAGCGCTTCCTGCAGCTGCTGACCGAGCTGCGCGACCGGGCCCTCGACATGGCCGCGTACGAGTGGGTGTCGGCCGGCCAGATCCACGAGTGGACCGGCCGCGCCTCCCGCGGCGGCCGGCTGCTGGAGAGCGTCGTCGCGGTCGAGAGCGCGCCGCGCCGGGAGCCGGACGCGCGCACCGAGCTGGCCGCCGGCGGCGTACGGGTGGACCCGCCGCGGGCGAGCGGGGTGCACACCGCGTTCCCGGTGGCCCTGTTCGCGCACCGCGAGGCGGACGGCGCGCTGACCCTGAGCGCGCTGCACGACCGGGCCCGGATCTCGGCCGCCGACGCGCGCCGGCTGGTCGGGCACTGCGTGCGCCTGCTGACGGTGCTGCCGCGCACGGACGAGCGGACCACGGTCGCCGAGGTGCTCGCCGCGCTGGCCGGCCACGCGCTGCCGCGGATCGCCGTGCGGCGCCGTCCGGCCGCCGAGCCGGGCGCCCGCCTGCGGACGCACTCGATCGGCGGCCGAGCCGCTGTCGAGCCGCTGTCGAGCAGATCTTGACAGCGTGGGCGACCACACCGTGAAGGAGTCGCCCATGTGTCCCATGCACACCGAGGAGCATCGCGAGATCGAGATGGCCGTGTTCGGGCTGGTCCCCGTGGGCACGGCCCCGCCGCTGTGGCTCGCCGGGGCGGACGACGAGGACAACGCCGAGTCCTTCACCTTCGTCCGCGGCATCGACTAGCCGATGTCCCAGCTGTCTCCGCCGGCGGAGGCGTTCGTCGGCCACCTCGTCTTCCTGCCGCGGGAGGCGCTGCACGGCGCCGGACGCGGGCCGGTGACCCGTCCGGCGTACGCGGCGTTCCAGGCGGGCAGGGCGTACCCGGCCTTCCAGGCCCGCGCGGCGCACCCGGGCGCTGCGGACCGGCTGCCCCGGACCGTGCGTCCGGTCGGCGGGGCGTACCCGGCCCTCCCGCCGGCGGACCAGGCCGTCGTGGCCCTGCGCGTGGCCGGCGCCCGGCTGCGCCGGGTCGCGTGGCGCATCGTGTGCGGCCCGACCCGGCCGGCTCCGTCGCCGGCCGTCTTCACCGCCCGGTCGGCCGCCGGCGGCGGGGCCGACGCCGTCACCGCGGTGGGGGAGGCCGTCCACCACGACGCGTCCTCCCGGCTGCCCGCCTCGGCCTGGTCGCCCTTCTCCTGGTCTTCGCCGTGAGGCCCGAGCGGTCTTCGCCGTGAGGCCCGACGACCCGGGCCCGGCCCTGATCCCCCGGACATTCCCCAGGACCCGATGAGCTCAGAGGAAAGGATGACCCGCACGATGTCGCTGTCAAAGCAGGGCCGCGGACCCGAGGTGTCCGCCTCGGTCGAGGAGTTCCTCGGCGCCCCCCAGCACGTGGCCGCGCTCACCACCGTCCGGCCCGACGGGACGCTCCACATGGCGCCCGTACGGTTCACCTGGGACGCGGCCGCCGGTCTCGTCCGGGTCATGACGGTGGCGTCCTCGCGCAAGGCGAGGAACCTGCTCGCGGCCCCGGGCGGCCGGGTCGCGCTGTGCCAGGTGCACGGGTTCACCTGGGTCACGCTGGAGGGCACCGGCACGGTCGTGTCGGACCCGGCGCGGGTGGCCGAGGGCGTCCGGCGGTACACCGAGCGGTACTGGTCGGCGCCGCCGAACCCGCCCGGCCGGGTGGTCATCGAGATCGAGGTGGACCGGGTGCTCAGCCTCAACGCCTGAGCGGGTTCCGGACGCGGCCGGCGGGCACCGTGCGCGCGGCGGCGCCGGGAGCCTCCCCCGGCGCCGCCGCGCGTCGTGTTCCGTTCCCTTCCCGGGCGCCCCGGCCCCCGGGCCTCACGCGTCCTTCGGGGGCGGGGTGCCGTCCGCCCAGAGAAGGCGGAAGGACAGCAGCGTCAGCCGCCAGCCCTCCGGGGTGAGCCGGGCCTCGCCGTCGACGAACGTGCCGGTGGCGAACAGCGGCGGCAGGTCGCCCTGCGGGCGGGCGTGGTACGGGTGGTGCACGTGCGTGGACAGCATGTTGGCCCGCAGCGTCGCCCGGTCGCCGTCGAGGACGACCAGGGCGGGGGAGCCCAGGTGCTGGGTGGCGGCGAAGGCCGACAGGGCGGTGCTGTGGAACTCCGCCATGCCCTCGGCGCCCTGGTGGCGGCTCATCGGCGGGAAGGCGACGACGGCGTCCGGGGTGAACAGCTCCGCGGCCCAGGCGTCGTCGAGTTTCTCGTCGTCGAGCGAGAGCAGGTAGCGGTCGAACAGGGACGCCACGAGGGCCCGGGACTCCGCCGCGGTCTCCGCAGCGGATCCGGTGGCGGAACCCGCGGGGGTGTGAGTGGAGGTCATGCCCGAGAATGCGCCCGCGCGCACCCGTGCGGGCAACCCCGCCTGACAAAGATCTGACGTAGCGGACCTTTTTCTGTCATTGCTTTTCAAAGGCCTGTACAGCTCGCTATTTACGCCCTGATCGGGCCCTCGCGATACTGGGCGCACACCAGTGGGAAGAGGGCAGATGAGCACCTTTGATACGGACGTCATTGTCGTGGGAGCCGGTCCCACCGGACTGATGCTCGCGGGCGAACTGAGGCTCAACGGAGTCTCCGTCGTCGTCCTTGACAAGCTCGCGGAGCCCATTCGAGAATCCCGCGCCCTCGGATTCTCGGCACGTACGATCGAGGAATTCGCTCAGCGCGGCCTGATTTCCCGTTTCGGTGAGGTCGGTGTCATTCCCGTCGGCCACTTCGGCGGCGTGCCGCTCGACTACCAGGTGCTGGAGGGCGGGTCGTACGGAGCCCGCGGCATCCCGCAGGCCCGTACCGAGGGCGTCCTCGGCGGCTGGGCCCGGGAGCTGGGCGCCGAGGTCCGCCGCGGCGTCGACGTCGTCGGTCTGGAGCAGGACGCGGACGGCGTCACCGTGACCGGCGTGACCCCGGACGGCACCGTGACCCTGCGCGCCCGCCACGTCGTGGGCGCCGACGGGGCCCGCAGCGCCGTGCGCAAGCTCGCCGGTATCGACTTCCCCGGTACCGAGCCGGCCATCGAGCTGCGCTTCGCCGACGTCGCCGGCGTCCAGCTGCGCCCGCGCTTCAGCGGCGAGCGCGTCCCCGGCGGCATGGTGATGGTCATCCCCATGGGGCCGGACCGCGCCCGCGTCATCTACTTCGACAGCGCCCAGCCGCTGCGCACCGCCGACGGCCCGATCACCTTCGACGAGGTCGTCGAGGCCTGGCAGCGCCTGACCGGCGAGGACATCTCCGGCGCCACGCCGGTGTGGGTCAGCTCCACCACCGACAACTCCCGCCAGGCCTCCGAGTACCGGCGCGGCCGGATCTTCCTGGCCGGCGACGCCGCGCACATCCACCTGCCCATCGGCGCGCAGGGCATGAGCGCGGGCGTCCAGGACGCGGTCAACCTCGGCTGGAAGCTGGCCCTGGACGTCAAGGGCCAGGCCCCCGAGGGCCTGCTCGACACCTACCACGCCGAGCGCCACCCGGTCGGCGCCCGCATCCTGACCAACACGCTCGCCCAGCGCATCCTCTACCTCGGCGGGGACGACATCACCCCGCTGCGCGAGGTCTTCACCGAACTGGTCGAGAACCACGAGTCGGTCCGCCGCCACCTGGTCGGCATGGTCACCGGCCTCGACATCCGCCACGCGACGGTCCCGGGCGAGCACCCCCTGCTCGGCCGCCGCCTGCCCGACCGCGAGCTGGTCGTCGACGGGGAGAAGACCTCCGCGTTCGCGCTGCTGGCGGCGGGGCGGGCCGTGGTGCTGGAGCTCGGTGACGGCCTCGGCCTGCGCGAGGCGGCCGCGGGCTGGGCCGACCGCGTCGACGTGCTCCGCGTCGACCACCCCGACTGCGCCGCGCCGGTGGACGCCATCCTCGTCCGCCCCGACGGCTACGTGGCCTGGGTCGCGCCCCTCGGCACCGGCTCCGAAGGCCTCGTCGACGCCCTCTCCCACTGGTTCGGTCCCGCCAAGTAAGCGCGTTCCGTCCGGTCTCGTCCCACCTTCAAAGGAAGCGAAGAAGAATGCCTTTCATCTCCGTCGAGGACAACCACCTCACCGTTCTCAACCTCTTCACGACCGACAAGCCCGAGAACCAGGACAGCCTGATCCAGGAGATGACGAAGATCGTCAACGCGGCGACGTACGAGGGCTGGATGTCCTCGACCGTCCACGCGGGCGTCGACCTGCCGGGCACGGCGAACTTCATCCAGTGGCGCAGTGGTGAGGACCTGGAGAAGCGCTACCAGGGCGACGAGTTCAAGCACCGCACCATGCCGGTCTTCTCCGAGATCACCACCTCGATCCGGCTGCTCCAGAACGAGGTCGCCCACGTGCTGACCTCCGACGAGCTCGGCGGCAAGGTCGAGATCGGCCCGCACCGCGACGACTACACCAGCATCACCGTCTTCACGGTCAAGGCCGACGGCCAGGACGAGGCCGTCGACGCCCTCGGCGCCGGCCAGGAGTTCATCAAGGACTTCCCGGGCTTCCGGTCGAACGTGGTGCTCAAGGGCCTGCGCGCCCGCGGCCTCGAGGGCACCTTCGTGGTCACGTACTCGCAGTGGGACAGCAAGGAGGCCTTCGAGGCCTTCCGCGACCAGGACCCGGAGCAGCACTCCGAGGCCCGCAAGGCCGCCGTGGCCCGGCTCCGCGCCGTGCTCGAGGGCGCCCCGACCACCAACACCTACAAGGTGGTGCACACCCGCGCTGCCGGCGAGTGATCCGGCGCGCCGACCACGGCGCGACCGCCGGCACACGCCGCTGCCCGCACACGCCCCGGACGCCCGGTTCCCCGCTTCGGGGGCCGGGCGTCCCGCGCACCCGCCCGCGCCGCCGCGTACCGCGTACGCCCGACAGGCCCGGCCGCGTGCACGACCGTCCGCCGGAGCGTTCGGCGGGCGCCGCGCCGTCCCGCTCCGGTGGAATTCGAGAATCCTCCGGGCGTGGCCCTATCGGCATGCGGGACCGTCGAGGTGGCTGGCGAATGCAATTTCGGCCACGGAATCCCAAGGCCTCGGCCTGACCGCGATCCCCTCCCACGCAACCGCTGAGGAGCTACACCGTATGCACAGCACGCTGATTGTCGCCCGGATGGCAGCGGCATCCGCCACCGATGTGGCCAAGCTGTTCTCCGACTTCGACGCGACGGAAATGCCTCACAGGATGGGGACGCGCCGCCGCCAGCTGTTCTCGTACCGGGGCCTGTACTTCCACCTCCAGGACTTCGACGAGGACAACGGGGGCGAGCTGATCGAGCAGGCGAAGTCCGACTCGCGCTTCGTCCAGATCAGCGAGGACCTCAAGCCCTTCATCGAGGCCTACGACCCGAAGACCTGGCGCTCGCCGGCCGACGCCATGGCGCAGCGCTTCTACACGTGGGAGGCGAACGCGTGAACCGGCGACGCGTAGTCATCACCGGAATCGAGGTGATCGCGCCGGGCGGGGTCGGCAAGGAGAAGTTCTGGAATCTGCTGAGCGAGGGCCGTACGGCCACCCGCGGGATCACCTTCTTCGACCCGGCGCAGTTCCGCTCCCGGGTGGCCGCCGAGGTCGACTTCGACCCGCACGCGCACGGCCTGACCCCGCAGGAGGTGCGCCGCCTGGACCGGGCCGCGCAGTTCGCGGTCGTCGCCTCGCGCGGTGCGGTCGCCGACAGCGGCATCGACCTCAGCGGGTACGACCCGCACCGCATCGGCGTCACCGTCGGCAGCGCCGTCGGCGCCACGATGGGCCTCGACCAGGAGTACCGGGTCGTCTCCGACGGCGGCCGGCTCGACCTGGTCGACCACACGTACGCGGTGCCGCACCTGTACGACTACATGGTGCCGAGCTCCTTCGCGTCCGAGGTCGCCTGGGCCGTCGGTGCCGAGGGCCCCTCCACCGTGGTCTCCACCGGCTGCACCTCCGGCATCGACTCGGTGGGCTACGCCATCGAGCTGGTGCGCGAGGGCACCGCGGACGTGGTGATCGCCGGTTCGTCCGACGCGCCGATCTCGCCGATCACCATGGCCTGCTTCGACGCGATCAAGGCGACCACCCCGCGGTTCGACGAGCCCGAGCGCGCCTCCCGTCCCTTCGACGGCACCCGCAACGGCTTCGTCCTGGGCGAGGGCACCGCCTTCTTCGTCCTGGAGGAGCTGGAGAGCGCCAAGAAGCGCGGCGCCCACATCTACGCGGAGATCGCCGGCTACGCCACGCGCTCCAACGCGTACCACATGACGGGCCTGCGGCCCGACGGCGTCGAGATGTCCGAGGCCATCAACCTCGCGCTCGCCGAGGCCCGGCTGAACCCCGAGGCCATCGACTACATCAACGCGCACGGCTCGGGAACCAAGCAGAACGACCGCCACGAGACGGCCGCGTTCAAGCGCAGCCTCGGCGACCACGCGTACCGCACGCCGGTCAGCTCCATCAAGTCGATGGTCGGGCACTCGCTCGGCGCCATCGGTTCCATCGAGATCGCCGCGTCGGCGCTGGCCATGGAGTACGACGTCGTGCCCCCGACGGCCAACCTCACCACGCCCGACCCCGAGTGCGACCTCGACTACGTCCCCGTCACCGCGCGCGACCAGCTCGTCGACGCGGTCCTCACGGTCGGCAGCGGATTCGGCGGCTTCCAGAGCGCCATGGTGCTGGCCAGTCCCGAAAGGAGCCTCGTATGACCACGTCGGTGGTGGTCACCGGCCTGGGCATCGCCTCCCCCAACGGGCTCGGTGCCGAGGACTACTGGAACGCGACCCTGGGCGCGAAGAACGGCATCGGCCGGATCACCCACTTCGATCCGGCCGGCTACCCGGCCAAGCTGGCCGGCGAGATCCCCGGCTTCACCGCCGAGGACCACCTGCCCAGCCGCCTGCTCCCGCAGACCGACCGGGTCACGCGGCTCGCGCTGGTCGCCACGGACTGGGCGCTGGCGGACGCGGGCGTCGACCCCAAGGAGCAGCCCGAGTTCGACATGGGCGTCATCACGGCGTCCGCGGCCGGCGGCTTCGAGTTCGGCCAGGGCGAGCTGCAGAGCCTGTGGGCCCGCGGCAGCCAGTACGTCTCGGCGTACCAGTCCTTCGCCTGGTTCTACGCCGTCAACAGCGGCCAGATCTCGATCCGCAACGGGATGAAGGGCCCCGCCGGCGTCGTCGTCAGCGAGGGCGCCGGCGGTCTCGACGCGGTCGCCCAGGCCCGCCGCCAGATCCGCAAGGGCACCTCGCTGATCGTCACCGGCGGCATCGACGCCTCGGTCTGCACCTGGGGCTGGGTGGCGCAGCTGTCCACGGGCAAGCTCAGCACCAGCGACGAGCCCACCCGCGCCTACCTGCCCTTCGACCGCGAGGCCCGCGGCTACGTGCCCGGCGAGGGCGGCGCGATCCTCATCGCCGAGGACGCCGACGCGGCCCGCGCCCGCGGCGCGCACATCTACGGCGAGATCGCCGGCTACGGCGCGACGATGGACCCCAAGCCGGGCAGCGGCCGCGAGCCGGGCCTGCGCAAGGCGATCCAGATCGCGCTGGTCGACGCCGGGGTGCCGTCCAGCGACGTGGACGTGGTCTTCGCCGACGGTGCCGGAGACCCGACCCTGGACCGGATCGAGGCCGAGGCGATCAGCGCCGTCTTCGGACCGCGCGCCGTCCCGGTGACCGTGCCCAAGACCATGACGGGCCGCCTGTACTCGGGCGCCTCGCCGCTGGACCTGGCCGCCGCGTTCTTCTCGATCCGCGACGGGGTCATCCCGCCGACCGTGCACGTCGACCCGTGTCCGGACTACCCGCTGGACCTGGTCCTCGGGGAGCCGCGCAAGGCCGCGGTGCGCACCGCCCTCGTCCTGGCCCGCGGCAGCGGCGGCTTCAACTCCGCCATGGTCGTCCGCGCCGCCGACTAGCCGCGCAGCCGACCGGCCGCCCGGGTCCCGTCGCCCCCGCGGCCGGCCGGCGCGGCGCCGTACGCGCCCACCGAACCCACACCAGCTCACGGATGAAAAGGACTTCCACCATGGCCACCAAGGCGTTCACGCTCGACGACCTCAAGCGCATCCTGCAGGAGGCCGCGGGTGTGGCCGAGGGCGTCGACCTGGACGGCGACATCCTCGACACCGAGTTCGACGTGCTCGGCTACGAGTCCCTCGCGCTGCTGGAGGCCGGCAGCCTCATCGAGCGCGAGTACGGCATCTCCCTCGACGAGGAGGCCGTCAACGACGCGAACACCCCGCGGGCCTTCATAGAGGTCGTCAACGCCCAGCTCGTTCCGGCCCCGGCCGCCTGAGGAGATCCGGACATGACGCAGCACACCACCACCCGGGTCGCCCTCGTCACCGGCGGCACCAGCGGCATCGGCCTCGCCTCGGCGCGGCTCCTGGCCCAGCAGGGCCACCAGGTGTACGTCGGCGCCCGCAACGCCGACAACATCGCCGAGACCGTCAAGGAGCTCCAGGCCGAGGGCCTGGACGTGGACGGCGGCGTCGTCGACGTCCGCGACACCGCGTCCGTCGACGCCTGGGTCCAGGGCGCGGTCGACCGCTTCGGCTCCGTCGACGTCGTGGTCAACAACGCCGGCCGCTCCGGCGGCGGCCCCACCGCCGACATCGCGGACGAGCTGTGGGACGACGTGATCGACACCAACCTCAACAGCGTCTTCCGCGTCACCCGCGCCGCCCTGACGGTCGGCGGGATGCGCGCCAAGGACCGCGGCCGGATCATCAACATCGCCTCCACCGCGGGCAAGCAGGGCGTCGTCCTCGGCGCCCCGTACTCGGCCTCCAAGCACGGCGTCGTCGGCTTCACCAAGGCCCTCGGCAACGAGCTGGCCCCGACCGGCATCACCGTCAACGCGGTCTGCCCCGGCTACGTCGAGACCCCGATGGCCCAGCGCGTGCGCCAGGGCTACGCGGCCGCCTACGACACCTCCGAGGACGCCATCCTCGAGAAGTTCCAGTCGAAGATCCCGCTGGGCCGCTACTCCACCCCGGAGGAGGTCGCCGGCCTGGTCGGCTACCTGGCGTCGGACACCGCCGCCTCCATCACGTCCCAGGCGCTCAACGTCTGCGGCGGCCTCGGCAACTTCTAGCAGGGCCCGCCCCCACGCGCCCACCGAACACCACTTGAGGAGAACCCGCCATGACCACGCGTGAGGTCGAGCACGAGATCACCATCGGCGCCCCGGCCGCCGCCGTGTACCAGTTGCTCGCGGACGTGACCAACTGGCCGCGCATCTTCCCGCCCACCATCCACGTGGACCGGGTCGAGGCCGAGGGCGCCGAGGAGAAGATCCGGATCTGGGCGACCGCCAACGGGCAGCCGAAGAACTGGACCTCGCGCCGCACCCTGGACCAGGAGGGCCTGCGCATCACCTTCCGCCAGGAGGTCCCGGCGGAGCCCGTCAAGCACATGGGCGGCACCTGGATCATCGAGCCGCTCGGCGAGGCGGAGTCCCGCGTCCGGCTGCTGCACGACTACAGCGCCATCAACGACGACCCGCACGACCTGCTGTGGATCGAGCGGGCGGTGGACAAGAACAGCACCTCCGAGCTGGCCGCCCTCAAGGTCAACGTCGAGGCGGCGCACGCCGCGGAGACCGAGGAGCTGACCTTCTCGTTCACCGACACCGTCCAGGTCGCGGGCTCCGCCAAGGACGTGTTCGACTTCATCAACGAGGCCCAGCTGTGGGCCGAGCGGCTCCCGCACGTGGCCGTGGTGCGCCTCGCGGAGGACACCCCGGGCCTGCAGGAGCTGGAGATGGACACCCGCGCCAAGGACGGCTCGGTGCACACCACCAAGTCGTACCGGGTGGTCTTCCCCCACGACAAGATCGCCTACAAGCAGGTCACCCTGCCGGCGCTGATGACCCTGCACACCGGCGAGTGGACCTTCGTCGAGAACGGGGAGGGCGTCGCCGCCTCCTCGCAGCACACCGTCACCCTCAACACGGAGAACATCGCGCGCATCCTCGGGGACGAGGCCACCGTGGCCGACGCCCGCGCGTACGTGCACACGGCGCTGTCCACCAACAGCTGCGCCACGCTCGCGCACGCGAAGGCCTACGCCGAGTCGAAGGCCTCCTGAACATGGCGACCGACCCTGCAGCGGGCGGTGTCGAACCGGCACCGGGCGGCGCGGGCCGCCCGGACCGGCTCGACACCGAGGTCCTGGTCGTCGGGGCCGGCCCCGTCGGCCTGATGCTCGCCGCCGAACTCGCCCGCGGCGGCGTGGACGTGGTCGTGGTCGAGAAGCGCAAGGCCCCCTCCACCGAGTCCCGGGCCTCCACGCTGCACGCCCGCACCATGGAGATCCTCGACGCGCGGGAGCTGCTGCCCGACATCGGCACCCCGCCCAACGAGCCGCGCGGCCACTTCGGCGGACTCCCGCTCGACCTCGGCCTGCCCAGCACCCACCCGGGCCAGTGGAAGGTGCCGCAGACCAAGACCGAGGCGGTCCTGGAGGAGTGGGCGATCTCGCGCGGCGTCGACATCCGGTGCGGCCACGAACTGGTCGCCGCCGGAGAGGTCGGCGAGCACGTCGAGGCCGAGGCCGTCGGACGGGACGGCGTCCTGCGGCTGCGCGCCCGCTACCTGGTCGCTTGCGACGGCGAGGACAGCACCGTACGGCGGCTGACCGGGGTGGACTTCCCCGGCCACGACGCCGGCCGGGAGCTGCTGCGGGCCGACGTCGAGGGCATCGACATCCCCGACCGGCGCTTCCAGCGCCTGGAGCGGGGGCTGGCCATCGCGTGGCGCAACGACAAGGGCATCACCCGCGTCATGGTCCACGAGTTCGGCTCGACGGCCCACCCGCGCACCGCGGACGCCTCGTTCGAGGAGGTCGCCACCGTCTGGAAGCGGGTCACCGGAGAGGACGTCAGCGGCGGTACCCCGCTGTGGGTGAACTCCTTCGGCGACACCTCCCGGCAGCTCGCCTCCTACCGGCACGGGCGCGTCCTGTTCGCGGGGGACGCCGCCCACCGGCAGATGCCGGTCGGCGGCCAGGCCCTCAACCTCGGTCTCCAGGACGCCTTCAACCTCGGCTGGAAGCTCGCGCTCACCGTGCGCGGGCTGGCTCCCGAGAGCCTCCTCGACACCTACCACGAGGAGCGGCACGCGGTCGGCCGCCGGGTCCTGGCGAACATCCAGGCCCAGGCCGTGCTGCTGCTCGGCGGCCCCGAGGTGGAGCCGCTGCGCGCGCTGGTGGTCGAGCTGATCGGACTGGAGGAGGCGCGGGCCCACCTGGCCGGGATGATCAGCGCGCTCGACGTGCGCTATCCGGTGCCCGGTCCCGCGCACCCGCTGCTCGGTGCCCGGCTGCCGCACACCGTCGTACGGTCCGGCGGGCGCGAGTGCGGCAGCACCGCCACGCTGCTGCGGGCCCGCGGCGGCCTGCTGCTCGACCTGGGCGGGACCGGCGTACGGGTGCCCGACGGCTGGGCCGACCGGGTCACGGCGGTCGCCGGAGACCCGGAGCCCGGCTCGCTCCCCGGTGAGCCGGGGGCCCTGCTCGTACGGCCCGACGGCCACGTGGCGTGGGTGGGCCGGGACGAGGGCGGGCTCGTCGAAGCGCTCGACCGCTGGTTCGGTCCGGCCCTCCCCCCGACCCGCTGAGGGCCGGGTCCGGGACCGGGCGCCCGGCCGTTCACCGGACGCCGGCCGGGCGTCCCGACCGCACCGGGGACGCGCACGCCCCCACGAGCACGCGCCCCCCACGAGCACGCCCCGCACGTACCCCCCCCCACGAGTACGTCCCCACCCCGTACGTCCCCACCCGTACGTCTGCACCCGTACCTCCACACCCCTCCCGCACACCCACACACAAGCCAGTCCCCAGTGATCCCCACTGCCAGGAAGGACAACCCATGGAAGGGACAGCGGCGGACACCGACGTCGTCGTCGTCGGCGCCGGCCCGACCGGACTGATGCTCGCCGGCGAGCTGCGCCTGGGCGGAGCCCGCGTCGTCGTGATCGAGAAGCTGGCGGCGCCGACCGGTCAGTCCCGTGGCCTGGGCTTCACCGCCCGTGCCATGGAGGTGTTCGACGAGCGCGGGCTGCTGCCCCGGTTCGGCCAGGGCGAGACCCTCGCCACCAGCCCCGTGGGGCACTTCGGCGGGGCCCAGTTCGACTTCACCGTCCTCGAGGACGCCCACTTCGGCGCCCGCGGAATCCCGCAGGGGGAGACCGAAGCCGTCCTGGAGGGCTGGGCCGTCGAGCTCGGCGCCGACATCCGGCGCGGCTGGGAGTTCGTCTCCCTCGCCGACGGCTTCCTCGACGGGGACCACGCCGAGATCACCGTCCGTACGCCCGAGGGCGACGAGCAGCGGCTGCGCGCCGCCTACCTGGTGGGCGCCGACGGCGGCGCCAGCCGTGTCCGCAAGGCGGCCGGCTTCGAGTTCCCCGGCACCGACGCCACCCAGGGCATGTACCTCGCCGACGTCACCGGCTGCTCCCTGCGGCCGCGGTTCCTCGGCGAGCGCCTGAACAACGGCATGGTGATGGCGGCCCCGCTGGCCGAGGGCGTGGACCGGATCATCGTCTGCCCCGACGGCCGGCCGGCGCACGACCGGGAGCGGACCGTCACCTTCGAGGAGGTCGCGGAGGCCTGGCAGAGCATCACCGGCGAGGACATCTCGCACGGCGGCGCCGACTGGGTGTCCTCCTTCACCAACGCCACCCGGCAGGCCTCCGAGTACCGGCGGGGCCGGGTGTTCGTGGCCGGCGACGCGGCGCACATCCACCTGCCGGCCGGCGGCCAGGGCCTGAGCACCGGCGTTCAGGACGCGGCCAACCTCGGCTGGAAGCTGGCGGCCGTGGTCCGCGGCGACGCCCCCGACGCGCTGCTGGACACCTACCACGCCGAGCGGTGGCCGGTCGGCCGCCGCCTGCTGGCCAACACGCGTGCCCAGGGGATCGTCTTCCTCGGGGGCGCGGAGTCGGACCCGCTGCGCGAGCTGCTCGGCGAGCTGGTCCGGTACGACGACGTCAAGCGGCACCTGGCCGGGGCGGTCAGCCACCTCGACATCCGCTACGACTTCGGCACGGGCGAGGACGCCCACCCGCTGGTCGGCCGCCGGATGCCGCCGCGGCTGCTGGTCGGCGCCGACGGCGAGCAGCGCATCGCGCGGCTGCTGCACCCGGGCCGGGCCGTGCTGCTCGACTTCGCCGACGACGCCGCGGCGCGCCGTACGGCGGCCGGCTGGCAGGGCCGCCTCGACGTGCACACCGTGTCCGCCAAGCCGGTCGACGGCCCGGACGTACTGGCCGGCGTGCCCGCGCTGCTGGTCCGCCCCGACGGGTACGTGGCCTGGGCGGGCGAGCCCGAGCGGGGCCTCGCGGCCGCGCTGGAGCGGTGGCTGGGAGCCGCTTCCGCCTGACCTCCTCAGGGCACCGCGGCCCCCGTCCCGCCGACCGGCGGGGCGGGGGCCGCGGCGTGCGGGCTGCGGGGCGACGTACACGGGCGGGCACGCCGAAAGCCCCGGCTCCGCGTCGGGGGAAACACGGAACCGGGGCAGCTCGGGGGGCGGTGCGTCAGACCGCGACGGCCTCGACGACCGACACGGCCGCGGCGGTCTCCACGACCCGCTCCAGCTGGAAGCCGGCCTTCGCCACCAGCTCCGCGTACTGCGACCGGGTGCGCTCCTTGCCGCCCACCAGCAGCAGCAGCCACAGGTCGACGAGCTTGCCGGAGTGCGGGGCGTCGCCCTCCTCCGGGACCACCATCTCCACCAGCAGCAGCTTGCCGCCCGGCTTGATCGCGGCGCGCACGTTCCGGAGGATCTGCAGCGCCTGCTCCTCCGGCCAGTCGTGCACGATGTGCTTGAGGACGTACGCGTCCGCGCCCGACGGCATCGGCTCGAACAGGTCCCCGTCGGCCAGGGTCACGCGGTCCGCGACGCCCTGCGACGCCAGGAACTCCGCGGCGCCGTTCCCGGCGACGCGCGGGTCCGAGAGGATTCCCTTGGTCTCCGGCGCGCTGTTGAGGATGCCGGCCAGCAGCGCGCCGTTGGCGCCGCAGAAGTCCAGGACCGTGCCGAACTGCGAGAAGTCGTACGCGGCCACGACCGGCGCGGTCTCGGTGGCGGACATGTTCCCCATTCCGCCGATGAACACCGCACCGTATTCCGGGTTCTGCATGAGGTATTCGAAGGCGCCCATGCCGCGCCGCTTCGGCAGGCTCGGCTCGCCGGTCCGCACCGCGTCCAGGAAGCCGTTCCAGTCGTCCCAGTGCGTCGGGTGGCCCATCAGCACGCAGAGGTCGCGCATCGTCACCGGGTGGTCGGCGCGCAGCGCGTCGGCCATCGGCGTCAGCGCCCAGAGGCCGTCGTCCTGGCGGGTGAACACGCCCTGGGAGGCGAGCAGGCGCAGCACCCGGCCCAGCGCCCCGGCGTCCGCGCCCACCTCCGCCGCCAGGTCCTCGATCGCCCGCGGACCGGCCTGCAGGGCCTCGGCCACGCGCAGTTCGGCGGCGGCGTACAGGGCCTGGGTCACCATGGAGCCCATGGCCAGCTCGAGCAGCGCGAACGGGGGCGGAGCCAGCTCCCGGACCTGCTTCTGCAGATCCGCCCGGGTCTTCTCCGCGGCGCGGACGACTTCGGGGGGCGGCAAAGCGGGCATGTCTTTCCTCCATGGCAGAAAGCGCGAATTCTGTCCCAACCGCCGGAAGGGACCCGTCCCGCCACGGTAAGGAAAAGCGATGGACCCGTCCTGGAACGCGGCTCGGGCGTACCTGGAGCCGGGGGCCCGTGCCTCGTGCGCCCCTGGAGTTCTGCTCGCCTTTCCGTCACCCCGCGAATTCGCCGGTTCTACGGCCCGAATTTCTCGCTTACTGTGGCGCAGGTTTCGAGCCTGCTCCCGAGGAAATGGGGGGAGCGCGCGACACACGGCGAGGGAGAGAAATGACGTCAGGCAAGAACTGGAAGAAGGCGGTCCTGGCGGCGGCCGCCGCGGCCGTCGCCGCCGCCCCGCTGATCGCCGCGCCGGCACACGCGGAGGGCACCCCCGAGGCGACCCTCGAGGTCATCGCCACCGGCCTGGCCAACCCGCGCGACATCACCTACACCTGGGACGGCTCCCTGCTCGTCGCCGAGTCCGGCGCGGGCAAGCCGGGCTGCGCCGTGGGCGAGAAGTGCCTGGGCACCACCGGCGGCATCTACAAGGTCAAGGGCGGCTACAAGGGCCGCGTCGTGTCGGGCCTCGCCTCCACCGCCGTCGGTGCCGCCGCCGGCACGCCCGTCATCGCCTCCGGCCCGGTCCAGGCCGTGCCGGACCCGAACGGTGGCTACACCGTCCTGAGCAACCTCGGTGGCACCAACGAGTCCCGCGCCGCGCTCGGCGCCGGCTCGAACACCCTGGGCACCCTCTTCCGCACGCGCGACGGCAAGGTCCTCGTCGACCTCGTCGACCACGAGACCCGGCTGAACCCCGACGGCGGCGACGTCCACGCCAACCCGTGGGCCTTCGTCCGCAGCGGCTCGGACTACCTCGTCACGGACGCCGGCGCCAACACGGTCGTGCGCGCCAAGCAGGACGGCACCACCTCCACCGCGGCCGTGTGGCCGAAGGCCGAGGTCAACGGCCAGAGCGTCGAGGGCGTCCCCACCGGCATCGCCAAGGACTGGTGGAGCGGCACGGTCTACGTCGCCGACATGCCCGGCATGCGCCCGGGTGCCGCCCGCATCTTCAAGATCGAGCCGGGCCGGAAGCCGGAGCTGCTCGTCACCGGGCTGACCAACCTGATCGACCTCGAGGTCACCCCGGACGGCAACCTGCTGGCGCTGTCCTACACCCGCGGCTTCGGGCCGACCGGGCCGACGCCGGGCTACCTCGCCAAGATCGACGTGGACACCAAGCAGGTCACCGAGATCAACACCGGTGACCAGCTCACCACGCCGACCGGTCTCGAGGTCGACCCGTGGGGCCGTACCTACGTGACCATCAACTCCGTGAGCGGCGACGGCAAGCTGGTGCGCGTGCGCTACTGACGCGTGCGCTCCCGAGCCGCCGCCCCGCGGCGCGCGGCGTGACGGCCCCACCGGTCCTCGGACCGGTGGGGCCGTCGGCCGTTCGGGCCGCCGGTGCCGGTGCCGGTGCCGGTGCCGGTGCCGGTGCGCGGTGCGGGTCGGCCTCCGGCTGGGGACGGCTCGGCGGTCGCTCGACCCGGGCCGGAGCAGGGCCCGTTCGGGACGGAGCACTCGGCATCCTTGGCCTGGCATCCCCTTGCGCAGTACGACGACCGTCCCTGGAGGCTGTCCGTGTCCCTTCACGCCGAGACCCCCGTTGCCGGTGCCCGGACCGGTGTGTGGTTGGTCGGGGCCCGCGGCTCTGTCGCCACCACGGTCGTGGCGGGCTGCGCCGCCGTCGCCGCCGGACTGGTGGCGCCCACCGGCCTGGTCACCGAGACCGAGGCCTTCGCCGGGGCCGGCCTGCCGCCGCTGTCCTCCCTGGTGTTCGGCGGCCACGACGTCGTGACCACCCCGCTGCCCAAGCGCGCCGAGGAGCTCGCCGGGCAGGGGGTGCTGCCGCACTGGGTGCCCGATGCGGTGCGCGCCGAGCTGGCCGCCGCCGACGAGCGGATCCGCCCCGGCGGGCCGGTGCCGGGCGAGGAGCGCGACTGCGAGACGCTGATCAAGTCCTTCGCCCGGGACATCCGCGAGTTCGCCCGCGAGACGGGGGTCGCCCGGGTCGTCGTGGTGAACGTCGCCACCACCGAGCCCGTCGCGGACGCCGAGGTCCTGCCGGCCAGCACCAAGTACGCGGCCGCCGCCCTCCAGGCCGGCTGCGGCTACGTGAACTTCACGCCCTCGGTGGGCATGCACCACCGGGTGCTCGCCGAGGCCGCGCGCTCCTCCGGCCTGCCGTACACCGGGCGCGACGGCAAGACCGGGCAGACGCTGCTGCGGGCCGTGCTCGCGCCGATGTTCCACCAGCGGGCCCTGGAGGTCCGGGCCTGGTCCGGTACGAACCTGCTGGGCGGCGGCGACGGGGCGGCGCTGGCCGACCCGGCCGCCGCGGCCGCGAAGAACGCCGGCAAGGAGCGGGTGCTCGTCGACAACCTCGGCACCGCGCCGGAGGGCGAGGTGCACATCGACGACGTGCCGGCGCTGGGCGACTGGAAGACGGCCTGGGACCACGTGGCCTTCGACGGGTTCCTCGGCACCCGGATGGTGCTCCAGACGATCTGGCAGGGCTGCGACTCGGCGCTCGCCGGGCCGCTGGTGCTGGACTTGGCCCGGCTGGTGGCCCGCGCCCACGAGCTCGGGCTGTCGGGCCCGCGCCCCGAGCTCGGCTTCTACTTCAAGGACCCGGACGGCAACTCCGCGGCCGCCCTGGCGGAGCAGTACGCGGCCCTGCTCGGCTTCGCCGAGCGCCTGGCGGGCGACCCCGCGGCGGCCCGGCGATGACCGCCCCCACCCCGGCCCGCCACCGGCCCCGGGCCCCCCACCCGGCGCCGCGCGCCTGGGCGGACCGCCTCGGCACGGCCGCCCGGGCGCGCCTGCGGTCCTGGGCGGCCCCCGGCCCCGCGGCCGCCCCCGCCCCCACCGCGGCCCCGGCCGAGCAGGTGCGGGTGTGGGCCGAGCTGCTGGGGTTCGGGCCGGCCGCGGCGGACGGGGGCGGCGCTGGGACCGCTCCCGTCCGCCGCGGTGGGCCCGCGCCGGTTCCGGCGGCCGCCGAGATCGCCGCCACCGGGCGGGGCGCCGTACCCGCGGCCGCGGTCCGGCCGGCGGCCGCCCCGGCCGGCCACCGCTCCCCGACGGGCCGGCTGCGGGCGTGGGCGGAACTGCTCCGCCTGCCGGCCGTGTTCACCGTGCCCGGGGACGCACTCGCCGGTGCGGCGGCCGCCGGGGTGCGGCCCGGCCGCCGCACCGGTCTGGCCGTCGCCGCCTCGCTGTGCCTGTACGAGGCGGGCATGGCCCTCAACGACTGGGCGGACCGCGACGAGGACGCCGTCGCCCGCCCGCACCGCCCGCTGCCCTCGGGGCGCATCCGCCCCGGCGCCGCCCTCGCCGCCGCCGGTGCGTTCACCGCGGCGGGCCTCGCCCTGGCGGCCCGGGCCGGCCGGCCCGCGCTGGCCGTCGCCGCGCCGCTGGCCGTCACCGTGTGGGCGTACGACACCAAGCTCAAGCACACCCCGGCGGGCCCCGCGGCCATGGCCGCCGCCCGCTCCCTGGACCTGCTGCTCGGCGCGGCCGCCTCGGCGGGCACCGTGCGTCCCGCCCTGCGCCCGGCGATGCTGCTCGGCGGGCACACGTACGCCGTCACCCAGGTCTCCCGTCGCGAGGCCGAGGGCGGCTCCACCGCCGCCCCCCTCGCAGCCCTGGCCGCCACCACGCTGCTGGCCGCCCTCCTCGGCCGCGGTCCGACCGCGCGGCGGACCTCGGCGGCATCCGGGCCGGCCGCGGCCGAGTCGACCGCATCCGAAACGGCCGCATCCGAAACGGCCGCATCCGAAACGGCCGCATCCGAAACGGCCGCATCCGAAACGGCCGCGACCTCGTCCGCCGGCGTCAGCGCCGGCCGGTCGGGTGCGACGGTCCGCCCGGCGGTGTCCGCCCCGGAGTCCGGGGGCACCGGCCGGCCGGCCCGCTCCGGGGCCGGCGACCTGGTGCGGGTCGGGATGGCGGCCGGGTACTGGCGCGGGTTCGCGAAGCCGCTCGGACACGCCGTGCTCAACCCGTCGCCCGTGCTCACCCAGCGGGCCGTCGGCGGCGGCATCCGGGCCGTGATCCCGCTCCAGGCGGCGCTCATGGCGGGATCCGGGGCGCCCCTCACCGGGGTCGCCACCGTCGCGCTCGCGCCCGTCGCCGCGCGGCTCGCGCGGAAGGTGAGCACCACGTGACCCACGGACTCCGCCTCGGGTACGGCACCAACGGGCTCACCGACCTGCGCCTCGAGGACGCCCTCGCCCTCCTCGCCGACCTCGGATACGACGGCGTCGGGCTGACCCTCGACCACATGCACCTCGACCCCTACGCCCCGGACCTGGCCGCCCGTACCTCGCGCATCGCCCGCCGGCTCGGCGAACTCGGGCTCGCGGTCACCGTCGAGACGGGCGCCCGCTACGTGCTCGACCCGCGCCGCAAGCACGGCCCGACCCTGCTCGAGGCCGATGCCTGCGACCGCTGGTCCCGGATCCGGATGCTGGTGCGGGCGGTGCGGATCGCCGCCGACCTCGGTGCGCACGCCGTGCACTGCTTCAGCGGGATCCTGCCGCCGGGCGAGAGCGCCGACGACGGCTGGAAGCGGCTCGCGGACGGCCTCGGCGTGGTCCTCGACGCCGCCGAGGAGGCCGGCGTACCGCTCGCGGTCGAGCCCGAGCCCGGCCACCTCCTCGAGAGCCTCGCCGACTTCCACCGGCTGCGCGCCGACCTCGGCGACCCGGCGCCGCTCGGCCTGACCCTCGACATCGGGCACTGCCAGTGCCTGGAGCCGGCGTCCCCCGCCGACTGCGTACGCGACGCCGCGCCCTGGCTGCGGCACGTACAGATCGAGGACATGCGCCGCGGCGTCCACGAGCACCTGCCCTTCGGCGACGGCGAGATCGACTTCCCGCCGGTCCTGGCGGCCCTCGCCGACTGCGGCTACCAGGGGCTGACCGTGGTCGAGCTGCCCCGCCACTCCCACGCCGGCCCCGAACTCGCCGCGCACTCCCTGCGGTTCCTGCGAAACGGAGGCACCCGATGACCGCTCCCGCCCCCGTCCCCACGACCGCCCCCGCCCCCACGACCGGCGCCGGCCACCCCGAGCTCGGTGCGCTCGCCGCCGCCCTCGACGCCGAGGGCCGCGTCTGGCTGGCGGCCGCCCGCGCCGACGCGGCCTGGGAGCGGCGTTTCGCCGAGGCCGGCCGCCGCACCGGCGCCCCCGACGAGGCCCGCATCCTGCTCCTGCTGGCCGTCGGACCCGCCGACGACACCGTCGTCCGCCTCTACCGCCAGGGCACCGCCGCCGAGCGGCGCGCCGTCCTGCGCGCCCTGCCGCACCTCGACCTCGACCCCGCCCACGGGGTGCCGCTGGTGGAGGACGCGCTGCGCGCCAACGACACCCACCTGGTGGCCGCCGCCGTCGGGGCGTACGCCGCCCGCCACCTGACGGCCCACGCCTGGCGGCACGCCGTCCTCAAGTGCCTCTTCACCGGCGTCCCCCTCGACGCCGTCGCAGCCCTGGCCGACCGGGCCCGCGGCGACGCCGAACTGGCCCGCATGCTCACCGACTACGCCGCCGAACGCACCGCCGCCGGCCGCACGGTCCCCGCCGACCTGCGCCGCGCCCTTGCCCTGACCGAGGAGCCGTAACGTGCGCATCTTCGACCCACACATCCACATGACCTCGCGCACCACCGACGACTACGAGGCCATGTCCGCCGCCGGGGTGCGCGCCGTCGTCGAGCCGTCCTTCTGGCTGGGCCAGCCCCGCACGTCGCCCGAGTCCTTCTACGACTACTTCGACGCGCTCCTCGGCTGGGAGCCGTTCCGCGCCGCCCAGTACGGCATCGCCCACCACTGCACCATCGCGCTCAACCCCAAGGAGGCCAACGACCCGCGGTGCACCCCGGTCCTCGACGAGCTGGACCGCTTCCTCGTCAAGGACCAGGTCGTCGCGGTCGGCGAGATCGGGTACGACTCGATGACGGCCGCCGAGGACACGGCCATGGAGCGCCAGCTCCAGCTCGCCGCCGACCACGGCCTGCCCGCCCTCGTGCACACCCCGCACCGCGACAAGCTCGCGGGGCTGCGCCGCACGATCGACGTCGTGCGCGCCTCCGCCCTCGACGTCGGGCACGCCCTGCTGGACCACCTGAACGAGGCCACCGTCAAGGAGGCCAAGGACAGCGGCGCCTGGCTCGGCTTCTCCGTCTACCCCGACACCAAGATGGACGAGGAGCGCATGGTCGCCGTCCTGAAGGAGTACGGACCGGAGAAGGTCCTCGTGAACTCGGCCGCCGACTGGGGCAGGAGCGACCCGCTGAAGACCCGCAAGGTCGGCGAGGCGATGCTGGCGGCCGGCTTCGACGAGGACGCCGTGGACCGGGTGCTGTGGCGCAACCCCGTGGCCTTCTACGCGCTCAGCGGCCGGCTCGGCCCGGGCACCCCGGTGGCCGCCCCGGACGCCACCCACGAGGGCAACTCGATCCTCCGCGGCGCGCCGAAGGGCGCCCCGGAGGCCACCGCAGGAGTCGTGCCCGCCGCGCCCCCGCGCGAGGCCGCCGGGTCCGCCGCCGCCCGGCCCGCCCCCGCCCGGGTGTAGCCCCATGCGCTTCCGCCACCACGACGGCACCACCGTCCACCTCGCGTACTGCACCAACGTGCACCCCGCCGAGACCCTCGACGGGGTCCTCGCCCAGCTGCGCGCGTACTGCGAGCCGGTACGCCGCCGGCTGGGCCGGGAGCGGCTCGGCATCGGGCTCTGGCTGGCGGTGGACGCCGCCCGCAGCCTCGACGCCGACCCCCGCGCCCTCGCCGCCCTGCGCGCCGAGCTGGACCGGCGCGGCCTGGAGGTCGTCACCCTCAACGGCTTCCCGTACCAGGGCTTCGGGGCCGAGCAGGTCAAGTACCGCGTCTACTACCCCGACTGGGCCCACCCCGACCGGTACGCGTACACCCTCGCCCTCGCCCGGATCCTGGCCGCCCTGCTGCCGGAGGACGCCGAGGAGGGCACCGTCTCCACCCTCCCGCTGGCCTGGCGCACCGTGTACGACGACGACCGCGCGGCGCGCGCCCGGGCCGCCCTGACCGAGCTCGGCCACCGCCTCGACGACCTCGCCGAGGCCACCGGCCGCTCCGTGCGCATCGCGCTGGAGCCCGAGCCCGGCTGCGCCGTCGAGACCACCGCCGACGCCATCGCGCCGCTGCGCGCCATCGGCCACGACCGGATCGGCGTCTGCGTGGACACCTGCCACCTGGCCACCTCCTTCGAGGAGCCGGGCCCCGCGCTCGCCGCGCTGGCCGCCGCCGGCGTCCCGGTCGTCAAGAGCCAGCTGTCGGCCGCCCTGCACGCCGAGCACCCCGACCGGCCCGAGGTCCGCGAGGCCCTCGCGGGCTTCCACGAGCCCCGGTTCCTGCACCAGACCCGCACCCGCGCCGCCGACGGGCTGTGGGGCACCGACGACCTCGGGCCCGCCCTGGCCGGCGGCGTGCTGCCCGAGACCGGGCCCTGGCGCGCCCACTTCCACGTACCGCTGCACGCGGCCCCCGCCGCGCCCCTGACCGCCACCCTGCCGGTCCTGGACGAGGCGCTGGAGCACCTGGTCGGAGGCGAGCGCGCGCTGACCCGGCACCTGGAGGTGGAGACCTACACCTGGCAGGCCCTGCCGCCCGCGCTGCGCCCGCACACCGCGGACGACCTCGCCGACGGCATCGCCGCCGAACTCGCCCTCGCCCGCGACCTGCTGACGGCCCACGGCCTGAAAGAGCTGCCATGACCACGGCCCCCGCCGCCCCGGCGGCCCCCGGTACCCCGACGGCCGCCGCGCCCGCGCGGCCCGCCCCGCTCCTCGTCCTGGACGTCGTCGGCCTCACGCCCCGCCTGCTGGCGCACATGCCGCACCTCGCCGAGCTCGCCGCGGGCGGCTCCCGGGCGGCCCTCTCGACCGTGCTGCCCGCCGTCACCTGCTCCGTCCAGGCCACCTTCCTGACCGGCGCGACCCCCGCCGAGCACGGCATCGTCGGCAACGGCTGGTACTTCCGCGAGCTCGGCGAGGTGCTGCTGTGGCGGCAGAGCCACCGGCTGATCGAGGGGGAGCGGGTCTGGGACGCCGCCCGCCGCCGCCACCCCGGCTACACCGTCGCCAACATCTGCTGGTGGTACGCGATGGGCGCCGACGTGGACTGGACCGTCACGCCCCGCCCCGTCTACTACGCCGACGGCCGCAAGGAACCCGACTGCTACACCCGCCCCGCCGCCCTGCACGGTGAACTGACCGAACGCCTGGGCACCTTCCCCCTCTTCACCTACTGGGGGCCCGGCGCCGGCCTGCCCTCCTCGCAGTGGATCATCGACGCCACCCGGCACGTCATGGCCACCCGCGACCCCGACCTCACCCTCGCCTACCTGCCCCACCTGGACTACGACCTCCAGCGCTTCGGCCCCGACGACCCGCGCTCCCACCGCGCCGCGGCGGACCTCGACGCCGCCCTGGCGCCGCTGCTGGCCGACGCCCGCGCGCAGGGCCGTACCGTGGTCGCCCTCTCCGAGTACGGCATCACGAACGTCCGCCGCCCCGTCGACGTCAACCGGGCGCTGCGCCGGGCCGGCCTCCTGGAGGTCCACACCCAGGACGGCATGGAGTACCTCGACCCACACGCCTCGCGCGCCTTCGCCGTCGCGGACCACCAGATCGCCCACGTCTACGTGCGCCGCCCCGAGGACCTGCCCGCCGTCCGCGAGGCCCTCGCCGGACTGCCCGGCCTGGCGCGGCTGCTCGACGAGGAGGGCAAGCGCACCCACGGCCTGGACCACCCCCGCTCCGGGGAACTCGTCGCGCTCGCCGAGCCCGACGCCTGGTTCACGTACTACTACTGGCTCGACGACGACCGCGCCCCCGACTTCGCCCGGCTCGTCGAGATCCACCGCAAGCCCGGCTACGACCCCGCCGAGCTGTTCATGGACCCCGAGGACCCGTACGTACGCCTGACCGCCGCCACCGCGCTGGCGCGCAAGAAGCTCGGCATGCGCTACCGCATGTCCGTGGTGCCGCTGGACCCCGCACCGGTGCGCGGCAGCCACGGCCTGCTGCCCGCCGACCCCGCCGACGGGCCGGTGCTGCTGTGCTCCGCCCCCGGCGCCGTCGCCGGCACGGTCGCGGCCACCGACGTCAAGGCGCTGCTGCTCGACCTCGCCGCGGTGGGCACGGCACCCGCCGCGCACCGCGCCCGGGCGGCCGGCGCGCGGTGAGCGGCGGACCTCAAGGATCGCTTGAGCGATCCTGCGGTCCCGCTGCACCGCCCTTCGACCCCCCTGCTCTTCCCTGGTGACCAATCGTCTGTATGGAGGAATCGACATGGCAAAGAGCGCGATCATCGTGGGCGCCGGACCGGTCGGTCTGATGCTCGCGGGTGAGCTGCGGCTCGGCGGCGCGGACGTCGTCGTCTACGACAAGCTGCCCGCCCCCAGCGGCGAGTCGCGCGGCCTCGGGTTCACCAGCCGTACCGCGGAGGTCCTCGACCAGCGCGGACTGCTCGAAAGGCTCGGCGACATCCGCTGGGGCAAGCAGGGCCACTACGGCGGCGTCCGCATCGACTTCTCCCTGCTGGAGGAGAGCCACTTCGGCGTCATGGGCCTGGCCCAGTCCGTCACCGAGGAGGCGCTCGGCAACTGGGTCGCCGAGCTCGGCGTCGAGGTGCGCCGCGGCTACCAGCTGACCACCCTGACCGAGACCGGGGACGGCGTGGTCCTCGGCTTCCAGGGCCCCGACGGGTACACCGAGGACACCGCCACGTACGTCGTCGGCTGCGACGGCGGCAAGTCCACCGTGCGCACCCTGGCCGACATCGACTTCCCCGGCGACGAGGCCACCCGCGGCATGTACCTGGCCGACGTCGTCGGCGCGAACGTGCGCATGCGCCCCATCGGCGAGCGCATCGAGGGCGGCGGCATGGTGCTGTCCGTCACCCTGGAGCCGGGTGTGGACCGCATCGTCATCCACGAGGCGGGCGTCCGCCCGCACCACGGTGAGGGCGAGCTGGAGTTCTCGGAGCTCGCCGACGCCTGGCAGCGCCTGACCGGCGAGGACATCCACGGCGCCGCCGCCTCCTGGATGTGCGCCCTGACCAACGCCACCGGCCTGGCCGCCCAGTACCGCAAGGGCCGCGTCTTCCTCGCCGGCGACGCCGCCCACGACCACGCCCCGCTCGGCGCCCAGGGCGTCAGCGTCGGCCTCCAGGACGCCGTCAACCTCGGCTGGAAGCTCGCCGCCGTGCTCGGCGACCGCGCCCCCGAGTCCCTGCTCGACACCTACCACGCCGAGCGCCACCCGATCGGCGAGCAGCTGATGCGCGACGTGCACTCCATGTCGATGCTGTACCTCGCCGGCGACGAGATGGAGCCGCTGCGCGCCGTCGTGCGCGAACTCGTCACGCTGCCCGAGGCCGCCCGGCGGCTCGCCGGCCGCGTCTCCGGCCTCCACATCCGGTACGACATGGGCACCGAGGGGCACCCCTCGCTGGGCCTGCGCCTGGCCCCGCACCGGGCCGTCGAGCTCGCCGACGGCACCCGCACCAAGGTCGCCGAGCTGCTGCACGGAGGCCGCGGCGTGCTGATCGTCACGGACGGCGACGGCGGCCCGGCCGAGCTCGCCGCCCGCTGGGCCGGCCGCGTGGACGTCGTCACCGGCGCCTGGGCCGACCAGGAGGCCGACCACCAGGACGCCCCGCAGGCCGTGCTGGTCCGCCCCGACGGCTACATCGCCTGGGCGGCGCCGGTCGGCGGCGACCTCGAGGCCGCCCTCACCCGTTGGTTCGGGGCGCCCGCGGCCGCCTGACGGCCCGCCGCACGACACCCCCGCCCCACCCCGCAGCGGGACGGTCGCCGAGGCGACCGTCCCCCTGTCGGGCGTCGGGTCCCGCCACACGTACGCGACCACCGCCGACCCGGCGCTGCCCCATGCGCGGCGGCTTTGATGTTTGAGGAGTAGGACATGGCAAAGGGCGCGATCATCGTCGGCGCCGGGCCGGTCGGGCTGATGCTCGCCGGCGAACTGAAACTGGGCGGCGCGGACGTCGTCGTCTTCGAGAAGCTCCCCGCGCCCAGCGGAGAGTCCCGCGGCGTGGGCTTCACCCGGCGCGCGGCCGAGGTCTTCGACCAGCGCGGCCTGCTGGAGCGCTTCGGCGAGGTCGAATGGGCCCAGGGCCACTTCGGCGGGGTCCACATCGACTTCTCGAAGCTGGACGACAACCACTTCAGCGTCCGCGGCATCCCGCAGTACCGCACCGAGGAGATCCTCGAGGGCTGGCTGACGGAGCTGGGCGTCGAGATCCGCCGCGAGCACGAGGTGCTCGGCTTCCGCGAGACCGAGGACGGCGTCGTCGTCGAGTACGAGGGCCCCGCCGGCCGCGGCGAGGAGAGCGCGGGCTATCTGATCGGCTGTGACGGGGCCCGCAGCATCGTCCGCCGGCTCGCCGGCATCGACTTCCCCGGCTGGGAGCCCACCCGCGGGATGTACATGGCCGACATCGTCGGCGCGAACGTGCGCCAGCGCCCGATCGGCGAGCGCGTGCCCGGCGGCATGGTCATGGCCTTCAACCTGGAGGACGGCGTCCACCGGATCGTCATCCACAACGAGTCGCTGCGTCCGCCGGAGGACAAGAGCGGCCTGACGTTCGAGACCATCGCCGACGCCTGGCAGGACATGACCGGCGAGCGCCTGCACGACGCCGATGTCCGCTGGATCAGCTCCTTCACCGACACCACCCGGCAGGCCGCCCAGTACCGCAAGGGCCGGATCTTCCTGGCCGGCGACGCCACCCACATCCACATGCCGGCCGGCGCGCAGGGCATGAGCGTGGGCGTGCAGGACGCGGTCAACCTCGGCTGGAAGCTGGCGGCCGCCATCACGGGCCGGGCGCCCGAGGGCCTGCTCGACACCTTCCAGTCCGAGCGGCACCCGGTCGGGGAGCTGCTCATGCGCAACACCCGCGCCCAGACCAAGCTCTACCTCTCCGGCGAGGAGATGGAGCCGCTGCGCGCGGTCATCCAGGAGCTCGTCCAGGACGTCCCGGTCGCCCGCCACCTGGCCGGCCAGGTCTCCGGCCTCGACGTCCGCTACGACATGGGCCCCGGCAGCCACCCGCGGCTCGGCCTGCGGCTGCGCCCCGACACCCCGCTCAAGCTCACCGACGGCAGCCCCGCCACCGTGCGGGACCTGCTCAAGCCGGCCCGCGGCGTGCTGTTCGTGACCCCCGCGGCGGCCGACTCCGACGCGCTGCGCGCCACCGCGGCGCGCTGGGGCGACCGGGTGGACACGGTCACCGGCGACTGGGCCGAGGGCGGGGCGGACGTGCCGGACGCCCCGCACGCGCTGCTGGTCCGCCCCGACGGCTACATCGCCTGGGCCGCCCCGGACGAGGTGGGCCTGCAGGAGGCGCTGGAGCGCTGGTTCGGCTCCGTCTGAGACGTCCGACGACTCCGCCGGGACCGCCCCGAGAGCACCCCCCGCGCCCCGCGGGGGGTGCTCTCGCGTGGGGCGCCGTACGCGTGCCCGAGCGGCCGGGAAGGCGCCCCAAACCGGTCCAGGACGGGTCTTCCACCCAGATCCGAGCCCTGGTTGAGCGGCGGGACCGACCGTTGGCGGACACCACCCTGACCCCCGGGGAGCAGGCCGGGCCGGCACACCGGCGGGGCCGACGCGGCGGCGCCGCGGTCCAGCCGTCCCCCGTCTCCTGAGCGGAGTGCTTCGTGAGCAGCGGACGTATGGAAGTGTGCCTTGTCGGCGCCGGACCCCGCGGGCTGTCCGTACTGGAACGGCTCTGTGCGCAGGAGCGGAAGTCCCCCCGCTGGGACCAGCTGACCGTGCACGTCGTGGAACCGGACCCACCGGGCTCCGGCCGGGTCTGGCGGCCCTCCCAGTCCCGGCACCTCCTGATGAACACCGTCGCCTGTCAGGTGACGGTCTACACCGATGCCAGCGTGGCCATCGAAGGGCCGCTGGAGGAGGGCCCGAGCCTGTACCAGTGGGCCAAGGCGCTGGGCCCCAGCGCGCTGACGCCCGGCACGGGCCTGCCGTACGACGACGAGACCCTTGCCGAGGCCCGCGACCTGGGCCCGGACACGTACCCCACCCGCGCCCTGTACGGCCAGTACCTGACCTGGGTGTTCGGCCGGGTGACCGCGAGCGCGGCCGCGCACACCACCATCCGCGTGCACGCCTCGCGCGCCGTGGCCCTGGAGGACGCCGAGCCCGGCGCGGGCCCCGGCGGGGCGCAGACCGTGCTCCTGGAGGACGGCACCCGGCTGACGGGCCTGGGCGCGGTGGTGCTCGCGCAGGGCCACGTGCAGGTGCGGCCGACCGACACGGAGCGGGAGTTCGCCGCGTACGCCGACCGGCACGGGCTGACCTACATCGCGCCGAGCAACCCGGCGGACGTCGACCTGTCCGCCGTCTCCCCCGGCGAGACGGTGCTGCTGCGCGGCCTGGGCCTGAACTTCTTCGACTACATGGCGCTGTTCACGCACGCCCGCGGCGGGCTGTTCGAGCGCGTCGACGGCCGTCTGGTGTACTGCCCCTCGGGCCGCGAGCCGCGGCTGTACGCGGGCTCCCGCCGCGGCGTGCCGTACCAGGCGCGCGGCGAGAACGAGAAGGGCGCGCACGGCCGTTACCACCCGCGGCTGCTGACCACCGACTTCGTGGCGGCCCTGCGCGCCCGGGTGCGGGACGGGGAGCCGATCCGCTTCGGCACCGAACTGTGGCCGCTGATCTCCAAGGAAGTGCGCACCGTCTACTACGAGACGCTGCTCGCGCAGCGCGCCGAACCGGCCGCGGTGGCCGCCTTCGCGGAGGCGTTCCTGCGGGCCGGTGAGGGCGGGGCCGAGGACGCGCTGCTCACCGCAGCCGGCATCGGCGACGACGAGCGCTGGGACTGGGACACGGTCGCCCGGCCGTACGGCGAGCGGACCTTCCGGGACCTGGCCTCCTTCCGCGGCTGGCTGCGCGGCTACCTCGACGAGGACGTGCGCCGGGCCCGGGAGGGCAACGTCAGCGGCCCGTTCAAGGCGGCCCTCGACCTGCTGCGCGACCTGCGCAACGAGCTGCGCCTGGCGATCGACCACGGCGGCCTCGACGCCGACTCGCACCGCGACGAGCTCGACCGCTGGTACACGCCGCTCAACGCCTACCTGTCGATCGGTCCGCCGGCCTCCCGCATCGAGGAGATGGCCGCCCTGATCGACGCGGGCGTCCTCGACGTGACCGGTCCGGGGCTGCACGTGGCCGCCGACGCCCTCGACCCCGCGGGCCCGGCCTTCGTCGGCACCTCACCGGACATCGCCGGCCTGCGGGTGCGGGCCACGGTGCTGATCGAGGCCCGGCTGCCGGAGATCGACCTGCGGCGCACCGCCGATCCGCTGATGGACCGGCTGCTGAGCACCGGTCAGGCCCGCACCCACCGTGTCGCGGGCGCGGACGGTTCGTCGTACGAGACCGGCGGCCTGGCCGTGTCGGAGCGCCCGTACCACCTGCTCGACGGGCAGGGGGCGCCGCACCCCAGGCGGTTCGCGTACGGGGTGCCCACCGAGGCCGTGCACTGGGTGACCGCGGCCGGCATCCGGCCGGGCGTGGGCTCGGTGACGCTGGAGGACTCCGACGCCATCGCGGCGGCGGTGCTGGCGCTGCCGGAGCCGCGCCCCGCGCTGCGGCTGCCCGGGGCGCCGGCGGTCGCGGCGGGGCGGGCGCTGTCCGGCAACGCGGGTGCGGGAGCGGTCGCGTGAGCCGGGCCGCCGACCGCCCCGCGGGCCCGGACACGGGGCTGCTGTCCCCGGTCCGGGCCGGCACCCCCGTCGAGGCCGCCGTCGCCGACGAGGCCTGGGTCCAGGCGATGCTCGACGCGGAGGCCGCGCTGGCCCGCGCCCAGGCGCGGTGCGGCACGGTCCCGCCCGCGGCGGCCGCCGCGATCACCGCCGCCGCCCGGGCCTCGGACTTCGACACCAGGGAGCTGGCGCTGGCCTCGCGGGAGACCGCCAATCCGGTGGTGGGCCTGGTCGCGGCGCTCACCGCCCGGGTCGCGGCCCGCTCGCCGGAGGCGGCCGAGTACGTGCACCGCGGCTCCACCAGCCAGGACGTCTTCGACACCGGCGCGATGCTGGTGGCGACCCGGGCGCTGCGGCTGATCGTCGCGGACCTCAGGGCGGTGGCCGGGGCCCTCGCCGGCCTGGCGGCCGACCACCGGGACACGGTGATGGCGGGACGCACCCTCGCCCTGCACGCCGTGCCGACCACCTTCGGGCTGAAGGCGGCGGGCTGGCGCCAGCTGGTCCTGGAATCCGCCGAGCGGCTGGAGCGGCTGGCCCGGGGCGGCCTGCCGGTCTCCCTGGGCGGCGCGGCCGGCACGCTGGCCGGCTACCTCCAGTACGCGGGCGACGACGCCGACCCGGCGGCCGTCCTGGCCGAGCTGGTGGCCGCGTTCGCGGACGAGACCGGGCTGGCCGCACCGGTGCTCCCCTGGCACGCGCTGCGCACGCCGGTCGCCGACCTGGGCGCGGCCCTCGCGCACACCGCCGGGGCGCTGGGGAAGATCGCCGCCGACGTGCTGGTGCTGGCCCGCACCGAGATCGGGGAGGTGGCCGAGCCGGCGGTGGCCGGACGGGGCGCCTCCTCGGCGATGCCGCACAAGCGCAACCCGGTGCTGTCGACGCTGATCCGCTCCGCCGCCCTCCAGGTCCCGGCGCTGGCCGCCGTCCTCGCGCAGTGCCTGCCGCACGAGGACGAGCGGTCGGCGGGGGTCTGGCACGCCGAGTGGCAGCCGCTGCGCGAGGCGCTGCGGCTGACCGGCGGGGCCGCGCACACCGCCGTGGAACTGGTCCGCGGGCTCACCGTGGACCCCGAGCGGATGGCCGGCAACCTGGCGGCCACCGGCGGGCAGCTCGTCTCCGAGCGGGTCTCCGCGGTGCTCGCCCCGAGGCTGGGCAAGGCGGCCGCGAAGGAACTGCTGACCCGGGCGTCGCTGCGGGCCGCCGAGACCGCCCGCCCGCTGGCCGAGGTGCTGGCGGAGTCCGACGCGCTGCGGGGGGTGCTCACGCCCGCGGAGCTGACCGCGCTGCTCGACCCGGCCGGCTACACCGGCACGGCCGGCCCGCTGGTCGACCGGGCGCTGGCCGGCTCGGCACCGGTGCCCCGGAAGACGGTGGGCCGTACCGCCTGCGTGGTCTGAGGACGGGATCGCGGTGTCGCCGGCCCGTTCACGGGCCGGCGACACCCGCGGCAGCAGGGCCGTGCCCCTTGGGGATCCGGTGCACGGCCGCGGGAGGCGGGGGCGGAGGCGGGGGGTCAGACGGTGCCGAGGCGGAAGCCGACCCCGCGCACGGTGACGATCCAGCCGGGGTCGCCCAGCTTCCCGCGCACGCTGCTGACATGGGTGTCCACGGTGCGGCGCGACCAGGAGTCGCCCCACACCTGCTGGAGCAGCTGTCTGCGCGGCACGACGGCGTCGGGATGCTGCGCCAGCAGGCACAGCAGGTCGAACTCCTTGCGCGTGAGGGTGACCGGCGTGCCGTCGACGGTCACCTCGCGGGAGCCCACGTCGATGCGCAGCCGGCCGTGCCGGAGGATCTCCTGGGCCGGGACCGCGGCGGCGGCCGGCTGCCACTGCACGCGGCGCATGACGGCCTCGATCCGGGCCATCAGCTCGCGGATCCCGAAGGGCCTGGTGACGTAGTCGTCCGCGCCCGCCTGGAGTCCGAGCACGCAGTCGATCTCGGACTCGCGGGAGGTGACGATGATGAGCGGCACCCGGCTGACCGACCGGATCGCCCGGCACACCTCCAGCCCGTCCAGGTCGGGCAGTTCGAGGTCGAGCAGGACGAGGTCGGCGCTGCCGTAGGCCTGCAGGGCCGCGCCGCCGTGGGCCGCCCTGGTGCAGGTGTGGCCGTGCCGGCGCAGCTGGTTCGACAGCCCGTCACCGGCGTCGGCGCCCACGACCAGGATGCGGCGCCCGGAGACCGCGGGCGCCGGCCGCGGGGCGGCCCCGCCCAGTACGTCGCGCAACGAGGTCTGGCCGAGGGCGCCCGGTGCGGGGGCGCTCTGGACGGGCCCCCGCTGGCCGAGCACGTGCGGGGCGGGCGGCCACGGGCCAGGGGATCCGGGGCTCGGCGGCCGCGCTTCCCGTACCGGCGGGCGGGCCCGCGTCCCCTCGTGCTCGGGGTGCGGAGCGGACGTCTGGTGCTCCGGCAGTACCTGCGCCTGAACCTGACTCATGCCTCCCCCGGGGGTCGTGGCGGGTCCGGACCGGTCCGGACGCCTCCGGCCCCGACGCTAGCGGCACGTGGTCGAATCCTGGTGCAGTGCCGGTCCACGGGTACCCGCCGCTCGCCGGTACGGTCCGCGGCCGGCACCCGCCCTACACCGCGAACACCTCGGTGGCGCTGTGGTTGGGGTCGCCCGCCCGCAGGTGCAGCTCGCCCGCCCCGGGGAGCATGACCACGGAGGCCACCGTCCGCTCCAGGCGGAAGTCCCCGTGGGCGGCGATGCAGACCGGTGGCCGGGACAGCACGCCGAAGTGCTCCTCCGGGGCGGCCTGCGGGCCGAGGCCGGCCAGCCCCTCGGCCACGGCCTCCAGCCGCTCGTCGGAGTTGACCCGGTCGGGGGCCGACTGCCGGTCGAGCGGGGTGAAGTCCTCGTGCAGGTAGTGGTTGGTGTGCACGGCCTCCCGCGCGGCGGGCTCGGTCACCCGCAGCTCGGTCCCGCACATCTCGGCGTACACCGCGCGCCGCCGGTCGCACAGCACCAGGTTGCGCGAGCTGGACAGGGTGAGCCCGGCCAGCATCTCCAGGGCCTCGTCCACGCTCCCGGCACCGTCCAGCAGGTGGCGGATGGCCAGATAGGGGGTGATGCCCGGCCGCCACTGGCCGTCGGTCACGAGGTTCAGCCCGATGGCCAGCCCGTCGCTGTTCATGCCCAGGTAGCCGAGCAGGCCCGCGAAGCTGAGCACCGTCACCCGGCGCGGCGCCCCCGCCCGGGCCAGCGACAGCACCGCGATGTGGCTGTCGATGTCCGCGTTGAGGTCCACCGTCTGCGCCAGCACCGGCCGGGCGGCCGGCCCGGTGCGCGCGTACGACGTGCAGTCCCCGGCGGTGGGCACCCCGGTGTAGCCCATCACCTCGCGGCGCAGCTGCAGCAGCCACGCCTCGTCCTCGGAGATCCCGGCCCCCGCGGCCAGCCCCGCCACCTCCTCGGCCAGGTCCGGGACCGCCGCCGCGATCGCCGCCCGGTACGCGGAGATCGACGGCAGCAGCCCGGTGAACGTCAGCGGCCCGTCGGTGAGGTGGTCCAGCCGTGCCAGGCCGTCGTCGAGGAACGCCCGCAGCGGGCCGGCGAGTGCCGCCCCGTGGGCGTGCCCCAGCTCGAAGGGGGTGCCGACGGCCTTCACGTACGCGACGCTCATGCGGGGGTGGCCGCCTTCTTCGGGCCTTGGGAGAGCGCGTCGAGCACCTGCGGCCACTCGGCGCGCAGGATGCTGTAGAAGACCGCGTCGCGGCGGCGGCCGCCCGGCATGTAGTTGAAGGAGCGCAGGGTGCCCTCCTCGGTGGCGCCGATGTTGCGCAGGCCCTTGCGGGCCTGGACGTTGAGCTGGTCCGTCTTGAACTCCACCCGCTCGGCCTCCAGCACCTCGAAGGAGTGCTGGAGCAGCAGCAGTTTCGCCCAGTGGTTGATGCCCTTGCCGCGGAAGTCGTGGCCCAGCCAGGAGGCCCCGATCTCCAGCCGGCGGTCCTTCTCGGCGAAGCTCAGCAGGCTCATGCTGCCCGCGATCCGGCCGCTCTGCTTGTCCCGGATCACGTAGACGGCGCGGCGGCCGGCCGTGTGCTCGGCGAGGTTGGACTCGAAGAACGCCTCGAAGTCGGCGTCGTCGCCGACGACCACGGTGAAGTAGCGCCAGATCTCCGGGTCCAGTGCCACCGCGCGGACGCCCTCCCGGTCGGCCTCGCCGATCGGGGTCAGCAGGACGTGTTCGTTCTCCAGGGTGGTGGCGACTTTCTCGGACCAGCTCATAGGGGGCTCCGTGTGGCGAGTTGCGGACAGAAGGTCAGTGTGGACGGCCGGGGAGACCGTTCCAAGAGCACTCGGTGATCACTCAGCCAGCTTGCGAAGCTGCTCCAACCGGGTGTGCACCACACCGTGGTTGACGAGGAAGTCGTCGGGCGTCCGGGCGCTGGTCTCGATGCCCTCCTCGGCCAGCGCCTCGCCGAAGTTCTGCCCGTACTCGGCGGTCTTGCGGGCCGCCGACTGCACCGCCCGGTAGGCCTGGTCGCGCTCGACGCCCGCCTCCAGCAGCTCCACCAGCACCGACGAGGAGCACACCAGGCCGTGGGTGGCGGCCAGCGAGTTGCGCATGTGGTCCGGGTTGATCCGCAGGTTCTCCAGGATCTCGGCGGCCTTGACCGTCTGGAAGTGCGCCACGGTCATCGCGTCGGGCAGCAGCACCTTCTCCACCGCCTGGTGGGCCAGGTCCCGCTCGTGCCACAGCGCCACGTTCTCCAGCGCCATGTTCGCGTACCCGCGCAGCAGCCGCGCCAGTCCGCACAACAGCTCGCTGCCGGTCGGGTTGGCCTTGTGCGGCATGGCGCTGGAGCCCTGGTACGCCTCCACCCGCTGCTCCTCCACCTCACGCACCTCGGTGCGCTGCAGCAGCCGCAGTTCCAGCGCGATCTGCTCGATGCAGGCGCCCAGCGCGGCCACCGCCTGCAGCAGCTGCGCGTGCCGGTCGCGGGACACGACCTGGCTGGGGGAGGGCTCCACGCCCAGGCCCAGCTGCTCGCACACGTACTCCTCGACGGCCGGGTCGATGAGCGAGTACGTGCCGACCGCGCCGGAGACCGTCCCCACCGCGACGGCCTCGCGGGCGGCCACCAGCCGCTCCAGGGACCGCTCGACGGCGAACGCGTAGCCGCCCAGCTTGTGGCCGAAGGTGGTGGGTTCGGCGTGCACGCCGTGGGTGCGGCCCACCATCACGGTGTCCCAGTGCTCGAAGGCCCGCTCGACCAGCACCGCGCGCAGCCGCCGCCCGGCGGAGAGGAGGACGTCGCAGGCCTGCGCCAGGGTGAAGCCGAGGGCCGTGTCGACCAGGTCGTAGCTGGTCATCCCCAGGTGCACCCAGCGGGCCGAGGACTCCGGCATCTGCTCCGTGTAGGCCGTGAGGAACGAGAGGACCTCGTGGTCCCGCTCCTTCTGGATCTCCACGACCCGGGACGGCAGCGGGGTCTTGGCCGCACGCATGTCGTCGAGGACCGCGGCGGGTACGCGGTCGAGCCGCACCTGTGCCTCGGTCGCGAGGATCTCCACGCGGACGTAGGTCTCGTACCGGTACTCGTCCGAGAAGAGGCTCGCCATCTCGGGCAGGGTGAAGCGAGGAATCATGGGACAGCCTTCGTCGGGTTGTGGTGGTGGTGGCCGACGGGGCGGCCACCGTGCGGGCGGCGGACGGTGGGGCGGCGGTGCGCGCCCACCCCGCGCGACGGGTTGCGGGGTGTCAGAAGGCCGCGAAGTACTCGCGCTGCTCCCATTCGGTGACCTGGCCCGGCACCGGCGCGGCGTGCCGGGCCCAGGCCTCGTACCGGCGCACCTCGCTCTCCTTGAGCTTGGCCAGGCAGGCGGCCAGCGGTTCGCCCAGCAGCCGGGCGGCCCGGCCCGCCGTGAACGCCTCCAGCGCCTCGCGCAGCGACTGCGGCACGATGTCGCGGCCGGGCTCCCGGCCTCCGGCCGGTCCGGCCGCGCCCTCCGGGCCCTGCGGACCCTCCAGGGACTCCAGGCCCTCCAGGCCCGCGAACAACTGGGCGGCGATGTTCAGGTACGGGTTCGCGCTCGGCTCGCCGATGCGGTTCTCGATGTGCGCGCCGGCGCCCGAGCCGACCACGCGCAGCATGGCCGTGCGCGACTCCAGGCTCAGGTCCACCCGGGTCGGGGACAGGGCGTGCTGCGTGCCCAGGCGCTGGTAGCCGTTGACCGTGGGCACCGAGAGCAGGAACAGGTCGCGCAGCCAGTCCCGCAGGCCCTCGGCGTACGCCTTGCTCGTGGGGGAGAGCCCCACCGAGAGGCCCTCGGCGCTGAAGACGTTGCGGCCGGTGGCGGTCTCCAGGACGGACTGGTTCAGGTGCCAGCCGCTCGGGTCGGCCCCGGCGATCGCCGGCTGCGACATGAACGAGGCGTGCAGGCCCCGGGCCGCGCACCAGCGTTTGGTGAAGACGCGGAAGAACAGCATGGCGTCCGCCGTGTCCAGCGCCGACATGGGGTCGAAGGTGGTCTCCACCTGCCCGGGGCCCATCTCGTGCTCCATCGACCGCACCGGCAGCCCCAGGCCGAGCAGGGCCAGGGCCAGCGGGTCGGTGACCGGGGCGACCGTGTCGTACGCGGCGTCCAGGTTGAACTGGTAGCCCGCGTTCATGGCGGCCACCCGCGGGGCCGGGCCCTGCAGGCCGAAGCCGTTGCCCTCGTTGCCCGGCTCGTCGTCCAGGCGGCGCGCCAGGTACCACTCGACCTCCAGGCCGAGTACGGGCGCCAGCCCGCGGCCGGCGTACCGGTCCAGCACCCGGTGCAGCACGTGCCGCGAGGACAGCGGGTGGGGGCGGCCGTCGCGCAGGTACTCGTCGCCGATCACCCAGGCGGTGCGCGCCCCCTCGTCGGGCAGCACCAGGAAGGTCAGCGGGTCGGGCACCAGCACGAAGTTGCCCAGGCCGGCGATCTCCTCGACGCCGATGCCGTGCTCGCCCCGGTAGTCCACCGCGGTGGTGCAGGCGGTGTCCTTCAGGAACGGGCCGGGGCTGTAGTTCATGCCGTTGCGCAGCACGCCCCGGAAGGTGCGGGCGGTCAGCGTCTTGGAGCGCACCAGGCCGTGCGGGTCGCCCCACACCAGGCGGACGAAGTCGATCCCGTCCAGTCCCGCCTCGATCCGCTCGGCGGCCGCGAGCCGGGCGTCGTCCCAGAGCCCGTGCTCGGCGACGAACGCGGGGCTCCCGACGCTGCCCTCCGCGGCGGGGGTCGACCATGACCTGGAATACATGACGGGGAGCGTCCTTTCGTCAGGGGCCGACGGGGGCCGCCGGGGAGGGGGTCGCCCCGGCGGGCCGCCGGGGCGTCGACTCGACGCGGGGCTAGACGCGGGGCTAGACGCGGGGCCGGGCCGGCTCGGTACCGGCGCGCTCGACCGGGGTGCCGGTGACGGACGTCCAGTGCCAGCCGGAGTCGAAGGCCGTCACCTCGGCCTGCTCCCCCTGCTCGGCGAGCGCGGCCGCCTGCTGCGTCATCCGGGCGATGAAGGCGGCCACCTGGTGCGCCGCGAGCATCTCCTGCTCGGTGTACGGCTCGCCGTCGGCGCGGACGATGCGCAGGTCCATGAACCCGTTGAAGGGCCGGCCGCACACCTCCACCGACTGGGGGCTGCGGATCGTGAAGCGCACCATGTTGTTGACGTGCCCGTGGTGGTGCTGGTCGGAGAAGTGGGCGATGTCGGGGATGGTGGGCGGCACGAAGTGGTCGCGCTCCAGGACCTTCTGGGTCCGCGGCAGGTTGCCGGCGATGAAGTGCCAGGAGTTGTACTGCATGCGCGAGGACATCGCCCAGGCGGTGTCGGCGAGCGTGGCGAGCGAGTCGCCGTAGTGCCGCCGGGCCTCCGGCGCGGGGACCACGCAGCAGAAGAAGTCCGTGATGCCCCAGGTGGTGATCTCGTCCCAGGCCTCCGCGCGCAGCGCGCGGACCAGCTCCGGCAGCGACCGGATGCCGCGGCTCATCGAGAAGTCGGCCTTGAACGCGGCGGTGGTCGCGGCGACCGCCTCGTACACGGCCGCCTCCAGACCGGTGCCGAACCCGCCGTACGGCCGGGCCAGCCAGGCCGGGTCGGCGTCGTCGGCGAGCCGCAGCTCGGCCAGCCGGTCGCCGACCACGGGCAGCGCGGCGCGCAGGTGCTCGGTGACCTGGCGGTCCCGGTCCGCGGCCACCTCGCCGTACGGGGCCGCGACCTTCTCCACCTTGTGGATCAGGGCGCCGTGGATCTCGCGGTACAGCTGGACGGTGCGGGCCACCTCGGGGCGGTGCGCGCCCAGTGCCGTGGCCAGGTCCATCAGCGCGTCGATGCCGGCGTCGGGACCGGCCGCGGGGATCCGCTCCCCGCCCAGCGCGCCGTTGTAGTTGCGGCGGGTGTGCTCCAGCAGGCGGCCCACGTTGTCCGGGGTGAGCTGCGAGCCGTTGGCCTCCTCGATCCGGCCGTACCCGGCCGAGCGGATGAGCAGGGTGATGCCCACGACCAGCAGGGCGTCGTGGTCCGACCACAGCTCCAGCGGCAGGCCGGCCAGGCTGCCGAACACGCAGTCCGGGTGGCCCGGCCACAGCGTCTTGCCCACGACCGTGTTGGTGTCGCGGAAGTTCGTGTACTGCTTGTCCTCGATGTAGAGCATGAACGGGGCGGTGCGCTGCGCGGCCTCGGTCAGCTGCGCCAGCAGCGCCGTGCGACCCTCGTCGCCCTGCTCCGCCAGCCAGCGGCGGCTGTCGGCCGCGTAGTCGGCGAACCGCTCCTGAGCCGTCGTCACCTCGTGCCGGTAGGCGTCCAGGTGGCCCTGGGTCCACGGCACCCGCAGCACGCCGGCGACCAGCCTGTGCTGCTTGGCGAGCGGCTGCTGGGACGGGACGCGGACGACGACCCGGCCGCCGGTGGTCAGGCCGATCTCCCCGAGGAACGCGGTGCGCTCCACGGAGTCCGCGACCGCCCCGGCCGGTTCCCGGGCGTCGCCGGCCAGGCCGGCGACGACCTTCAGCGCGGCGGCGTCCGCGGTGCGCAGGCCGCCCGCCTGGACCTCCGCGGGCACGTGCCCGTCGAGCGTGAGCAGGGTGTCCAGGGCCGAGCGCAGGTCGGCGGCGGCCGACGCCTTGCGCCACACCCGGGCCAGCAGCCCGGGGAACCCGGCGTCCTCCTCGCGCACCCGGTCCGGCTTGGGCGTGGCGCCGGCCGCCAGGCCCAGGCGGCTGGGCCGCCGGCTCTGGCGCTTGCGGGCGTTGGCGGCTCGGCGGGAGCCGTCGCGGTCTACGGGCGCGGTCATGCGGCACCTTCCCCGGTGAGTGCGATGTGGCTCCACATCGCGTCGTCGGTGGGCGTCCAGTCCTCGTCGACGTAGATGCAGTCGACCGGGCACTCGAGGACGCAGACGGGGCAGCCCGAGCACAGCTCGGGGATGATCACGACGTCGAGCCCGCGGTCGAAGATCGCGCCGAACTTCTCCGGACAGCTGCGCAGACAGGTGTCGCAGGTGATGCACTCGGACTTCTCGATGCGGCGCGGGGGCTTGCTCCAGTTGCCGTCGCGGCTGCGCGTGGCGATCCTCAGGTCTCGCCCGGACGGCGCATCCGACGAAGCGTTGTTTTCCACGGGCGGCATGGGACCCCTTAGACGTCGTGTCGATGACGGCTCGAACGGACGCTCCGAGCATCCTGGGGTCCTCTCGACCAACTCCTGAACCCCGGTCGGGGCGTGCTGGAGCGCGTCACATCCGACCGGGCGGCCCCGTCACTGCGGTGAGGGCCGGGAAACGAGAGGTGGGTACATGGACCAGCAGGAGTTCCTCGCAGGGCTCTTCGAGCAGCACCGGGGCCGCCTGTGGGAGGCGGCCCACCGGATGCTGGGCTCGGCACCGGAGGCGGACCGGGCCCTCGAGCGGGCGCGGCGGCGGGTGTCGGGTGGCGGCACGGACGGCGGCTCCGACGACGTCGAGGGCTGGCTCACCGCGGTCGTCGTCCGGGTGTGCCTGGACGCCCTGCACCGGCGGCGCGCGGCCGCCGCGGACGGCCCCCCGCGCGGGAGCCGGGACGCCGTCGCGCCGGCCGGGCAGGAGGCCCCGGACCGGGGCCGGCACCCGCGACCGGCGGAACCGGCCGGGTCCGCCGACGGGCCGGGCCCCCGCGGCCGGCTGGCCGACGCCGTCGGGGCGGCGCTGCTCGTGGTCCTCGACGGCCTCGACCCCGCGGAACGCCTCGCCCTCGTCCTCCACGACGTCTTCGGCACCCCGTACGAGGACCTCGCCGACGTCCTCGACCGCTCGCCCGCCGCCGCCCGGCGGTTGGCCGACCGGGCCCGCCGGCGGGTGCGCGGCGGCGTGCCGACCCCCGAACCCGACCTGCACCGCGAGGTCGTCGACGCCTTCCTCACCGCGGCCGGGGGCGGGGACGTCCGCGCCGTGCGCGACGTACTCGCCCCCGACGTCGTGGCGCGCAGCGACGCCGATCCCGTGCACCCGGGACGGCCGACCGCGGTCCGCGGCGCCGAAGCCGTCGCCCGGCACGCCTCGGCCTTCGCACGCCCGGCCCGCTCCGCCCAGGCCGCGCTGGTCGACGGAGCGCCCGGCGTCGTCGCGGCCGACGGCGGCGCGGGCTACCGGGTGATGGCCTTCGAGATCGAGGACGGCAGGATCCTCGACATCGAGATCATCACCGACCCGGTCCGGCTGGGGCACCTCACCCTCGCGCCGCTGGACTGACCGGTACGCGACCCGGGTCCCGGCCCCGCCGGGGCGTCCGGCGCCTACAGTGAGGGGGATGGACACCCTGACCGGCCTCCTCGACGGGCCCAAGGCGCGCGGCGCGTTCCTGCTCAAGTCGGTGTTCGACCCCGGCTGGTCGGTGCGCATCGAGGACCGGGCGCCGATCTCCGTCGTCACCCTGGTGCGCGGCACCGGTTGGGTGGTCCCCGACGGCGGTGACCCGGTCCCCCTCGGGCCCGGCGACGTCGCCCTCGCCCGCGGCCCCGAGCCGTACACCCTCACCGACACCCCCGGCCTCGCCCCGCAGGTCACGGTCGGGCCCGACCAGCGGTGCCACACGGCCGCGGGCGCCGACGTCAGCGAGTCGATGTCGCTGGGCGTGCGCACCTGGGGCGCCGCGCACCCCGGCGCCGACGCGGCGGTCCTGCTCAGCGGCACCTACCTCGCCCCCGGCGAGATCGGCCGCCGGCTGCTCGACGCCCTCCCGCCGCTGCTGGTGCGGTCCGTCGACACCGCCGACCGCACGCTCGTACGGCTGCTCGGCGAGGAGATCGACAAGGACCGGCCCGGCCAGGAAATCGTCCTGGACCGGCTGTTGGACCTGCTGCTCATCGGCGTGCTGCGCGGCTGGCTCGGCGACCCGGGCAGCGGTTCGCCCTCCTGGTACCGGGCGTACGGCGACCCGGTGGTCGGCCCCGCGCTGCGGCTGCTGCACGAGGAGCCGGCGTACGGCTGGACGGTGGCGGCCCTCGCGGGGCGCGCCGGCGTCTCGCGGGCCGCGCTGGCCCGCCGCTTCACGGAGGTGGTGGGCGAGCCGCCGATGGCGTACCTGACGGGGTGGCGCCTGGCGCTCGCCGCCGACCTGCTGCGCGCCGAACCGGACGCGACGCTCGCCCACGTCGCCCACCGGGTCGGCTACGGCAGCGCCTTCGCCCTCAGCGCGGCCTTCAAGCGCATCCGCGGCACCAGTCCCCAGGAATTCCGCACGCGCACCCCCGCCGTGGCGTCCGCAGCGGGGTAGCACCCGCGGTGCGGGGCGTCGCAGTGCATGGAATCGGCGGCTCCGGATCCCTAGCGCCATTCGAGCTGAGCGCGATGTGCACGCGCCAGGCTGCTGCTCGGTCTACACGTAGCGAGGTGCGCATGGATACGGCGGTGGAAAGGGCGATCGCGTGTATTCGGGAGCATTACGGTGAGCCCCTGGCCCTGGCCCGGATCGCAGAAAGCGCCCTGCTCAGCCGGTTCTATTTCACACGGCTCTTCAAGGAGGAGACCGGGCTCACCCCCGGCAGGTTCCTGGCCGCGGTCCGCATCCACGAGGCCAAGCGGTTGATCGAGCAGACCTCGATGAGCATCGCCGAGGTCTCCCGCGCGGTCGGGTACAACAGCCTCGGCTCGTTCACGAACTACTTCACGGCCAGCGTGGGAGTGTCCCCCGGCCGGTTCCGCCGGCTGGCGCGGGACGGCGGGGACGGACTGCCGGCCCCGGTGCCCGGCCCGTGGCCGGGACTGGGCGCGGTCGGCGGGACGATCAGCCTGCCGGAGGGTCTCGGGAACGCCCGGGTGTTCCTGGGGGCCTTCGCCACGCCCGTCGTCCAGCACCCGTGCGTCGCCTCGGCCGTCCTGGACGTGCCGAGCGGCCGGCCGTGCTGCTACTCCCTGCGGAACGTCCCCGAGGGGAGCTGGTACCTGCTCGCGGTGGCGGTGGCCGACGGACTCGGACCCGATCCGACGGCCCACCGGACCCCGCTCGTCGGGGGACGCGGCGTGCTGCCCGTGACGGTGACCGCCGACGGCGCCACCAGCGCGGCGGTGCGGCTGCGCCCGAGCCGGCCGACCGACCCACCGGTCCTGCTGGCGGTGCCCGAGCTCGTCCCCCCGCTCACCTTCGTGCCGCCCCCCGGGTGTCCCTCCACCGCCGCCACCCCGCTCGACGGCACCGACGACCGGCGCCGGGCCGCGGGCCACCTCCGGCTGGTGTCCGCGGCGCCCGCGCCGTGACGGCGCGCCCGCAGGTCACGGCATCATGTCCTGCTTGGTCTTGAGCCGCTCGGCGAGCTGGCTCCATTCCTTTCCGATGCGCTCGGCGATCGGGGCGATGACGCCCAGCCAGTGCGCCGGGACGGCGTCGACCAGCTCGCGCCAGCCGTCGTCCGGCTCGTTGGCGTGCAGCTGCATCCAGCGGAGGAACTCCCGGCCGCCCGCGGTGTAGCGGATGGCGGGATCGGTGGCCATCTTGGCCGCCACCGTCGTCCAGGCCGGAAGCTCGTCGGTGCGGTTCCTGCGCTGCGGCGCGCTGTTGACGCTCGGTGCCACCCGCAGCGGCACACGGGCGGCGCCGGCGGGATCCGCGCCGTCGGGAACGGCCGGGGCGGGCCGCGACGGTTCCCCGGCCAGCCGTACGGACCGCACGGGAGCGACGGGGCGGACGGAGTGGACGGGATGGACGGCTTGGACGGACCGCAGGGGCTGCGCCGCCGCGTCGGGTGTCCGGCGGCCGCTGCGCTCGGGGCTTTCGCCGCGCCGCAGCCGGGCGCTCACGTCGTGGACCGTGCCGAGCGACACGTCGGTCTCCCTGGCGACCTGACGGAGCGGGGCGTTCGGGTGCGCGGCGATGTACTCGGCGGCCCGCCGCCGGCCCTCGCCCGGACCCACCGGACGCCGCCTGCCGTCCCGGCCGATGCGCTTGCCGTCGAGCGGCGTTCCGTCACCCGCCCTCTCGCGCATCGACGCGATCGTCTTCGCGCTCAGTCCGGTGATGCCGGCCACGGCGCGGTCGGACCAGTCCGGGTGGGAACTCAGGACGCGCCGTGCTCCGGACACGCGGTCGGCCTTCGACAGCGGCAGTCCGTGCGAGCCGTTCGCCTTCATGGCGATGACGAGCGCCTCGGAGTTCGAACAGTCGACGAAGCGCGCCTTGATGCTGCTGTCGCCGCGCAGCCTGGCGGCCTCCAGCCGGTGCAGGCCGTCGATGATGCGGTAGCCGTCGACCTGGACCAGAACGGGCGGCAGCTCCGCCGAGCCGGCCGCGTCGACGAGGAGCTGGACGTGCGCGGCGTCCGTGCCGCTCTGGCGCAGGGAGACGCCCGCCGACAGCGAGTTGACGGGGACGTCGCGGGCCGGAATGTGCTCGAAGTTCTTCAGGTCGAATTCGCTGCGGGCCGACGCGTCGGCGTTCTCGTTCGTGACGGAGCCGAACGCGTTCGTGATCAAGACGGCCTGCGCGCTGCTCTGAGCCATTCCTTCACTTCCTCTCTGCTGCCGCTGCGGATGAGCGTCCCAGGAGGGGCTCCAGCTGCAGTCGAGGGGAGGTTGACGGTCCCTGGAAAGGCGAGAGAGCGGGTGTCCACCGGGCGGGCGGGCACCCGCTGCTGCGGGAGGGGCGCGGGAGATGTGCGCCGGGGAAAGGGGTCCCCTTCTGTGGTACCAGGAGGGTCGTTCCGTTCAGTAGGCGGCGGTCCGCCGGGTGGTGAACGATGGCCGCCGCTTCACGCACACGGTTATTTTCGACCGTGGTGACCGTCCGCGGAAGCCGTTGTTTCATCTGCCTCCTTTCCTCAGTTGAACCCGGAAACCCGTGAAGGTGCTAATGAATTCAGTCGTGAATGGATCGGCGAGCACGGGGCGGCCGGTGATCGGGATCTGTGCGCGGACCGCGCCGGTCACGTTCCAGGGCGACGACATGGTCGTCAGCTTCGCGCTCCAGGCCCACCTGGCCTTCCTGGCGGCGGCCGGGGCCACGCCCCTGCTGCTCCCGCTGCTGCCCGGCGTCGAGGCCCTGGCGGACCGGATCGACGGCCTGCTGATCCCGGGCGGCCCCGACGTGGACCCGGCGCTGTACGGCGAGGACCCGCACCCCGGCACGCGGGCGATGACCCCGGACGCCGACCGCGCCGAACTGGCGTTGATCCGGGCGGCACTCGACGCCGAGCTGCCCGTGCTGGCCATCTGCCGCGGCATGCAGCTGCTCAACGTGCTGCACGGCGGCTCGCTGCACCAGCACCTGCCCGAGGTCACGGGCCACGACGGCCACCGTCCGGACACGCCGTCCTTCACCCTCGGCCCCAACCCGTTGAAGCTGGAGCCGGGCAGCCGCGTCGCCGGTGTCCTCGACGAGGACGCGCCGGAGGCGGCCTGCCACCACCACCAGGCCGTCAACCGGCTCGGCGCCGGCCTCACCGCCACCGGCTGGGCGCAGGACGGGACCGTCGAGGCCATCGAGGTCACGGACCACCCCTTCGCCGTCGGCGTGCAGTGGGAAGCGGGATTCACGCCCGACCAGCGACTGCACCACGCGCTCGTGCGCGCCGCCCGGCGCCCGTAACGGGCCGTCCCCGAAGGCCCCGTGCGGTGGAACCCCGCCGCACGGGGCCTTCGCCGTGTGCCGTGGTCCTCGCGCTCGCGCCGGGACCGGGCCCGTCCCGGTCCCGGGCGAGCCCGGTCCCGGGCGGCTCAGTCCTGGACGAGTCCGAGGACGTTGCCGTCGGGGTCGGTGAAGGTGGCCACCAGCCGGCCGCCGCCGACGTCGGAGGCCGGCCTCTGCACCGTGGCGCCCGCGGCGGTCACCTCGGCGAGCTTCGCCGCGATGTCGGAGACGTGCCAGTAGGCCACGGGCGAGGTCATGCTCGGGTCCGGCACCAGGCCGATGTGCTGCCCCGCGACGTCGTAGCCGACGTAGTGGCCCCCGTCGGTCTGCGGCTCGATGCCGAGCAGGGCGGTGTAGACCGGTTTGGCCTTTGCGAGGTCCTTGACGGGATGCAGCACGGTCTTGATTCCCTGGATGGCGGATTCAGCCATGATCACTCCTGGGGATGGGGGGTGCTTCTGGTGCATTTGGGAGTAAATCGGACGGAGTGAAGCCTATCGGGTCGCCCTGCCTCCAGCCGGTTTCGAGCCGGTTCAAGGACCCCGTTGCCACGCTGTGAGCGCCGTGCATTCAGAAGGGGTATCCATGAAAAAGCTCGCATTGGTCACTGCGGTGGTCGTGACCGGCCTGTCGGTGCCGGCCGTCACCCCCGTGGCGGCTGCCGCGGAGGCCGTCACGCCGACCGCGGGATCGATCGCCTGGTCGCCGTGTCCCGACACCGACCCGAACCTCGGCGCGTTGCTCAAGGGCCTGGAGTGCGGCTCGGTGGAGGTTCCGCTCGACTACGCCCAGCCCGACGGCCAGAAGATCAAGCTGGCGCTGACCCGCGCCAAGCACACGGTCACCGACGACCTGTACAAGGGCGTCGTGCTGCTGCACCGCGGCCAGTGGCCGGGCCCGATCAGCCGTGACATGCCGACCCGGTACGCCAAGGGCACGAGCGGGCTGGCGAAGGACGTCGGCCCCGCCTACGACTGGATCGGCATGGACCCGCGCGGCGTCGGGGCCAGCGAGCCGTCGCTCGCGTGCGACGCGTCCTACATCAACCCGCTGCTGCCCGACCCCGTGCCGGACACGGCCGCGGACGAGCAGGCGTCCGTGGACCGGGCCAAGGCGTACGCCAAGAGCTGCGGCGACAAGTACGGCGACGCGCTCAACCACTTCACCACCAAGGACTCCGCGCGCGACCTCGACCAGATTCGGATCGCGCTGGGCCAGGAGCAGATCAGCTACTACGGCATCGACTGGGGCGCCTACCTCGGCTCGGTCTACGCGTCGATGTACCCGGCCCGCGTGAAGCGCATGGTGCTCGACAGCGTGCCCAGCCCCAGCGGCGTGGGCTACCAGAACCAGATGGCCAAGAACTTCAACGCCGAGCACAGCGGCGGGCTCTTCTTCGCCTGGGTCGCCAAGTACGACTCCGTCTACCACCTGGGCACGACCGCGGACGAGGTCGAGGAGAAGTACTACGACGCCCTGGACACCCTCCGTGCTGCGCCCGTCGACGGCAAGATCGGACCGGGCGAGTGGACGAACGTCTTCGAGCAGGTCGTCTACCGCAGCTGGACCTGGGTGAGCCGCGCGAAGATATTCTCCGACTTCGTGGTGCGCGGTGACGCGACGGCCCTGCGGGCCGACTCCCCGACCCCGGGCTTCCCGCAGCAGAACCGCGTCGCGATGACCAGCGCGGTCAACTGCACCGAAGGCCCGTGGCCGAAGAACTGGAACGTGTGGAGCGCCACCCTGGCCGGCCAGTACGCCGCCGGGAACCACCTCCTGACCTGGAGCAACGCCTGGTACAGCGCGCCCTGCGCCTTCTGGCCGGCGCAGTCCCAGGCACCGGCGCAGGTCGGCAACAGCAGCGTCAACATCCTGCTGGTGCAGCCGCAGTACGACCCCTCGCACGGGATGTTCGGCGCCCTCGACATGCGCGTCCGGTTCCCCAACTCCCGTCTCATCGTGGAACTGGGCGGCCACAACCTCGGCTCGACGCTGACGGCCAACAACAACGCCTGCCTCAACACCTACGCCAGCGACTACTTCCGGGACGGCACCCGTCCCACGTCGTGGTGGGGCATCGACGCCACCTGCCAGGCGGCCGCGGACCCGGTGCCGCCGACCGCCTGATCCGTCACCGGCCGGGCCCCGCATGATCCTCATGCGGGGCCCGCCGTGTTTCCTCAGCGCGTCGCGGAGGCCGACCGCGGGGCGTCCACCGGCTCGGCCGGCCGCGCCCGCCAGGCCGGCCGGGCGCTCGCGGTCGCGGCGGTGACCAGGACCGTGACGGCGGCGACCACGAAGGCCGCGGGCAGCGGGCCCGCGAGGTCGCACAGCGCGCCCATGACGAGGATGGACACCGCCACGCCCGAGGGCAGCAGCGTGGCCCGCAGCGTCACCACCGACGGGAGCTCCTCGTCGGACGCCGAGGCCAGCAGCCGGTTGTTGTAGTGCACGAACGCCACCTCGAAGAGCACCAGGAACAGCGCGTACAGCACGATCGTCGGCACCGTCCGGCCGACCGCCACCGCCGCCAGCAGGGGCACCATGGGCAGCAGCGCCCAGGTGGTCGAGGGCACGTGCGCGAGGTACCGCTGGGCCGGCAGGGCGGCGAGCGAGCCGACGAAGATCGCGACCGCCGACACCGCGACGAACACCCCCACCAGGCGGGTCCCGCCGTCCAGCAGGGTGAGCGGGATCACGGTGACGGCCACCGTGTGGAAGCCCTGCCAGAACGCCACCAGGAGGAATCGGGCGAAGAGCCTGCGCAGCACGGGGTCCTGCACGCGCAGGCGCGCGCCGGCCTTGGCACCCGCGCCGTCCCGGGCTTCGGCCGCGGCTCTCCCTGGGGCCGACGGCAGGGCCCAGGCGAGGAGCGCCGAGAGCGCCAGCGTGACCGCGTTCACCGCGATCAGGCCCCGCAGCGACAGGACCGACGCGGCCGGCCCCGCCAGTGCCGCCCCGACGCTGACACCGGTCAACTTGCAGATCTCGGCGATGGTGTTGGCCTGGTCAAGCCGTTCTGGGGCGACTATGTTGCGCAGTACGACCGAGGCGGCCGAGCGGGTGACCGACTCGAAGAAACCGCGGGCGACCACGAGCGTGGTGGCCACCGCGAGGAGCGCCCGGTCGGGCGCCACCAGCGCCGCGACGGTCACCAGCAGGCTCGCCGCCTCGGCCAGCCGGACGAGCCGTTCCGGGGCACGCTTGCTGAGCAGCCGGTTGAGCGGAGCGGCCAGCAGCAGCGCGGGCAGCCACGGCGCGCTGAGCACGGCTCCGGCGAGCAGCCCCGACCCGGTGGTGGACCCGACGTGCGTGGACAGGGCGACGAGGACAAGGAAATTGCCGCACGTGTTGACGAACAGCAATGCGGGCGTGAAATGCGGCGAGCGAACCCTCGCGAAAACAGATGTCATCAGCTCTTCCTCCAGGGTCGGAGGATGGCAGAGCTGAACGGATTTCGGCGAGCGGTGGGCCTGTCTATGTTGAACTCATGACAGCAGCCAATCAGACCAACCCGTGCATCGTGATGGTCGACGCCTACGCCGCGGCCCGTTCACTCGTGCTGGAATTCCTGAAGCAGGGGTGTTCCGTCGTCCGCGTGCAGAGCACGCGCGAAGTGCCGTTCGTTTACCTCACGGCGCCCCACGTCCCGGACGACTTCATCGCCGACATCATCCACGAAGGAGATCTGGCGGCCACCGCCGACGCCGTAGCGGAGTTCTCCCCGATCGCGGTGATCTCGGGCGGCGAGGTCGGGGTGGAGCTCGCGGACCTGCTCGCGCAGCGGCTCGACCTGCCCGGCAACGGCACCGAGCTCAGCGCCGCGCGGCGCGACAAGCACCTCATGGTCGAGACCGTCCGCGCCGCCGGGCTGCGCGCGGCCCGCCAGCTGTGGGCCACCGATGCCGACGAGCTCGCCGCCTGGCACCGCGAGCTCGGCGGCCGCGTCGTCCTCAAGCCGCCGCGGAGCGCCGGCAGCCAGGGGGTCTCCTTCTGCGACTCCCCGGAGGAGTCCGTCGCGGCGTTCCTGGCCCTCGCCCCCGCCGACGACGTCTTCTCCCAGCCCAACAACGGGGCCGTGGCGCAGGAGTACCTCGCGGGCACCGAGTACATGGTGAACACCGTCAGCCGCGACGGCCGCCATCACCTGTGCGACGTCTGGCGGACCACCCGCGTCAGCGCCAACGGCGTGGTCGACCTCTGCGACGCCCTCCTGCTGATCGACTCGGGGGAGCGGGTCGTGGAGTCCCTCAGGGAGTACGCCTTCCAGGTCCTGGACGCCCTCGGCATCGCGCACGGCCCGGCGCACGTGGAGATCAGGATGACCCCCGCCGGACCGTGCCTGGTGGAGGTCGGTGCCCGGATAGCCGGCGGCGGCATCCCGGCCAGTGCCAGTCTCGGCATCGGCGAGTCGCAGCTGGAGTGGACGGTCGAGGCGTACCTGCGCCCCGAGCGGTTCCACGCCCGTGCCGGCACCCCGTACGAGGTGCGCAGGTACTGCGCGATCGTCGGCATGGTCTCGCCGGTGGAGGGCGTGCTCAGCGAGTACCGGGGCATCGAGGAGATCGAGGGGCTGGAGAGCTTCCGCACCCTGGCGACACTGGTGAAGCCCGGTCAGGAGGTCCGCCGGACGGTCGACGACCTCACCTACCCGGTCATCGTGACGCTGCTGCACGACCTCGAGGAGGTCGTGCAGCGCGACCTCAACACGATCCGCCACCTCGACGGCACCGGGTTCTACGTCCTCGACCGCGGGGCGGACGACCGGAGCTCAACGTTCGACTGAGGAATCACCGCGGTCGAACGTCACGCCGCGGCCGCGGCCGGCTCGTACCGCGTCCAGGACGGGCGCGGCACCTTGTAGACGAAGCTGACGGCGGTACGGGGCTCCGAAGCCGTCGTGTTGGGCGCCGAGCGGTGCACCACCGTGCCGTCGAACATGACGGCCGAGCCGGGGTCCAGCGGAACGGCGACCGGCGCGACCGTGCGGGGCAGGTGCGCCTCCGCGATGTGCGGCTCGACCGCCGTGGCCAGCGGCGCCTCGCCCGGCAGCCGCTCCCGGTCGCCGCTGTGCGGGAACAGCCCGAGCACGTGGGAACCGGGGATGAACTCGAGGCAGCCGTTGCGCGTGGTCGCCGGCTCGAGCGCGATCCAGATCGTCACGATGCCGTACTCGTCGGAGCTGAAGCCGGGCGGTGCGAAGGCGATGTCCTGGTGCCAGGGCTTGGCCGAGCCCACGACCGGCGGTTTGGCCCACAGGAACGCGTTGACCAGCTCGCCCGGGACGCCGATGCCCCGGGCCACCGGCCCGTCGGCCAGGCCCAGCGCGCGCTGCACGGCGTCGAACTCCGGTACGTGCTCGTGGATCCGGTCGGCCGACCGGAGCACCCCCTTGAGGGCGCCGGTGCCCTGCTGCCAGGCCGCCCATCCGCCGACGCCGGGCGCCTCGAGGACGAACTCCCCGCCGGAGGCCGTGCGGTCGGCGGCGAGCTCCTCGATCCGGCCGACCGCACGCCGGAGCCGGGCGAGCGCGTCGCCGGTCGCGAGGCCCGGAAGCTGCGTGAACCCGTTCTCCCGTATGTCTCGGGAAGCGGTGTCAACCATTCTTTCCTCCCTTTCTGAACGTCAAGATCGCGGTGAACCTGGCCGAAGGTTATCGAAGAATGCTCTTTTCCGGGTTCACCGTTGCGGTGCCTTACCGGTCCTGCATTAGTGTTTGAGTCGTGAGGCCGACAAGCCGCACAAACGCCGACTCAAATCACCGCGAAGAAGGGAGTGCCAAATGAGCGACCGTGACTTCATCGAGACCCGTGACGCCAAGCAGGAGTGCTCCAAGTGGTAATCCGCTGAGCAGCGAATTTAGCCGCCCGTACGGAAAGCATTCCGTACGGGCGGCTCGTCGTCCGAGAGAGGTAGAGATGGTAGGTAATCGGGTTTCAGACGTCGTCGAGATACCCGCCGACATGCTGGTGATCGACGAATCCACCGATGCCCGCTACTGGGCGTCGGTGCAGCGCGTCGTCGACCTGGCCGAGGAGAAGGGCCGGGCCGCCGACGGGATACCGCTGCTGGCGGGCCTCGTGGTCGCCCACCCCGAGTGGCCGGTGCGGGCCGGCGCGGTGCGGCTGCTGGCCGCGCACCACGCGGGCGACCCCGCGGCCGACACCGCCGTGGCCGCCGCGACGCACGACACGGTCGACTGGGTCGCGTTCACCGCGCTCAAGGTCATCACGGAGCACCGGATCGCCGCCGCCGTCCCCGACCTCATCCGCATCTCCGGCTGGCCCAGCAACTTCACCCGCCCCGACTGGGCGCGCAAGCCCGTCGGTTGCGGCGCCGCGCTCACCAAGCGGGCCCTGATCGCCATCTTCGGCACCCGTGACCCCGCCGAACTCCGCCGTCTGGAAGACGAGTACTTCACGGACATGCGCGCCCGGGTCGACGCCGTCCGCAAGCGCCCCCGCGGCAACGACGACGTCGTCCTCGTGCCGGCCGGTCCGGCGATCATCGGTGCGGACGAGCAGCCCGACGCGTTCCGCATGGCGCAGGACGACACCACGCTGCGCGCGGTGGACGTGCCCGCCTTCTTCATCGACCGCACCACCGTGACCAACGCCCGCTACCGCGCGTTCCTCGACGAGGTCGGCGACTCCGGCGAGTTCGACCACCCCGACCAGCCGCTCGAGCGGTCGCACCGCCCCGCGCACTGGCACGACCCGCGCTTCAACGCACCCGACCTCCCGGTCGTGGGCATCGACTGGTACGACGCCCACGCCTTCGCGAAGTGGGCCGGCGGCGCGCTGCCCAGCGAGGTCCAGTGGGAGAAGGCCGCGCGCGGCGTCGACGGCCGCCGCTTCCCGTGGGGCGAGGACTGGGACCCCGGCCGGGTGAACTACGTCGAGCGCTCGTTCGGCCAGGCCGTGGCCGACCTCGACTCCCTCGAAGCGCTCCTCGTCACCATCGAGCAGGGGGAGAACCCCGCCCACCCGGTGCTGGCCGCGGACGCCCTCCCCGAGGGCGCCAGCCCGTACGGCGTCCTGCAGATGTCGGGCAACGTCTGGGAGCTGACCCGGACCAACTTCTACACCGGCGAGGACATGGACCCCTTCTTCAAGGGCCGCCACCCGCTGGACTTCATGAACCGCAAGGAAGCCTTCCACGTCCTGCGCGGCGGCACCTTCACCTCGCCGCCGGCCTGCCTGACGACCTTCTACCGCGGCAAGGACCTGATCACCGACCGCCACATGGAGGTCGGCTTCCGCTGCGTGTACGAGGGGAACGACTGATGCGCCTGACCTCGCTCGGCCACGCGGCCGTGCTCATCGAGACGGGGACGGAGCGGATCCTCTTCGACCCGTGGCTCACCCAGCGCCTGGACCGCTTCTGGGAGCACCACCCGGCGCTGCCGGACGACCTGGTCCGCACGGTGCTCGACGAAGGCGTCGACTACGTGGTGCTCAGCCACCACCACTACGACCACCACCACTTCCCCTCCCTGCTGCGCCTGGTCGACGGCGCCGACGTCGACTTCGACGACAGCCCGCGCCAGAGCTCCGAGGTCACCTGCGTCTACCCGGCCGGACCGGTGCCGCCGACGCTGACCGCCTCGGGCCTGGGGCACCAGGCGATCTCCTGGACGCTGCGCCGCTTCGGCTTCGAGCGGCTGCGCCCGGTGACGCCGGGCGACACGCTCACCACCCCGGGCGGGACGGTCCTGCGGACGTTCCCCTCGGCCGTGTCGTTCCCCGAGATGAGCGTGCTGGTGCAGACCGCCGACGCGACCGTCATGCTGTGCGGCGACGCACTGCTGCACGACGACACCGTCGCGGCCTTCGAGCGCGACGACGCGCCGCGGGTCGACGCCGTGTTCGTCCCCGCCCACAGCATCTCGCCGCCCGGCGTGCTCACCGAGCGCCGTCCGCTGACCGACTCCGACGCGGTCCGCGCCCGTGCTGTCTCGAACTTCGACCGGTACATCGCCTCGATCCCCGCGACCGTGACCGTGCCCTCCTCGTTCGGCTGGCGCATCAGCGGCGACGGCGAGCGCGACTACTCCTGGTGCAACAAGACGATGTTCCCCTTCACCCCGGTCCAGGCCCTGCACCGCCTGGACGAGCTGGGCCGCGACGGCCTGCTGTGGGGCCCCGGCCAGGTGATGGAGGTGGCGCACGGCAAGGCCGCCCTGGTCGACGGGCCGGTCGCGCCCGACGGGTACGACTTCGACGAGGTCTACTCCGCGATCACGCTCGACCCGGACACGCCCGTGCCGCCGTTCGACGCCTCGCTCGACCGGTGCGGCCGCCAGACCCGCGGCGCCGACGACCTGCTCCGCGACCTGCTGGACCGGCTCGTGGCGACGGACTACTGGTACCGGGCGCTGGACGACGGCGCCGGACGGCACGTCGTCTCGCTGTACGGGGACGACGGCGCCGAGACCGCCTTCCTGCTCGACCCCGTCGCGGACCGGGTCACCCTGCTGGGCCCGGGTCCCGCCCGCAGCCACGTCACCGGCGCGGAGGGCTGGACCGAGATGGCGGCCAGCACGCTGGAGGCCATGCTCGGCGGCGACCTCCTGATCGGAAGCTCCTACGGCCTGTGGGCCAGCAACGGCCTGCTGCTCTCCGCGGTCTTCCACCACCCGTCGTTCTACGTGCGCCACGTCGAGCGCGCGCTGCAGGAGGCGAGCGAGGCATGAGCGCCCCGGTCGTGCTCGATCACGAGAGCACCTGTCTGCGCGGCAACCCGCTCGGCGACCCCACCCGGCGCCGCATCGAGGTGCACCTGCCGCCCGGCTACGACGGCGTCCGGCGCTTCCCGGTCGTCTACTGGCTGCCCGGGTACGGCGCCAACCCCAGCCTCACCCACAAGCCGCTCGCCTTCGGCGCGACCGTTGCCGACCGGCTCCGCGAGGCGATGAAGGACGGCCGCGTGCCGCCCGCGCTGCTCGTCGTGCCCGACTGCACCACCTCCTACGGCGGCTCGCAGTACATCGACTCCGCCGCCTCCGGCGCGTACGGCGGCTACCTCGCCGAGGTCGTCGCCGAGGTGGACGCGCGGTTCGCGACCCGGCCGGAGCCGGCCTGGCGCGCCATCGGCGGCAAGTCCAGCGGCGGCTACGGCGCGCTCGTCGCGGGCATGACCTGCGACCTGTTCGGGTCGGTCGTCGCCTGCTCGCCCGACGCCGGCTTCGAGCACAGCTACCTGCCGCTGCTGCCCCGCACCCTCGACACCGTCCGGGCGGCCGGCGGCGTCGAGGCGCTGCTGGCCCGCCGGGACAGCGGCCCGCACGACGTCCCCTTCATGGTCGCGATGAGCATCATCGCGATGGGCATGTGCTACGCCGACGACCCCCGGACCACCGCGTCGGACGCGCTGCCGTGCGACCCCGTGACGGGCGTGTTCCGCGACGACGTGTGGCAGCGCTGGCTCACCCACGACCCGGTCCGGATGCTCCCCGCGCACGCCGACCGGCTCGCCGGACTCGGCCTGCTGCACCTCAGCGTCGGCGAACGCGACGAGTACGGCATGCACTGGGGCGCCCGCGCGCTGCACGCAGCCCTCGACGCGCACCGGGTCCCGCACCACTACCGCGAGCACGAGGGCGGGCACGCGGGCATCGAGTACGTCTACGCCGAGGCTCTGGCAGGGCTCTGGAAGGTGTGGGGGGAACCGGAGGGTGACGCATGTGCGGCATAGCGGGCTTCATCAGCTTCGAGGGGCGGCGCGATCCCGACTGGCTGGACGCGCTCGGCCGGACCATGACCGGTGCCATGGCGCACCGCGGCGAGGCGGCCAACGCCCCGTACGTCTCGCCCTGCGGCACCGTCATGCTGTGCGCGACGCGGCTGGCCGTGCGCGACCGCAGCCACGCCGGCGACCAGCCGATGACCGACCCCAGCGGGCGGATCGTGCTGGTGCACAACGGCGAGGTCTACGGCTCCCGTGCGCCGGCGCCGCCGCTGTGGCCGCGCCGCACCACCTGTGACACCGAGTTCGCGCTCCAGCAGGTCTGCCGCGAGCCCGACCCGGCCGCCGCGCTGGAGCCGCTGGACGGCATGTTCGCCCTCGCCTGGCACGACACCTGGACGGGGCGCGTGGTGCTGGCCCGCGACCACTTCGGCGTGAAGCCGCTGTTCTACGCGCACGTCGACGGCGGCCTGATCTTCGCGTCGGAGCAGGGGGTGCTGCTCAGCACCGGCCTCGTCACCCCCGAGGTGGACCCGCAGGAGTACCTGCTCCGCTCCTGGATCCGGATGGACGCCGCGGACGACCGCACCTGGCTGCGCGGCATCGAGAGCCTGCCGCCCGCCCAGTACCTCGTCATCGACCGCCCCCGCGCGACCAAGCACCGCTACTGGCATCCCGGGGCGGTGGACGACCCGATCGAGCCCGAGGAGATCAGGGCCGCCTTCGACCGGGCGATCGCGCAGCGGTCGGTCTCCGACGTCCCCCGGGCGGCGGTGCTCAGCGGCGGTGTCGACAGCACGGCGATCGTCGCGGGCCTGACCGGCCTGGGACTGCCCGTCGACGGGTACGTGGTGCGCTACCAGGACGGCATCGGCGGCTCGGGCGACGACGTCGCGTACGCCACCGAGGCCGCCGAGCGCCTGGGCGTCCCGCTGACCGTCCTCGACCTCGACCGGCACGCCGCCGCCGCCCTGCTGCCGGTCCTGCCCACCCGGTTGATGCGGCCGCTGCTGCACGGCGCCGAGCTGGCGATGCACCAGCTCTACGGGGCCATCGCGGCCGACGGGAACGTGGTCGTCTACTCCGGCCACGGAGCCGACGAGTTCTGGGGGTACCAGGACGGCCGGTACTTCCCCGTCGTCGACCCGTACGCGCCCACGTTCATCCACGGGCGCCACTACCTGACGCACCGCCTGCACGCCGACGAACGCCCGGTCTGGGCCCGGCTCGTCGAGTGGATGGCGCACGAGCTCGACGTCGACATGAAGACCGTGACCGACCAGGTGTGGGAACGCACCATGGCCGAGTACCGGGCGCTCAAGACGGCGTCGCCGCTCAAGCGCGGCCGGCACCACCTCATGCGCCGCTTCCTGGTCTACGTCAACGACATGGTGGACGCCACGTCGTCGACCTTCACCCTGGAGGACCGGCCCGTCTTCCAGGACGTCACCCTCGCCGAGCTGGCCTTCCGCTGCCCCGAGCACCTGAAGGACACCAACAAGCCCGGCACCCACAAGGGGCTGCTGAAGGCCGCGCTCGCCGACCTGCTGCCCGAATCGGTGCAGCAGCGCCGCAAGCAGGGCTTCCCGACCCCCACCGACCCCCGTTACGTCCGCCAGCTGACCGACCTGGCCGACGAGCTCGGCACCCCCTTCGGGCTGCCGCGCCTGCCGGACGGGCTCCGTGCCGAGCTGGGCGTCGGCGAATGGATGTTCCTTGCCTCAAGCTCCGCCTGGCTCGACCACCTCGCGGAGCTCCGAACCGACCCGAGGAGTCACGGTGAGCAGTCCCGTCCCCCACTGGCGCTGGCGCATCCTGGACAGCGCGGCCGATCTTGACCCGGTACCGCCGGTGATCACGGAGGAGCTCGCCCAGGACTCGTGCAACTTCGTGGTGTGGCGGCCGTCCGGACTGCCCGCGGGCTGCGACACGAGCACCGGCACGATCCGGCGCGAGGCGCCCCCCGGACGCGTCGAGGCCGAGGGCCGCAGCCCCTGGAGCGACGCCAACCCGTCCGGCTACCGCACCGAGATCTCCGGCGGCGGACGCCGGCTGCGGCTGAAGCAGTTCCTGTACGACTGGGCGTTCCCCGCCGCGGACCACCCGTGCCTGTGGGGCAGCGAGACCCGGCCGTACGGGATCGGCGAGGGCAGGGTCGTCTGGCTCGGCACCGACTACATGGGCCACCGGGCCGGCAGCGCCCGCATGGCGCGCACCACGGTCGAGCTCTCCGTGCTGGAGGGGGAGTTCACCGACGACGAGCTCGTCGCGTTCTTCGCCGCGCTGCGGCCGGCCGTACCGGAGGCGGTGCCGAGGGTGCTGGCCACCCCGTTCGCCGAGCTGAGCTACTGGGCCCGGCAGCCGGCCGAGATGGTGTCGGTGCCCACCGGCGTCTTCTCCTTCCACCGGCGCGGGCGGGAGCACGAGGGCGACTGGGTCGCGTCCGGGGAGCTCACCGCCTTCCTCACCGGGCAGGGAGTGCCGGTGTCGGCCGGGGAGTTCCGCGCCGACAGCGCCGCGACGTTCGGCGACGGTGCCGCCGTCCGCGAGCTCGACGTCGTCTACGCCTCCGCGTCCGGCGGCGAGCTGCGCCTGACGGTGCAGCGCACCGGGGGCGGGCGCCTGGTGTTCCCGCCGGAGCGGGACAAGCACCCCGCCACCGACGAGCTGCTGGACCTCGACGGCCGCCCGCTGCACCTGGGCTACTCGGACGCCGAGTTCGGCGCCTGCGACGCCTGGTGGCAGCACCCCGACGGCTACGAGCTCAGGCTGCTGGGCAGCTCCGGCACGGGCCTGGGGCGGGACGCCTTCCTCGGCCTGGTCGCCGAGATCGACGCCGGGCTGCGGCTGGGCGGCCGTGCCGGGACGCTGGGATGACCGCGGTCGGACGCGCGGTCCTCGACCCCGCCACCGGGCGCGCCGTCGCCCACGTACCGGACACGTCCGGGCCCGGCGTCGCCGATGCCGTGGCCCGGGCGGCGTCGGCGTTCCACGACGGCTGGGCCGACACCTCCCCGGCCCACCGCTCCGGCCACCTGCGCGAGCTCGCCGCCCTGCTGCGTGCGGACCGCGACGCCTTCGCGGCCCTCGAGCAGCGCGACACGGGCAAGCCCACGGCCCGCGCCGTCGGAGAGGTCGAGTTCGCCGCCCAGGCGGTCGACTGGTTCGCGACGGCGGCCCGGTACCCGGTGGGCGAGACCTACCCGGCCGGCCCCGGCATGCGCACGTACACCGACCGCGTGCCGGTCGGGGTGTGCGCGGCCATCGCCCCGAACAACTACCCGCTCCTGCTGGCCGTCTGGAAGATCGCCGCGGCCCTCGCGTACGGCAACACCATGGTCGTCAAGCCGGCGCCCGAGACACCGCTGTCGACCCGCAGGCTGGTCGAGCGCGCCGCCGAGGTGCTCCCCGACGGCGTGCTCACCGCCGTCTACGGCGGAGCCGACACCGGCCGGCTGCTGTGCGACCACCCGGCCGTCGGCATGGTCTCCTTCACCGGGTCGACGGCGGCGGGGCGCGAGGTCGCGCGACGCTGCGCGGACGGCCTCAAGCCCGTCTCGCTGGAGCTCGGCGGCAAGAGCCCCGTGGTCGTCTTCCGCGACGCCGACCTCGACGAGGCCGCCCGCGCGGTCGTCACGGGCTTCACCGGCAACACCGGCCAGGTGTGCGTGGCCGGGACGCGCCTGATCGTCGACCGGGCCGTGCACACCGAGTTCGTCGGCCGCGTGGCCGAACTGGCCGCCGGCCTCCGCGTCGGCCTGCCGGAGGATCCCGCCACCGACCTCGGCCCGCTGATCAGCCGGGCGGCCGTCGACCGCGCGGCCGAGATGGTCGACGAGGCGGAGGTCCGGGGCGCGAAGGTCATCGTGCCGCCCGGCCGTGCCGGGCTCCGCCACGACCTCGGCGACGGCTTCTTCGTCAACCCGGTCATCCTGGACGGCCCGCCGTACGACAGCCGCGCCTGGCGCGAGGAGATCTTCGCCCCCGTGCTGTCGGTGGCGGCGTTCGACACCGACGCCGAGGCCCTGGCGCTCGCCCACGACACGGCGTACGGCCTGTCGGCGTCCGTGTGGACCTCGGACGCCCACCGGGCCGAGCGCTTCGGCCGGGCCCTGCGCGCCGGCATGGTGTGGGTCAACACCTGGGGCGACACCGAGGAGACGGTCAGCGTCTCGGGTCTCGGCCAGTCCGGGTACGGGCGTGAACTGGGCATCCACGCGGTGGAGGGCTACACCAGGCCCCGCGCCGTCTGGGTGGCCCACCGGGCGCAGGGGTAGGCCGCGATGACGCCCGCCGACCCCCGGCTCGACTTCCGCAGCGACACCCGTACCGTGCCCGACGCCCGGATGCGCGCGGCGATGACCGCGGCCGAGGTCGGGGACGACGTGTACGGGGACGACCCCACGGTCGCGCTCCTCGAAGCACGGGTGGCCGACCTGCTCGGCACCGAGGCCGCGCTGCTCACGCCCACCAGCACCATGGCGAACCTGCTCGCCTCGCTCGCCGCAGCCGGTTCCTGGGGACCGCGCGGAGCTCCGCGGCTGGTCGTCGGCGAGGACACCCACATGGCCTTCCTCGAGGGGGACGGCCTGCGCACCTTCGCCGGGGTCGAGCTGCTGCCGGTGGCGCAGCGCCCCGACGGCCTGCCGGACCTGGACGCCGTGGACGAGGTGCTCGCCGGCGGGGGCGGCCGGCCCGCCGTGGTCTGCCTCGAGAACACGAGCATGATGCGCTCGGGCAACGCCCTCGACGCCGCGGCGACCGGCGCCCTGGCCGACCTGGCCCACCGGTACGGCGCCCACGTCCATCTCGACGGTGCCCGGCTGGCGAACGCGGCCGTGGCGCTCGGGGTCCGTCCCGCGGAGCTGGCGGAGCCCGCGGACAGCGTCGCCTTCTCCGTCTCCAAGGGGCTCGGCGCGCCGGTCGGCGGGCTGCTGTGCGGGACGCAGGCGTTCGTCGCGCGCGCCCGCGGACTGCGGACCGAGCTGGGCGGGTCCATGCACCAGGCGGGTGTCCTGGCGGCGCCCGCCCTCATCGCGCTGGAGCGCGTGCCCGAACTGGCGGCCGACCACGCCACGGCCGCCGCGCTCGCCACCGGCTTCGCGACGGTGCCCGGCGTCGAGCTGATGCGCCCGCCGCGGCCGACCAACATGGTCATGGCGCGTCTGGCCGGGCTGACCCCGGAGCAGTGCGCCGCCCGCCTCGCCGGCCACGGGGTGCGCGTGCTGCCCCTGCCCAACGGCTTCGTGCGCTTCGCGGTGCACCGGGCACACGACATGATCGGAGTGCGTGCGGCCGTCAGTGCGCTGGCGGCCGTCGCGGCCACCGCGCCGGTGGCCCGTACGACGACCGCGGGAGCCCTCTCCGGACGGGGGCTCTCCACGACACGGACGGAGGAAGCATGACTGCTGTGCCAGCGCGCGGGCTCGAAGAACGGGTGGAGGACACTCGCAAGAGACTGGAGAACGACGTCGACCTCTGGGTCGCTTCGGCGGGCGCCGGGAGCGGTGCCTACCTCCTCCCGCTCTCGTTCCTCTGGGACGGGACCGCCCTCCTCGTCTCGACCCCGCGCGCCTCGGTCACCGGTCGCAACCTGCTGGCCGACGGCCGGGTGCGCGTCGGCCTCGGCCTGACGCGCGACGTCGTGATCGTCGACGGCGACGCGGAGCCGGTGGACGTCGCCGACCTCGGGGAGACGGCGGATGCCTTCGCCGCCAAGACCGGGTTCGACCCCCGCGAACTCGACGAGGCCTACCAGTACTTCCGCATCCGGCCCCGGCGCATCCAGGCCTGGCGGGAGGTCAACGAGCTGGCCGGACGCACGCTGATGCGCGACGGCGCCTGGCTCGGCTGAGCAACCGGGCGGAGCCTCGGGGGCGCCCTGGAAGAACCCTGGAGGAACCCCGGAGGAACGCCTTCCTCCGAGGCGCGGAGTCGGCCGGTCACCCACGTGACCGGCCGACGGCCGTTCGGAGTCCAGTCGTTCTTGACCAGGGTTGCGGATGACGTTGTCACGCTGTGGGGGAACAGCCATCTGAATTCTGGAAGGGCGAACATGACGTCAATCGAGGTTCCGGTCCTGATCGTGGGCGGCGGCGGGTGCGGCCTGTCCGCCTCCGTGTTCCTCTCCGACCAGGGCGTCGACCACCTGCTGGTGGAGCGGCACGCGGACACGTCGAGGGTGCCGAAGGCGCACTACCTCAACCAGCGCACCATGGAGATCTTCCGCCAGCACGGTGTCCGCGATGACGTCTTCGCGGAGGCGGCGCCGCTGGACAAGTTCGGCAAGGTGCGCTGGGCGACCACGTTCGCTGGTGACGGGCCGCTGGACGCCCGCCAGATCCATGAGATGGACGCCTTCGGCGGTGGCGAGCTGACGGAGAAGTACGCGGCGGCCAGCCCGGAACTGCCCTCGAAGCTGCCGCAGATGTGGCTGGAGCCGATCCTGCGCCGGCACGCGGAGCAGCGGAACCCGGGGCGGATCCTCTTCAGCCACGAGGTGCTCGACTTCTCCGACGAGGGTGACCACGTCACCGCCGAGGTGCGCAACCTCGAGACCGGCGAGGTCATCACGGTCAAGGCGCAGTACCTCCTCGGCGCCGACGGCGGCCGCTTCGTCGGCAACAAGGTCGGCATCCAGATGCAGGGCCCGCCGAGCGACGTCAACACCACCACCGTGTACTTCTCCGCGGACCTGTCGCAGTGGTGGGAGGAGGGCACGCTCATCACGCACTACCTCAGCCCGGAGGACCCCGACCTCTCCGTCAACCTGATCGAGATGGGTCCGAGCTGGGGCAAGGCCTGCGAGCAGTGGGGCCTGCACATGGCCCCCGGCCCGGCCGGCCGCTGGGACAACGAGACGGTCGTCGACCGCATCCGTGAAGTGCTGAAGGTGCCGGACCTCGAGGTGACCGTGCACAAGGTCACGGACTGGATCGTGAACGCGATCCTCGCCGACAAGTACCGGGTCGGCCGGGTGCTGATCGCCGGCGACGCCGCGCACAAGCAGCCGCCCGCCGTGGGTCTCGGCCTCAACACCGGCATCCAGGACGCGCACAACATCGCGTGGAAGCTGGCCGCGGTACTGGGCGGCAGCGCGCCCGACAGCCTGATCGACACCTACGAGGCCGAGCGCCGGCCCGTCGGCCGCGAGAACGTCGACTGGGCCGTCTCCGCCGCCCAGCACCACCAGGTGGTCATCGACGCCATCGGCGGCGGCCACAACATCCCGGCGGGGCGCCGCGGCCAGCGTCTGGCGGCGTACTTCGACCCGTCCCCGCTCGGCGACACCGTGCGGGCGCGGGCCCTGGAGGTGTTCCACACCCACCGCGGCGGCTGCCAGTCGTTCGAGATGGAGGTCGGCTTCGCCTACGAGGACGGCGCGGTGATCTCCGACGGCACCGAGCGCCCGGCCCGCGTCCCGATGCGCGACGAGCACACGCCGACGTCGCGCCCGGGCCACCGGCTGCCGCACGCCTGGATCACCAAGGACGGCGAGCGCCTGTCCACCCTCGACCTGACGGGCCGGACCGGCTTCACGCTGATCGCCGGCCCGGAGGGCACGGCGTGGACCGAGGCGGCCGCCCGCGTGGCGGAGAAGTTCTCCGTCCCGGTCAACGCGGTCCGCATCGGCGACGGCGGCGAGTACGCCGACGTGGACGGCGGCTGGGAGGCCGTCCGGCAGATCACCGGTGGCGGCGCGCTGCTGGTCCGTCCCGACCAGCACGTGGCCTGGCGCAGCACCGGCGCCGCCGAGGACGCGGAGCAGGCGCTGACGGAGGTCTTCGCCACGATCCTGGACCGCTGACCCGGTCGGGGAAACGGTCGGAGATCCGGTCGGAGATCCGGTCAGGGATTCGGTCAGCGGTCCGATCGCTGAACGGATCGCTGACCGGATCTTCTGGTTCCGAGACGAGGACCGCCCGTTCCGCGACGCGGAACGGGCGGGACGGGGAGCGGAACGGGCAAGACGAGAAGGGGCCGTGCCCGATCGGGCACGGCCCCTTCTCGTGCGCCGCGAGCGGCGCGGATGCCGGGTCCACCGGAGCGATCACTTCGGATCACTCCGGTGGACCCGGCTCACCCTCAGGCCGCGACGGAGGAGGCGGCGGCCGCCTTCCGCACGACGGGGAGGATCTGGTCGACGGCCCGGCGCGAGGTCATCATGCAGACACCGACGCCCACGCCGTCGTACACCGCACCGCACACCGCGAGTCCGGGCTGGGTCGCCACGGCCTCACGGATCTGCCGCACCCGGTCCACGTGGCCGACCGTGTACTGCGGCAGGGCGCTCTCCCAGCGGCTGACGCGGGTCGCCACCGGGGCACCGGTCACGCCGGTGGCCTCGGCGAGTTCGGCCGTCGCCAGCTTGATCAGGTCGGCGTCGTCGAGCTGGAGCAGGTGCTCCTCGCCGAACCGTCCGATCGAGCAGCGCACGATCTCCACCTCGCTCGCCAGGTGCGGCCACTTCACCGTGGTGAACGTGACCTCCTTGACGGCCTTGCCCTCCTCCGCCGGCACCCGGTAGCCGGCGTAGCCGCGGCCCGTGAGGCCGCCGGGGAACGCCCCCTTCGGGAAGGCGAGCGTGACCATGGCCACGCTGGAGTACGGCACCTCGGAGAGGGCCGAGACGGCGGAGCCCGTACCGGGGACGCCGGCCAGCAGGCTGCCCGTCGGGCCGGCCGGGGTGGCGATGACGACCGCGTCGGCCTCGAGGACCTCCGCGTCGGCGCCCGACCCGACGGTCACCCGCCAGCCGTCACCGCTGCGCGCCAGCTCACGGACGGTGGCGCCGGTGCGCAGGGCCGTGTCCGGCGCGGCGTCCAGCACCTGCTGGATGATCGCCGCGGGCAGCGTGCCGAAGCCGCCCTCGATGGTGGCGACGCTGATCGGAGGGAGCTTCTCGCCCTCCTGGAGCTGCGGCACCAGCGAGCCGGCCGCGTCCGCGAGCGAGATGTGGTCGCGGGAGGCGCGCGCCAGCGGGGTCAGGGTGGCCTCGAACGACAGGTCCGAGGCACGCCCGGCGAACACACCGGCGAGGAACGGCTCGACGAGGCGGTCCACGACCTCCTGGCCGAACCGGCCGCCGACGAAGGAGGCGACCGAGATGTCGCCCTCCAGGTCGAAGGAGGGCAGCACGAGGTCCTGCCGCGCCCGCTCCACGCCCTCGGCGGACAGCACGCCGGACCGCGCGAGGTCGTCCATGTCGCAGGGCACACCCATGAACTGGCGGTCGGGCTGGTGCTTGATCGCACCCTGGGTCCAGATCGCCGACGCGGTGACGGGGCCGGCGGACACGATCTGCTCGCCGAGCCCCGCCTCCTTGATCAGGCCGGTGGTCTTCTTGCGGTTGGCGTACAGCGACTCGGCGCCCTCGTCGACCGGAACCCCCGCCACGTCGGAGACCAGCAGCTTTCCGCCCAGCCGGGACGAGCCCTCGAGGAGCGTCACGCGCACCGGCTCGTTCCGCAGGTGGAACGCCGCCGCCAGCCCCGAGATCCCGCCACCGACGATGACCACGTGGGGCTTACCGCTCGCCTGAGCCTGTTCGCTCCCAGTCATTCCACCAGCTCCTTCATGCATGGTTACGGTGTTGTAAGGCCCGTGCGGGCGACGACGGTCGGCACCGAGCAGGCGTGGGCAGTCTGGTCGGTCGCCCCGGAACCCGGGTGGAGGGCGCCTAGAAGGCGCACCGGTCCTTCGCGATTTCTCCCCGGTCGGCCGTTCAACCGCTGACTTTCGGCGTTTGAACAAGGAGTTCCGGACGGCACCATCGGAGGTGCCCGGGCGTTTGCGTTTCATACCGTGAACGTATTAATTCATTCCTCGAAAACCGGGCGCACGACGTTCCGCTCGCCGCCTCCGCGTATCCGGCGAAGTGGCGTTCCGGGAAGCGGAACCCGGGCCTCACGAAAGGAAAAGACGTGCCGTTCGAGAAGGTCGCGCTCATCACGGGCGCCAACAAGGGCATCGGATTCGCCATCGCGCGGCAACTCGGCGAGCAGGGGATCACCGTCGTCGTCGGCGCCCGGGACGAGGCGCTCGGCAAGCAGGCCGCCGACGCGCTGGCGGACGACGGCGTCACCGCCGTGCCGCTCCGGATCGACGTGACCGACGCGGCCTCCGTGGAGGAGGCCGCCGGCGAGATCGAGCGGCGGTTCGGGCGCCTGGACATCCTGGTGAACAACGCCGGCATCGCGGGCGGCTTCACCGGGGCGCCCAGTGAGGCGACCGCCGCCGACCTGCGGGAGGTCTACGAGACCAACGTGTTCGGGGTGGTCACCGTGACCCACGTGATGCTGCCGCTGCTGCGCCGTTCCCCGGCCGGCCGCATCGTCAACCTGTCGAGCCACGTGGGCTCGTTGACCCTGGGTTCGGCTCCGGGCGGCCCCCTCGCGGGCCTCAGCATGATCGCCTACCAGTCCTCGAAGACCGCCCTGAACGCGGTGACCCTCGCGTACGCCAAGGAGCTGCGGGAGACCCCGATCAAGGTCAACGCGGCGCTCCCCGGAGTGGTGGCGACCGACATCAACCACCACCGCGGGCAGCGGTCACCCGCCGAGGGCGCGGCGATCGCCGTCCGGCTCGCCACGCTGGACGAGGCCGGTCCGTCGGGCCAGTGCCTGGCGGACGACGGCCCCGTGCCGTGGTAGCGGGGACGTCACCGAGGAGAGGAACGGCGTTGCGCCGGATCACGATCGGCGAGCTCGACACCATCATGCGCGCGTGCGCGGTCGGGGCCGAGGGCACGCCGGGGATCGAGCAGGCGCCCGACCGTCCGTTCGGCGACCTGGGGTACGACTCCCTCGCGCTGCTGGAGACCTGCAGCCGGATCGAGCGGGACTTCGACGTCGTGTTCTCCGAGGACGGGCTCGGCGGGATCACCACCGCGCGGGAGCTCGTCGAGCTCGTCAACTGGCTGCTGCAGCTGAAGGAGGAGCGGGCGGCCTGATCCCGCGAGGGATCGAGGCCGTTCGCGGCCATCACACCCGATAGCCGGGCCGGGCGAGGCCCGGCGGGCACAAGACATGGAGGCAGACAGTGGCTGCAGAGACGATCCTGGTGACGGGCGGCACCGGCCGGCAGGGCGGGGCGACCGCCCGCGACCTGCTGCGCCGCGGATTCAGCGTGCGCGCCCTGGTCCGCGACCCGCAGAAGGCGGAGGCGCGGGCGCTGGAGGAGGCGGGCGCGGTCCTCGTCCGCGGTGACATGGACGACGAGGCGTCGCTGGACGCGGCGATGGAGGGCGTGTACGGCGTCTTCAGCGTGCAGACCTTCCGGGGCGCCGGCGGCGTCGAGGCCGAGATCCGCCAGGGCAAGGCGGTGGCCGACGCCGCGGTGCGCGCCGGGGTGAAGCACTTCGTCTACAGCTCGGTCGGCGGTGCGGACCGGGACACGGGCGTCCCGCACTTCGAGAGCAAGCTGGTGGGCGAGCAGTACCTGGCGACGCTCGACCTGCCGGCCACGGTGCTGCGGCCGGCGATGTTCCACGACATCCTCCTCGACATCGCCCCGCGCCCGATGGGGGGCGAGCTCGTGCTGGCCATGTGGCTCGACCCCGAGACCCCGGTGCAGATCATCGCGACGAGCGACATCGGCGCGTTCGCCGCGGACGCCTTCGAGAACCCGGAGGCCTGGCTCGGCCGGACGGTCGACATCGCCGGCGAGGAGCTGACCGGGCCGCAGATGGCCGCGGCGTTCGGGGCCGCCGCCGGCATCCCCACCCGCTTCCAGCAGCTGCCCATCGAGCCGCTGCGCGCGGGCCGCCCGGACCTCGCCAACATGTTCGACTGGTTCGAGCGCGAGGGCTTCCAGGCCGACCTGCCCGAACTGCGCAAGGGCAGGCCGAACCTGGTCTCCCTGGAGGCGTGGCTGAAGGACAACTGGACGCCCCCGGTGGTCGCGGCGCGCGCCTGACGCCGCAGCCGGCCGGGGGAGGCGCCGGGACTCAGGCGAAGATCGGGTTCCGGGTCCGGGTGCGCTTGAGCTCGAAGAACCCGTCGGTCTCGGCCACCGCGAGCACCCCGTCCCAGAGCTTCACCGCGGCCTCCCCCCGCGGCGTGGGCGTCACCACGGGGCCGAAGAAGGCCACGTCCCCCACGGCGATGACGGGGGTGCCCACATCGGTGCCGACGCGGGCGATGCCGTCCTGGTGCGAAGCGCGCACCGCGGTGTCGAACGCGTCGGCACCGGCCGCGTCGGCCAGGGCGGGATCGAGGTCCGCGGCGGCCAGCGCCGCCGCGTAGGTGGCCCGCTCCTTGGGCGCCTTCTCGAGGTGGAACCGGGTGCCGAGTTCGGTGTACAGCCGGCCCAGCACTCCGGATCCGTACGCGTGCTCGGCGGCGGCGCAGACCCGTACCGGTTCCATCCGCAGGGCCAGGTCGCGGTGCCAGCGCTCGTCCAGGTCCGCGCGTCCCTCGTTGAGCACCGTCAGGCTCATGATGTGCCAGCGGACGTCCAGCGGCCGTCGCTCCGCGACCTCCAGGACCCACCGGGATGTCATCCAGGCCCAGGGGCAGGTCGGGTCGAACCAGAAATCCACCGGGGTCGGGGTGTCGTGCGCCAACGTCGGCCTCCTCAAGGCGACTGCAAGGTCGCGGTCGGCACAGCCTGACAAGCGAGGTCGGATTCCCGGTCGAGCGTCAGTAGAGGTGGGCTCCGTTCAAATGCGAGATTTCCCCGGTTGAACATGCGCGTCAAGAATTCGAGAAACCCGGTCGGTTGCGGCGGGGAGAAGCGTCGACCTATCGTCTGGATTCCGCAAAAAGACACTCCGAGGGGAAAGCGATGTCCGCATCGGCCGAGGTCCGCGACCAGTCGGATTCCTACGCGCTGCTCGAACTGATCCAGGGTGCCGTCATCACCCAGGCGATCTCCGTCGCCGCCAGGCTCGGCATCGCGGACGTGCTCGCCGACGCGCCGCTGTCCGCCGAGGACATCGCCCTGCGGGTCGAGTCCGACCCGCAGGCGACCCACCGGCTCCTGCGCGCCCTGTCCGGCCACGGGATCTTCGCGGTCCGTCCGGACGGCCGGTACGAGAACACCGCCCTGTCCGACAAGCTCCGCGAGGACGCGCAGGACTCGATGCGCAAGTTCGCCGTGCTGATGAGCGACCCCCTGCTGCACGAGGAGTGGGGCCACCTGCTCACCACCGTGCGGACCGGCGAGGCCAACCTGCCCAAGCTGCGCGGCATGAGCACGCTGGACTTCTTCCACGCGAACCCCGCCTACGCCGCGACCTTCTTCCAGGCGTTCGGCAAGGTCTCGGAGTCGGAGACCGACCCGGTCCTGGCCGCCTACGACTTCTCGCAGTTCCGCACCGTCGTGGACGTCATCGGCGGCCGCGGCTACCTCCTGGCGGGCGTCCTCCAGCAGGCACCGGACGCCAAGGGCGTGCTGTACGACTTCGAGATCGCGACCGTGGACTCGGCCTCGCTCTTCGAGGAGGCCGGCGTCGCGGACCGCTACACCGTCGAGCACGGCAGCTACCTCGGCAAGCTGCCCGAGGGCGCCGACGCGTACCTGTACAAGCGCATCATCCACAACTTCTCCGAGGAAGACGCCCTGACCGCCCTGCGCAACGCACGCGAGGCGATCGGCCCCGACGGCAAGCTGCTCTGCATCGAGTACCTGCTCCCCGAGAACAACGAGCGCCACATCGGCCACACCATCGACCTCTGGCTGATGCTGATGATCGGCTCCCAGGACCGCACGCTCGCGCAGTACACCGAGCTGTTCGCCAAGGCGGGCTTCCGGATCACCAGGGCGATCCCCACCACCTCACCGATCTCGATCATCGAGGCGATCCCGGTCTGACGGCCCCGCCCGACGCCGTTCCACCTTCCAGCGCACCCTCATCACACAGGAGAACTCCCGATGGCTCCACGGATGGACAACCCCTCCCTGGTCGTTCCCGGCGCCCTGCAGCCCCTGCTCGACCTGTCCGAGGTCATCGGCAAGGTCGGCGTACCGCAGTCGACCCTCGACTTCATCCGGCTGCGCGTCGCCTCGCTCAACGGCCGGGTCTACACCTTCCCGACCGAGCCCGCCGACAAGCGCCTGCCCCAGGTGGACTCGTGGCGGACCGAGCCCTCCTTCACCGACGCCGAGCGCGCCGCGCTGGAGCTGGCCGAGGCCGTCACCCTGCAGACCGACGCCGCGAACGCGCCGACGGACGAGGTCTGGGCGAGCGCCGCCAAGCACTACACCGACGTGCAGCTCGGCGCCCTGGTCATGCACATCAGCCTGGTCAACTTCTGGAACCGGGTGAACGTCGCCACCCACCAGGACGACGCGGTCTGGCGCTGAGGAAGAGGACACACCGTGCTGAAGCTCATCAACGCCGGCCTGGGCAGGACCGGCACGACCTCACTCCAGATGGCCCTGGAGCGGCTCGGTCTCGGCCCCTGCTTCCACATGTTCGACGTCGTCGACGACGACGAGCGCCTCGCGCAGTGGGAGCGGGTCGTCTGCGACGGCGAGCGCCCCGACTGGGCCGCGCTGTACGACGGCTACGCCTCCGCGGTGGACGGTCCCTCCACCGTCTACTACCAGCAGATCGCCGAGGCGCTCCCCGAGGCCAAGGTGATCCTCACGGTGCGCGACGCCGAGGGCTGGTACAAGAGCACGTACGACACGCTGTACCAGTTCGCGCTGCGGACCATGGCGCACCCGCCCGAGCCCGGCTCGCGGCAGGCCCGGCTGTTCCGCGTGGTCAACGCCCTGGTCTGGGACGGCCTCTTCGGCGGCCGGTTCGAGGACAAGGACCACGCCATCGAGGTCTACCACCGGCACACCGAGGACGTCGTGCGCGCCCTCGGCGCGGACAACGTCCTCGTCTTCGACGTGAAGCAGGGGTGGGAGCCGCTGTGCGCGTTCCTCGGGGTCGAGGTCCCCGAGGAGGAGTTCCCGCGCTCCAACAACTCCGAGTCCATGCGCCAGCGGATAGCCCAGGCCGCCGGCGCCGGCCCGGTCTCCGCCGGCTGAGTCCCCGCGTCCTTCGACGCCCCTGAGCGCGCCCGTGGGCCCGCGCCGGTCACCGGCGCGGGCCCACGGCGTCGTGCGTCAGTGGTGGTGGCCGCCCGAATGCAGATGGGCGGCCGGGGACACCACGAGGGGCCGCATCATGTGCGTCTCGTGCTCCAGCATGTGGCAGTGGTGGACGCCCCTGCCGACGACCGGGAACCGGACCGCCACGGTGATCAGTTCGCCCACCGTGCTGTTCGGCGTGAGCTGGCCGGCCGAACCCAACCGGATGACGTCCTTCTCGCCGAGCTCGTGCGCCTCGAGCACGCCCGCGGCCTTGAACGCGATGGGCTTGGCCGAGCCGCGGGTGACCCGGTCGAACCCGGTGATGTCGTAGGTGTCGCGGGACAGCACCTGGAAGTGCGCCAGGTGGATGTGCATGGGGTGCGGGGCCACGGCGAGGTTGAGGTACTTCCAGACCTCCGTGCTCTCGTGCGCGGCGGTGAACGCCTTGCCGTCGTCGTACGTCATCGCCGTCCTGCGCAGCGTCCTGACGGTGCCCTCGGCGTCCTGGACCTGGATGACCCCGGGGGAGGGGAACGTGATCCCCGCCGGGTCGACCTCCTCCATCTCCCACAGCTCGGGAAGGTTCGTCGAGCCGGGACCGACCGTCACCACCCACCGGTGGGCGTGGTCGTGGGGCAGGTCGTCATGGGTGAGCCGCTTGAACGTGGGCGAGACGACCTCCGGCAGCACGAACCGGCCGGACGGCCTCTGGTCAGCGACGCGGAACTGCATCACGTCGGGCTCCAGCAGGTCGTTGCGCTTGTCGGAGGCGCCGGGCGCGACGCCGTCCAGCGTGTTGACCAGCTTCAGGGCCTGCCCCCGGAACGCGCTGAAGTCGACCAGCACGTCGGCGCGCTCGCCGGCGGACAGGTTGAGCGACCCGTCGACGGCCAGCGGCCTGTCGATCAGGCCCTGGTCGGTCCCGATCACCTTCAGCGCCCCCGGGACGGGCTTGCCGTCCGCCAGCAGCATCAGCCGGTACAGCCGGGAGTTCGAGGCGTTGACGATCCGGAACCGGTACCAGCGCGGCGCGACCTCCAGGTACGGCCAGACCACCCCGTTGACCAGGGTGTAGGGGGCCGCGTGGACGCGCAGGAGCCGCTGCGGGCCGATCATCTCCACCTTGTGGACCAGCCGGCCGGCGAGCGCCCCGGACTCGTCCACGTCGAAGTTGCGGTCGCAGAGGACCAGCGGCACGTCGCGGGCGCCGTCGGGCAGGTCGAGCGCCTCCTCCTCCTCGTTGCGGGAGAGGAACAGGCCCGCGAGCCCGGCGTACACGCTGAAGCGGCTCACGTGGTGGGTGTGGTCGTGGTACCAGAGCGTCGTCGCGGCCTGGTCGTTCGGATAGGCCGACAACTGCACGTCGCCCGGACCTATGAGGTTCTCCATCCAGCCGTCGTTGCCGCCGCCGGTCAGCATGCCGTGCAGGTGCACCGCGGCCCACGGCGGCAGGTCCGCCACGCCGGCGACCTCCTGGGTCCCCTGCGTGCCGGGGTAGTTGGTGAGCGGGTCGGGCGAGCGGCCCGTGGCCGAGCCGAAGTCGACCGCCTTGACCGGGATGTTGCCCGTCAGCTGGTTCTCCCAGACGACCCGCAGCGGACGGCCGCTGACCGTCTTGATCGTCGGGCCCGGGAAGACGCCCTCGTACGTCCACATCGTCACCGGCGGCATCTCCGAGTGCACGGTGACGTCGGCGGTGCGCAGGCGGACCGTCAGCTCGTCGTGGTCGCCGCGGTCGCGGGGGCGCAGCACCGGCGGGATCCGCAGCGGATCCTGGAACTTGGTCAGCTTCAGTTCGGGCGCCGACGGCTCGGGCCCGCCGGCCGTCGCGGCGGCCGCACCGTGCGACTTGAAGAAGGGGGCGGCGGTCACCAGGGCGCCCAGGCCGGCCATGGTGCCGTAACGCAGCACCGCGCGGCGGTTCAGCCCGGACGGCTCGGATGTTTCGGAAGCTGTGGGGTCCATTCGCCCGAGGCTAGGGGCGGCCGCTCTCGCCGAACTCGAGCTCGGCTCCAGACCGATGGGGTCGGTCGACGGAGCCGGGCCCGAGTCCGGGGAGCGGGTCAGACCGCGATCGGCTCGCTGTCCCGGTTGACGAGCGTCGCGTAGTGGCCGGCGCGCAGGAGCAGCTCGTCGTGGGTGCCGCGCTCGGAGATCCGGCCACGGTCCAGCACGATGATCTCGTCGGCGTTGCGGACGGTCGAGAGCCGGTGGGCGACCGTGATGGTGGTGCGCCCCACGCTGGCCGCGTCGATCGCCTGCTGGACGGCCTGCTCGGTCTGGGTGTCCAGGGCGCTGGTGGCCTCGTCGAGCACCAGGATCGGCGGGTCGCGCAGGATGGTGCGGGCGATCGCCAGCCGCTGCTTCTCGCCGCCGGAGAACCGGTACCCGCGTTCGCCGACCACCGTGTCGTAGCCGTCGGGCAGCAGCGTCAGGTAGTCGTGGATGTGGGCGATCCGGGCCGCCGCGTACAGCTCCTCGTCGGTCGCGTCGGGCTTGGCGAACCGCAGGTTCTCCGCGACCGTGGCGTGGAAGAGGTACGTCTCCTGGGCGACCACGCCGACCGCGGACGTGAGCGTGTCGAAGGACATGTCGCGCACGTCGACCCCGTCGATCGTGACGGAACCGGACGTGACGTCGTAGAGCCGCGGAATGAGGTAACTGAGCGTGCTCTTGCCCGAGCCGGTCTCGCCGACGATCGCGAGGCTGCGGCCCGCGGGGACGGTCACGTCCACGCCGGCCAGCGTCGCCTGGTCCGCGCTGGCGTAGGAGAAGCCGACCCCCCGCATCCGCACCTCGCCGCGCAGGGCGGTCGGCTTCACCGGCCGCTCCGGCTCGGCGATGTCGACGGGCAGGTCGATGTACTCGAAGATGCGGCCGAAGAGCTCGAGGGAGCCCTGGATCTCGATGCCGACGGTCAGCAGCCGTTGCGCGGGGCGGAACAGGCTCTGCTGGAGGGAGGTGAAGGCCACCAGGGAGCCGATGGAGATGGCCATGTGGCCGTTGTCGGAGGTCAGTCCCGCGACCCAGTAGATGACCGCCGGCATCGAGGCGATGACGACCCAGATCGTGGACTGGTACCACAGTCCGGCCGTGGTGACGCGCACCTCGACGTCGGTGAGCTTGCGCGACTGCCGCGAGAAGTTGTCGGTCAGGGAGCGGGACCGGCCCATGGTGTGGCTGAGCAGGATCCCGCTGATCGACAGCGACTCCTGCATGGTCGAGGAGAGCTCGGCGAGCCGGTTCTGCCGGTCCCGGGTGATGTGCCGTCGCTCGTTGCCGACGCGCCGGCTCACCAGGGCGAACGCCGGGAGCATGAGCATGGACGCGAGCGTCAGGCGCCAGTCGAGCAGGAACATCGCGGTGGTCGAGGCCAGGACGACCGTCAGGTCGGCCAGCAGCGCCGTGGCGGTGGTCGTGATGGTGACCTGCATCCCGCCGATGTCGTTGGCGATGCGCGACTGCACCTCGCCGGTGCGGGTGCGGGCGAAGAAGGCCAGCGACATCCGCTGGAGGTGGGCGTACACCGCCGTACGCAGGTCGTGCATGACGAGCTGACCCACGGTGGCCGATATGTGCGTCTGCCAGACGTTGAACGTGCTGGTGGTGACGGACACCAGGATCATGCCGAGGGAGAGGAGGGACAGCAGCCCCAACCGGTCCTCCGGCAGCGCCGTGTCCATGATCTCGCGGATCAGGAACGGGTTGACGAGGGAGATCAGGGAGGAGCCCGCGACCAGCAGCACGACGGACAGCAGCTTCCGCCGATACGGGCGGAACAGCCCGAGGACGCGTCGCATCTCGCCGTGTTTCATCAGTGCCTGGGGACGCGTGATGCCCGAACTGGCGCTGCTCACCCTGGCCTCCTTCTCTCTTTGGTCAGTTCCAGTCGACGGATCCGGGTCGTGCCTATTGCAGTTGTCTGACCAGTGCCGCCCACTGGGCGAGCTCCTTCTCCGACAACGGGCTCGGGCACGGCTGGTCCGCAGGCAGGGCGGTGGCTTCCTGCCATGCGCAGGGGGGACACATGCCGTTCCACGCGAACCCCGTCCACATGAGGCCTTCGCCGAGCTTCTTCCACATCGATCGCATAGCGGACCTGGGCTTCGCGCCCATGTCGATCTCCATTCGCAGGGGGGCCGCCCGACGTCATCTTGGGCAACGCGGCTCAACGGAACATCGGGACCGTGTCGAGCTCCGCTGGAGACGGGCGGCTCAGCGCGCGGCCAGCAGCCCGCGGCTGCGCAGGACCCACCGCTCGACCGGGCTGAAGACGAGCAGGTCGATGGCGACGCCGACGACGAAGATCAGGGCGATGCCGAGCACCACGCCCGGCATGTCGGAGAACTCCCGCTGGTTCTGCAGGTAGCGGCCGAGGCCGAGCCCCAGTTCGGGGGAGGAGGCGATGAGCTCGGCGGCCATCAGCGACCGCCAGGAGAACGCCCAGCCCTGCTTCAGCCCCGCCAGGTACCCGGGCAGGGCGCCCGGGAGCAGCACGTGCCGGGCGCCGCGCAGGCCGCTCGCGCCGAGCGTACGGCCGGCCCGCAGGAACAGCGGCGGAACCTGGTCGATCCCGGCGATCAGGCCGTTGGCGATCGAGGGCACCGCGCCCAGCAGGATCACGGCGTACATGGCCGAGTTGTTGATACCGAGCCAGATGACGGCGGCCGGTACCCAGGCGACCGAAGGCAGTGACTGCAGGCCCGCCAGCACCGGACCGATGGCGGCCCGTACCGGCTTGACCTGGGCGACGAGCAGGCCGATCGGCGTACCGATCGCGACGGCCGCCAGGAAGCCCGAGACACCGCGCCACAGGCTGGTCCAGATGATCGAGAACAGGGTGCCGTCGCCCCAGAGGGCGGTGAGCGCGTGCCACACGTCGGCCGGACTCGGCAGCTTCTCGGGGCTGGTCAGGTGGATGCTGTAGGCGAGCTGCCAGAGACCGACGACCAGCACGACGCCCAGGACCGGCGGCAGCACCTTCGCCTTGAGCACCTGGCTGAGCGGGGTGCGCTGCGCGTGGCCGGTCTCCAGCGCGTCCAGGCCGGCCCCCAGCGTGTCGAAGCCGGCCCCCGGGCCGTCGCGGCGGGCGGCGCGGGCGCTCGCCGCGGGCCGGATGTCAGTGCTGGACATGGCGGCGGATCTCCCCACGCAGGTGCTCGGTGATTTCGATGGACATCTCCGCGACCTCGACGGACTCGCCCCGGAGCGAGTGCGGCAGGTCGACGCGCCACTCCCGGGAGATCCGGCCGGGCCGGGACGACAGCAGGACGACGCGCTGGGCGAGCCGCACGGCCTCCCTGACGTTGTGGGTCACGAACAGGACGGTGAGCTTGCGCTCGCTCCAGATCCGGGTGATCTCCTCGTGCAGGACGTCCCGGGTGATGGCGTCGAGCGCGGCGAACGGCTCGTCCATCAGCAGGACGGTGCCGCCCTGGGCGAGCGCCCGCGCCATGGCCACGCGCTGGCGCATGCCGCCGGAGAGCTCGTGCACCCGCTTGCGGTGCGCGCCGCCGAGGCGGACGAGCTCCAGCAGCCGCTCGGCCTCGGTCCTGCGGTCCTCGCGCGGGACGCCGGCCAGGCGCAGGGCGAGTTCGATGTTCTTGCCCGCGGTCAGCCACGGGAACAGCGCGTGGTCCTGGAACATCAGCGACGGGCGGGTGCCGGGTACCTCGATGGTCCCGGCGCTGGGTTCGTCGAGCCCCGCCACCAGGTTGAGCAGGGTGGACTTGCCGCAGCCGGAAGCCCCGAGCAGGGTGACGAACTCACCCGGGGCCACGTCCAGGCTGATGTCGTCGAGCACGACGGAGGCCGCACCGGGGCGGCCGAAGGCCTTGGTGACGTGCGAGAGCCGGACCGCCGGGCAGTCGGCCGTGGTCTCGACGACGGGGGCGTACGTCGGGATGGTCAGTGCCGTGGTCATTGCGGACACCTCCTGCGGGAGTGGGCGGGGCGCTGCGCGGAGCTACGGGGTGCGGGGCGTCACTTGACGCCGAGCCCCGCGTCCGCCGCGGCGGGCCGGCCCGCTGCCTTGAAGATCTTGTTGAGCAGGGTCAGGTCGACGATGCCGGTGAGCTCGGGGTTCTTGAGCAGGCCCGCGGCGACCGCGTGGTCGGCCCCGGCCCGCAGGGTGTCGGCCAGCGGGTCGTCGATGAAGTCGACGCTGCTCCACGCGGGGTCGAGGATGGCGGGCGGCAGCTCCTTGCCCGTGTCGGCCTTGACCCGCAGGTTGGCGTCGGCCTTCGCCTTCTCCGGGGAGGCCTTGATGAAGGCGTTGGCCGCCACCGAGCCGCGCAGCACGGCCTCGACCACGTCGGGGTGCGCGGTCAGGAACTTCTGCGAGACGATGATGTTGGTGGTCACGAACTTGCCGCCCGGCCACAGCGACTTCTCGTCCAGCAGGACCTTCGCGCCGAGGGTGACCAGCCGGGAGGCGGTCGGCTCGGGCACCCAGGCGCCGTCGATGGAGCCGGACTTGTACGCCTCCGGCGCGACCTTGTTCTCCGTACGGATCACGTCGACGTCACCCTCGCCGGAGGCCGGGTCCACCTTGTAGCCCCTGCCGTGGAGGTAGTTGAGCAGGGCGACGTCCTGCGTACCGCCCAGCTGCGGGCTGGCGAGCCGCTTGCCCCGGAGGTCGTCCAGGGAGGCGATCTTCTTCGGGTTGACCACCAGCTTGACACCGCCGGAGGCCGAGCCGCCGATGATCCGCAGGGACGTGCCGTGCGACTTGACGTAGCTGTTGATCGCCGAGTTCGGGCCGATCCAGCCGATGTCGATCGAACCGGCGTTGAGCGCCTCGATCTCGGCCGGACCGGCGTTGAAGAACTGGGACTTGATCCGGGTCGACCCCAGCTCCTTCTGGAACAGACCCTCCTGCAGGCCCACCAGGGCGGTGCCGTGGGTCAGGTTCGGGAAGTAGCCGATCTTCACGGTGTCGGCGGACAGCTTCGCACCCGAGGCGCCCGCGGCCTGCTCCACCGGGCTGTCGTCGGCGCTTGCGCCGTAACCACAGCCCGTCAGCAGCCCGGCGGCCGTGGTCACTGCGACGGCCGCCACGGCCACGCGCCCGATCATCCGGTGGTTCTGCATCAGACCCAGTCCTCCTCGTTGATTGCCGCGGTCGTGTGCCGCCGTACGGTCCCGAAGGGCTCGCCCGCCATGCCGGCGGCGAGGGTGGTGCCGTCGGCCGGGTCGATCAGCAGGAACGAGCCCGTCCGGCGGTTGTCGGCGTAGGGGTCGAGCGCGAGCGGCTCGGCCGTGCGGAGCACGACCCGGCCGATGTCGTTGACCTGCAGGCCCTCGACGCCGGGGCGCCGATCGAGCGTGCTGATGTCGATCCGGTACGAGATGTCCTTGACCACCGCGCGCACGGTGCGGGTGGTGTGCTTGAGCAGCACCTTGGCGCCGACGTGCAGGGGGCGCTCGTTGAGGTGGCAGACGCTGGCCTCGATGTCCTGGGTGGGCGCGCCGGCCGTGCCCCCGCCCGCGATCAGGTCGCCGCGCGAGACGTCGACGTCGTCGGTGAGCCGGACGGTCACGGACTGGGGCGCCCAGGCGACGTCCGTCTGCGTGCCGAGCGCGTCGATGGCCGCGACGGCGGTGGTGCGGCCGGAGGGCAGGACGGTGACGGCGTCCCCGACCCGCAGCACGCCGGAGGCGATCTGGCCGGCGTAGCCGCGGTAGTCGGGGTGCTCGGCGCTCTGCGGGCGGATCACGTACTGCACCGGGAAGCGGGCGGGCTCCTCGCTCGGGTCGCTGCCGACCGGGACGGTCTCCAGGTGCTCGAGCAGGGTCGGGCCGCCGTACCAGTGCATGGTGGCCGAGGGCTCGACGACGTTGTCGCCGGCCAGCGCGGAGATCGGGATGGCCATGACGTCCCTGACGCCGAGCGTGGCGGCGTAGGAGGTGAACTCCTCGGCGATCTTCGCGAAGACGGACTCGTCGTAGCCGACGAGGTCCATCTTGTTGACGGCCAGGACGACGTGGGGGACCCGCAGGAGGGCGGCGACCGCGGTGTGCCGGCGGGTCTGCTCGACGAGGCCGTTGCGGGCGTCGACGAGGACGACGGCGAGTTCGGCGGTGGAGGCGCCGGTGACCATGTTGCGGGTGTACTGCACGTGGCCGGGGGTGTCGGCGAGGATGAACCGGCGGCGGGCGGTGGCGAAGTA
>NZ_JBIVNX010000020.1:0-66993 GCF_044753805.1 Streptomyces sp. NPDC093225
GGGGCGTCAAGGGCGCCCTTCGGGCGTCGCCTGCGGCGATTGCGCTGCGCTTCACCCTTGACGCCCCGACCCGGCCCGGAAGGGCAAGACCTCGGCGGACAGGCCCCGGAAAGACGCCCGGGGCGGGTGTGAAGACTTCGGTCTGCTGAGTCCCTCGACCCGGGTCAGCGCCTCGGATCGCTACGCCCCTCCGGTTCGGGTGGCGGGTGCGGGTGGGTGGGGGCTGGGCATATGCCGCGCACGATCGCTGCGCCCCTCCGGTGCGGTGGCGGGTGCGGGTGGGTGGGGCTCGGACATAGGCCGCCCACGGTCGCTGCGCCCCTCCGGTTCGGGTGGCGGGTGCGGGTGGGTGGGGGCTGGGCATCGGGGGCCCACGGTCGCTGCGCTCCGGCCGGTTCCGGTGGTGGGTGCGGGCGGTGGGTCAGTTCGGGTGGGTCTCGTGGGCGGCGGCGTCCTTGCGGGCGAGGTCGCGGGAGCGGCGGGCCGGGCCGCGCCAGCCGCAGGTGCACCGGGCGGTGCAGAACGCGCCGCGCTCGCTGGTTTCCGTGGCGTGTGCCTGATCGGACGCGCCGTCGTTTCGGCGCTGCTGCGGGACTTCAACCGGTTCGGTGGGTTCGTCGGGCCGGTCCGACTCGGGGGTGGCGGGACGCGGAACGGCGGTGACGGGCGGGTGCGGTTGGCGCGGGGTGGTGTGCGGGTCCACGCCTTCACGGTACCCGGACCGGGGTGGTGGCGTGGGGGCCGGGACCGGGATCCGGCCGGGTCGGCCACGGGGTCCTCGGCGGGGGCGCGGGCGGGTCCGCCGGGTGGGGCTGGTTTTCGGTCGGGACGCCGTGACGGGCGACCCCGGGGCGTCGTTATCCGGAGCGGGTGGGGGCCTCGGGCAAGCAGCGGTAAGGCGTTGGGGGTTGGCAGGCGATGGTGGTGCATCAGCACAGGCGCACGGGTGGGGCGTTGGTCGCCGCCGCGGTGGTGCTCGGCGCGGCGTCCGGGTGTGGCGGTGCCGCGCAGGACCGGGCCCCCGACGGCAGCGCGGCGGTGCGGGCGGCGGCCGACGTGCTCGCCCGCAGCGGGAGCGCTCGGGCGCGTACGGCGATGGAGATGGCCACCGGCGGCACCAGGGTGACCATCCGCGGCGAGGGCGGGGTCGACTTCCGGAACCGCATGGGCCAGCTGGTGGTGATGCTGCCGGACGACGCGGCGGGCAAGGCCGAGCACCGGCCGATCACGGAGTTGCTGACCCCCGGGGCGTTGTACATGAAGAACCGGGGTGCGGGCGTGCCCGAGGACAAGTGGGTGCGCGTCGACACCACCTCGCTCTCCGACGGCAACCTCGTCACCGGCGGCGCCACGGACCCGGTCGCGGCCGCCGAGTTGCTGCGCGGGGCGCGGGACGTGTCGTACGTCGGGGAGACCGAGCTCGCGGGTACGAAGGTCCGGCACTACCGCGGTACGACCGACATCGCGCGGGCCGCGCGAGCGGCCTCGCCGCATGCGCGGGGAGCGCTGGAGGCTGCGGCGAAAGGGTTCAGCAAGGACCTGGTGCCGTTCGACGCCTACCTCGACGAGGCGGGGCGGCTCCGGAAGGTCCGGCACCGCTTCAGCTACGAGAACAATGGCGTGATCGATGTCTCGTCGACCACGTTGCTCTACGGCTTCGGAACGCCGGTCACGGTGCAATTGCCGGCGAGCCGGGACATTTTTGCGGGGAAGATCGCCGAATAGCGGAGAGGGGCGCGCGGAGTGGCCGTCCCGGGGTATCCGGAAATGGTCCATCCGTGTCATGCGCGGGGTGTGCCCGCGTCCCTACGCTGGGAGTCCGAGAAGTGCGTACGGGCCCGTCCCCGGGGCGGGCGCGGTGGTCCCTGGCCGGGCCGGGTGCGTCGGGGGTTCTTCGGGAACCGCCCGGGTGTCGGGGTGGTGCGGGGACGTGGGACGTAGGACGTAGGACGTCAGGGGCGCCCCTGGGCGGCGGACGGCGAGGAGAGGGTGATGCGTGTGACACCGGCGGCCGGTGCGACTGTCCAGGACCACGTGGCCCTCGCCGAGATCGAGCTGTGCGGGGAGTTGATCATCGCTGCCTCCGCGGTCGAGGAGGAGCGGTTGAGTCTGGACCGGATCGACGAGGTGCTTCTGGTCCGGGGGGCCTGAGGTCGGTCGGTCGTGGCCTCGCCGCGGGGGTGCGCTTCGCTCCTCGCGGTGCTGCCCTGGCCCCTTTGCGTTCGAACGCCGCGCGGGCTGGGGCGTGGCGCCCCGCTGCGGACCCCCCGCCTCAGGCGCCGGCGGGGGTGGGGCGGCTGGAAATCGTCCCTGGGGGTGTGGGGGTGGGGTCCGGGGTGGGCGGGTCAGGTGCGGAGGAGGCGGGCGATGGCCTTGGTGGCTTCTTCGACCTTGGCGTCGATCTCGGTGCCGCCCTTCACGGCCGCGTCGGCGACGCAGTGGCGGAGGTGCTCCTCCAGGAGCTGGAGCGCGAAGGACTGCAGCGCCTTCGTGCTGGCCGAGACCTGCGTGAGTATGTCGATGCAGTACACGTCCTCGTCGACGAGCCGCTGGAGGCCCCTGATCTGGCCCTCGATGCGGCGCAGCCGCTTGAGGTGCTCGGCCTTCTGGTGGTGGTAGCCGTGCACACCGTGCGCGTGATCGGCCGCCTCGGTGGTGCCGGCCGCCTCGGTGGTCGTCATCGTGTCTCCCGTGGTCGGGTGGAGGGGATGCCCGAGTGGATACCCCTCGTGGGTATAGGGTACGCGCCTGTCCCAAGGGGCAGGGGGCCATGCTCCCCACTCTGCCTGATGGAGGACACTGGGGAACTGCCGGTTAGCCGTGGCTGGAGGATGCGCCTAGCATCAGCCTGACCGAATCCGATACCCCGAGGACCTCACGTGCGATTTCGTCTGACCCCCAGGGAGACGAGCTTCTACGACATGTTCGCCGCATCCGCGGACAACATCGTCACGGGCTCGAAGCTCCTGATGGAACTGCTCGGGGCGGACGCGTCCGCACGGGCCGAGATCGCGGAACGGATGCGGGCGGCGGAGCACGCGGGCGACGACGCGACGCACGCGATCTTCCACCAGCTGAACTCCTCCTTCATCACGCCGTTCGACCGTGAGGACATCTACTCCCTGGCCTCGTCCCTCGACGACATCATGGACTTCATGGAGGAGGCCGTCGACCTGGTCGTCCTCTACAACGTCGAGGAGCTCCCCAAGGGCGTCGAGCAGCAGATCGAGGTCCTGGCGCGGGCGGCCGAGCTGACCGCCGAGGCCATGCCCCACCTGCGCACGATGGACAACCTGACCGAGTACTGGATCGAGGTCAACCGCCTCGAGAACCAGGCCGACCAGATCCACCGCAAGCTGCTCGCCCACCTCTTCAACGGCAAGTACGACGCCATCGAGGTGCTGAAGCTCAAGCAGATCGTCGACGTCCTCGAAGAGGCCGCCGACGCGTTCGAGCACGTCGCGAACACGGTGGAGACCATCGCCGTCAAGGAGTCCTGAACCTAGTGGACACCTTCGCGCTGGTCGTGACCATCGGTGTGGCGCTCGGATTCACCTACACCAACGGCTTCCACGACTCCGCCAACGCCATCGCGACCTCCGTCTCGACGCGGGCGCTGACCCCGCGCGCGGCCCTCGCCATGGCGGCGGTCATGAACCTGGCGGGCGCCTTCCTCGGCAGCGGCGTCGCCAAGACCGTCAGTGAGGGGCTCATCGAGACCCCCACCGGCAGCCAGGGTATGTGGGTCCTGTTCGCCGCGCTCGTCGGCGCGATCGTCTGGAACCTGATCACCTGGTACTTCGGCCTCCCCTCGTCCTCCTCCCACGCCCTCTTCGGCGGCATGGTCGGAGCGGCGCTCGCCGGCGGCATCGGCGTCATCTGGGACGGCGTCCTGGACAAGGTCGTCATCCCGATGTTCCTGTCGCCGGTCGTCGGCCTGCTGGCCGGCTACCTGGTGATGGTCGCGATCATGTGGATGTTCCGCCGGACCAACCCGCACAAGGCCAAGCGCGGCTTCCGCATCGCGCAGACGGTCTCGGCGGCCGCCATGGCCCTCGGCCACGGCCTCCAGGACGCCCAGAAGACGATGGGCGTCGTCGTGATGGCCCTGGTCATCGCCGACGTGCAGAGCGCCGGCGACCCGATCCCGGTCTGGGTCAAGATCGTCTGTGCCGTGATGCTCTCGCTCGGTACGTACGCGGGCGGCTGGCGCATCATGCGCACCCTGGGCCGCAAGATCATCGAGCTGGACCCGCCGCAGGGCTTCGCGGCCGAGACCACGGGTGCCTCGATCATGTTCACCACCGCCTTCGTCTTCAAGGCGCCGATCTCCACGACCCACGTGATCACCTCCGCGATCATGGGCGTGGGCGCGACCAAGCGCGTGAACGCCGTCCGCTGGGGCGTGGCCAAGAACATCATCCTGGGCTGGTTCATCACCATGCCGGCCGCGGCCCTGGTCGCCGCGCTGTGCTACTGGCTGGTGGACCTCGCCTTCGTGTGAGCCGCGCCGCCCCCCGCTCCGTACGACGCCGCCCCCGCCGGACCTGATCCGGCGGGGGCGGCGTCGTGCGTACGGGTTCCCGGGTCAGCCGGCGAAGCGGTAGCCGAAGTTCGACGGGCCGGACGGGCCGCCGAAGGCCGTGAGGGAGAAGCTGGTGGCGCCGGTGCCGGTGATGCCGGTGGGGCCGGTGTTCAGCTTCCAGGCACGGCCGGCGTAGCCGTCCTCGCCGTTGCCGCCGACGTAGAGCTCGGGCGTGCCGTTCCTGTCGGTGTCGAGGATCCGCACGGCGGAGCCGAAGTGGTCGTCCTTCTCCGACGCGCTCGGGACGCCCGAGGTGTTCTGGGTGAAGGACTTGCGGCCGAGGGTGGTCACGCCGGTCGCGGTGCCGCGGAAGACGTGCACCGCGCCGGCCTTGGCGACCGCAGTCGTGTCGCTGCCGGAGTCCTTGTACGGGGCGCCGACAACGATCTCCGCGTAGCCGTCGCCGTTGGTGTCGGCGATGGCCAGGGCGCCGCCCGAGAGACCGGACCGGGGCGCCTGGAGGCCGCCGGTCGCGCCGTCGAGCGTGATGAGGCGGGCGGGGCGGGTGGCGTTCAGGCCGGTCGGGCCGCCGTAGTTGACGCTCAGGGACGGCGCGCCCGCGGTGAAGAGGGTGACGGCGAGGTCCTGGTAGCCGTCGCCGTTGACGTCGCCGAACGCGGAGGTGCCGACCCAGCCTCCGACCTGCTTGAGGGTGCCGGCGGCCTTGACCAGGCCGGTCTTGGTCCCCTTGAGGACGGCGCTCTTGGGCTCGTGGGCCCAGTAGCCGTTGACGGTCACGTCGGCCAGGCCGTCGCCCGTGACGTCCCCGAGGAAGAGGCCCGTCGGCCCCGCGATCTTGTCGAGCTCCTCGATGTTCCGGAAGTCGTTGACGGCGGCCTTGCCGGTGCTCCGGTTGATCGGCCCGTAGAGCACGGTGAAGCCGTAGCCGCCCGCGCCGCCGAGCAGCTTGGGGTCGGCTTCCGTGTAGGTGCCCTTGGGCAGGGTGGTGCCGGTGCCGGTGATGCCCTCGGCGCTGCCCCACAGGATCGTGTTCTTCTCGACCCAATTGACGAGCAGGTCGTCGTAGCCGTCGCCGTCGAAGTCGCCGGTGGCGCTGACCTCGCGCCACTTGCCCTCGGCGACCGGGTCGCCGGGGACGCCCGCGGTGGCCTGGGTGATGACGGACCCGTAGCGCAGGCCCTTCGGGGAGCCGTACGCGACGGTGAGGGCGCCGGCGCGGGCGAGGCCGTTCACGGTGGCGGTGTGGGCGCCGATGGCGAGGTCGGGGTAGCCGTCGCCGTTGAAGTCGGCGGTACGCGGCTTCGCGGGGGCGGGGGCCGCCGCGGCGGTGGCCGTGGCGGCGCCGGTGACGGCGAGGGCGGTGGCCGCGCAGGCGGCGGCCGCGAGCAGGGAGTGCTTGCGCATGGGGCTCCTCTTGGTCGGGGGGTGCCTCGGTCCGGGGTGGCGGCCGGCCAGCGAGGCGGGGGCGGCCGGTCCGTCAGGTGACCTGGTGGGCCGGCCGCGGGGTGGGGGCGGGTCAGCCCGCCAGGTGATGGCCGAAGTACGCCTTGCCCGTCGGGCCGCCCAGCTCGGCGAGGTTGAAGCTGGTGGCGCCGGTGCCGGTGACGCCGGAGGCGCCGGTCTTCAGCTTCCAGACCCGGCCGCGCAGGCCGTCCTCGCCGTACCCGGCGACGTAGAGCTCCGGCTTGCCGTCCTTGTCGGTGTCGACGAGGCGGACCGCCCAGCCGAAGTAGTCCTTGCGCTCGGAGGTGCTGGGGACGCCCGGGGAGTCCTGGGTGAGGAGCCGGGCACCGGTGGTCGCGACGCCGCTCGGGCCGCCGCGCAGGACGGTGACCGCACCGGCGTTGGGCCGCGCGGCGTCCGAGCCGCTCTCGAAGGGGGAGCCGACGACGATGTCGTCGTACCCGTCGCCGTCGGTGTCGCCGACGGCCACGGAGGTGCCGAAGCGGTCGCCCGTCTCCGCGGTGTCGGGGACGCCCGGGCTGTTCTGGGTCAGGACGAGGGCGGGCAGCTTGGTGCTGACGCCGTCCGGGCCGCCGAACGTGACGTGGACCCGGCCGCCCTCGGCGGAGTCGGACCCGCCGCTGTCACCGCTGACGAAGTCCAGGTACCCGTCCTTGTTGAGGTCGCCGAAGGCGGTGGCGGCGTCGCCGTAGCCGTACTTGACCTTGCCGGCCCGGACCAGCCCGTTCGGGGTGCCCTTGAACAGGGCGCCCTCGTAGGCGTTGCCGTCCCGGATGTCGGAGACGACGTCGGTGATGCCGTCCCCGGTCATGTCGGCGGTGTAAAGGATGTTGCCGTGCTCGTTCATGGCGTCGACCCGCAGGAACCGCACCGCCGCCGGCTCGTTCGTGGCCGCGCTGAGGGGCCCTTCGAAGACCACGATGCCGGCGTGGCCGTCCTTGGTGCCGCGGGAGAGGACGTCGGCGATGCCGTCGCCGGTCATGTCGGCGATCGCCTCGGGACGGAAGAAGTACGGGTTCTGGGTCGAGAGCGAAAGGTTGGAGACGAGGCTGGTGTAGCGGCCGGTGAGGCCGTCCTTGCTGCCGCGCAGCACCAGCGTGCCCTCGTGGTTCTGGGTCATGCCGTTGTTGATCGTGGGTGCGCTGCGGACCAGGAGGTCGTCGTAGCCGTCGCCGTCCACGTCGCCGGGGCCGATGATCTTGCCGAACCCGTCGGAGGCGGCCGGTATGCCGGGGATCCCGGGGGTGTCGCGGGTGATCAGGGCGGCCTTGCCGAGGCCGGTGGGCGAGCCGTACCGGACGACGAGCACGCCGGCGCCGGCGAAGCCCGCCACGGTGGTGCCGTGGGCGCTGATGGCCAGGTCGGCGTAGCCGTCGCCGTTGAAGTCCGCGGAGGGGCGGGCCGTGGCGGCGGTGGTGGTGGCAACCGGGTGGGCCGCGGTCGTGCCGGCGGTGGCCGGGACGGCGCCGGTGACGGCGAGGGCGGTGGCCGCGCAGGCGGCGGCCGCGAGCAGGGTGCGCTGGCGCATGGGCTGGGTTCTCCGGGTACGGGACGGGGGTGCGGGCGTCAGCCGGCGAAGCGGTAGCCGAAGTTGGCCGGGCCGGCCGGGCTGCCGAGCGCGGTGAGGGAGAAGCTGGTCGCGCCGGCGCCGGTGATGCCGGTGCCGGGCGCGGTGGCGAGCTTCCAGACGCGGCCGGTGTGCGCGTCCTCGCCGTTGCCGCCGACGTACAGCTCGGGCGTGCCGTTCTTGTCGGTGTCCAGGACCCGTATGGCGGAGCCGAAGTGGTCCTCCTTCTCCGAGGTGCTCGGCACGCCGGCCGTGCCCTGGGTGAGGGACCTGCGGCCGAGGGTGGTCACGCCGGTCGCGCTGCCGCGGAAGACGTGCACCGCGCCCGCCTGCGCGATGGCGGTGGCACCGCTGCCGGAGTCCTTGTACGGGGCGCCGACGACGATCTCGGCGAAGCCGTCGCCGTCGGTGTCGGCGACGGCCAGGGCGCCGCCCGAGAATCCGGCCTGGGGGACCTGGAGGCCGCCGGTCGCGCCGTCGAGTGCGATGAGGCGCGCGGGGCGGGTGGCGTTCAGGCCGGTCGGGCCGCCGTAGTTCACGCTCAGGGACGGCTTGGCCCCGACGAAGAGGGTGACGACGAGGTCCTGGTAGCCGTCGCCGTTGACGTCGCCGAACGCGGAGGTGCCGACGTTCCCCCAGGCCGCGACCTGCTTGATGGCGCCCGCGGCCTTGACCAGACCGGTCCTGCTCCCCTTGAGGACGGCGCTCTTGGGCTCGTGGTTCACCCAGTAGCCGTTGACGGTCACGTCGGCCAGGCCGTCGCCCGTGACGTCCCCGACGAAGAGGCCCGTCGGACCCGCGATCCTGTCGAGCTTCTCGATGTTGCGGAAGTCGTTGTCCGCGGCCTTGCCGGTGCTCCGGCTGATCGGCCCGTACAGCACGGTGAAGCCGTAGCCGCCCGTGCCGCCGGTCGCCCGGAAGGCGAGGTCCGTCCGGTGGTCGCCGTTGAGGTCGCCGGCTCCGACGGCGCCGCCGAGCAGCTTGGGGTCGCCGTTCGTGTACGTGCCCTTGGGCAGGGTGGTGGCGGTGCCGGTGATGCCCTTGGCGCTGCCCCAGAGGATCGTGTTCTGCTCCATCCAGTTCAGGAGGAGGTCGTCGTAGCCGTCGCCGTCGAAGTCGCCGGTGGCGCTGACCTCGCGCCACTTGCCGTCGGTGGCCGGGTCGCCGGGGACGCCCTCGGTGGCCTGGTCGACGACCTCGTACCGCAGGCCCTTCGGGGAGCCGTACGCGAGGGTGACGGCGCCGGCGCGCTTGAGGCCGTTCACGGTGGCGGTGTGGGCGCCGATGGCGAGGTCGGGGTAGCCGTCGCCGTTGAAGTCGGCGGTACGCGGCTTCGCGGGGACGGGGGCCGCTCCGGCGGTGGTCGTGGCGGCGCCGGTGACGGCGAGGGCGGTGGCCGCGCAGGCGGCGGCCGCGAGCAGGGTGCGCTGGCGCATGGGTGGGGTCTCCGGATGCTGGTGGGTGTGCGGGCGTCAGCCGCTGAAGCGGTAGCCGAAGTTGGCCGGGCCGGCGGGGCCGCCGAGGTCGGTGAGGGTGAAGCTGGTGGCGCCGGTGCCGGTCAGGCCGGTGCGGGTGGCGGGCAGGCGCCAGACGCGGCCGCGGTAGCGGTCCTCGCCGTTGCCGCCGACGTACAGCTCCGGGCTGCCGTTGCGGTCGCTGTCGATGAGGGCGAGCGCGGAGCCGAAGTGGTCGTCCACCTCGGAACTGCCGGGGATGCCCGCGGAGTTCTGGGTGAAGATCTTCGCCCTGGTGGCGGTGGGGCCGGACGCGCTGCCGCGCAGTACCGCGACGCCGCCCGCGCGCCAGGTGGGGGTGCCGTGGGCACCGCCGAGATAGGGGGCTCCGACGACGAGGTCGGGGTAGCCGTCACGGTCGGTGTCCCCGATGGCGAGGGCGTCGCCGTAGTGCTCCTCGTTCCAGCGGCTCCCGGAGGTCACCTGCGGAAGGACGCGGGGCTTCTTGGTGGTGCTCAGGCCGTCCGGTCCGCCGGGGTAGAACCACAGCTGGTCCCAGCTGAGGACCAGGTCCTGGTAGCCGTCCTTGTCGAGGTCGCCGAAGGCGAAGCTGCTGGCGCCGTGGTGGTCGGTCTGGATCTTCGCGCCGCGGACGAGGCCCTTGGCGGAGCCCTTGAGGACGAGGTGGCCGCCCCAGCCGTTCATCGAGATGTCGGCGCGGCCGTCGCCGGTGGTGTCGCCGACGAACACCGCGCCTGGGTCGACGCCGTCGAGCGTGTCGGTCTTGCGGTGCCAGACCCGGGTGGCCTTGCCCGTGGTGCGGTCGAGCGGGCCGAGCCGGACGCTGATGCCGTCGCCGGCGGGGCCGCCGTCCCGGCCGACCGTGACCAGGTCGTCGGTCCCGTCGCCGTCGACGTCCCCGACCCCGGCGTTCCAGCCGCCCTGGACGGAGGGGTCGGCGGGGGTTCCGGAGCCCGTGATGAGGGTGCCCGGGCCGACCAGACCCTTCGGGCCGCCCCAGACGACCTCGGTGAAGTCCTTGTAGTTCCAGTGCAGCACCAGGTCGTCGTAGCCGTCGCCGTCGAGGTCGCCGAAGGCGGTGTTCTCGCGCCACCGGCCGTTCTCGACGGGGTCGCCGGGGACGCCCTCGGAGGCCTCGCTGACGACGGTCGCGGTGTCGTACCGCAGGCCCTTCGGGGAGCCGTACGCGACGGCGATGGCGCCGGCGCGCTTGATCCCGCCGACGGTGGCGGTGTGGGCGCTGACGGCGAGGTCGGGGTAGCCGTCGCCGTTGTAGTCGGCGGTACGGGGCGTGGCCGCGACCGGGGCGGTGGCGGCGTGAGCGGTGACCTGGGCCGGAGCGGCTCCGGCGGTGGCCGTGGCGGCGCCGGTGACGGCGAGGGCGGTGGCCGCGCAGGCGGCGGCCGCGAGCAGGGTGCGCTGGTGCAGGGGGCGCTGGTGCATGGGGCGCTCCTTCGCGGGTGGCGTGGGTGCGGGGATCAGCCGGAGAAGTGGGCGCCGAAGGAGGCGCCGCCCGTCGGCCCGCCGAGGGCGGCCAGGTTGAAGCCGGTGGCACCGGTGCCGGTGACGCCGGTGCCGGGTGCGGTGGCGAGCTTCCAGACGCGACCCGTGAAGCCGTCCTCGCCCTCGCCGCCGACGTACAGCTCGGGTGCGCCGTTCCCGTCCGTGTCCAGGACGCGCAGGCTGCGGCCGAAGTGGTCCGTGACCTCGGAGGTGCTGGGGATGCCGGCGGAGTTCTGGGTGAACACCTTCGCGCCGGTGGTGGTGAGGCCGGTCGCGCTGCCGCGGAGCACCGTGACCGCGCCGGAGGCCCGGGTGGCCACGGCGTCCGTGCCGCTCTCGCCGGGGGCGCCGACGACGACGTCGGCGTACCCGTCCTGGTCGACGTCGGCGACGGCGAGGGACTCGCCGAAGTAGTCGTAGGCCTCGCTGACGCCCGGCACGCCGGGGCTGTCCTGGGTGTACGTCTGCGGGGAGAGGGTGGTGCTGACGCCGTCGGGGCCGCCGAACGTGACGGTGAACCGCTCGAGGGAGAAGCTCTTCCCGCCGTCGGTCACGGCGCCGAGGCTGACGAAGTCGGGGTAGCCGTCCTTGTTGACGTCGCCGAAGTTGTCGTTCCCGTAATCCCGTTCGTTGACGAGGCCGGTGGTGGAGCCGCCCTTGACCAGGCCGTCGGGCGTGCCCCGCAGGACCACCGTCTTGTAGAGCCCGGCCTGGGTGTTGCTGGTGGCGATGACGTCGGCGATGCCGTCGCCGGTCATGTCGCCCACCCGGAAGCCCATGATCCAGTAGTCCAGCAGGCCGGTCGACTGGGTGGCCTTGGCCGGCTCGCCGGTACGGGCGAACGGGCCGAGGTCGATCCGGATGCCCGACGAGGCCGTGGAGAGGACGTCCGGGTGGCCGTCGCCGTTCACGTCGCCGACGCCCATGGCGCCGATGTACCGCCCCCCGACGCCGTTCCCGTCCGGGACCGTCGCCGATGCCCCGGTGAGGCCCTTGGGGCTGCCCCAGAGGAGCAGGATCGTTCCTCCGGTGCCCCCGGGCCACGCCACGATCAGGTCGTCGTAGCCGTCGCCGTCGAAGTCGCCGAAGCCCTTGATGCGCTGCCACCGTCCGTTCGCGACGGGGGTGCCGGGCACGCCCGGGGTGGCCTGGCTGATGAACGAGGCCTTGGAGTACTGGAAGCCGGTGGGCGAGCCGTAGAGCACGGAGATCGCGCCGGCCTTCTTCAGCCCACCCACGGTCGCGGTGGGGGCGCCGACGGCCAGGTCGGGGTAGCCGTCGCCGTTGAAGTCGGCCGTGGCGTCGGCGGCCGGGGCGGGTGCGGCGGCCGGTGCGGCCGCGGCTACGGCGGGGGCGGCCACCGGTACGGCGGTGGCGGCCGGTGCGAGGGCGGCGGTGCCGAGGACGGTGGCCGCGACGGTGGCGGTCGCGAGCAGGGCGTGCGTGCGCATGAGTGGGTGGTCTCCTGGTCCGGGGTGCCGGAGGGTCAGCCGGCCAGCTGGTGGCCGAAGTGGATGTGGGCGGTCGGGCCGCCGAGGGCGCCGGCCCACAGGCTGGTCGAGCCGGTGCCGGTCAGGCCGCCGGCGCCGGAGCGCAGCACCCAGACGCGGCCGGACCAGGTGTCCTCGCCGCGGCCGCCGACCAGGATCTCGGCGGTGCCGTCGCCGTCGGTGTCGGCCGCCAGCACGGCGCCGCCGAACTGGTCGTCCTGCTCGGAGGCGCTGGGCACGCCGGCGGTGTTCTGGCTGAGGGTGCGGGCGCCGGTGGTGGTGACGCCCTCGGGGCCGCCGCGCAGGACGGTGACCGCGCCGGCGGAGCCCGTGCTCGTGCCCGGTACCCGCTCGCCGGGGGCGCCGACGACGATGTCCGCGTAGCCGTCCCGGTCGGTGTCGGTCACCGCGAGGGACTGGCCGAACCGGTCGTACGGGGCGTCCGTGCCCGGGACGCCGGGGCCGGCCTGGGTGTACTCGGCCGCCTTGAGGGTGGTGCTGACGCCCTGCGGGCCGCCGTACGTGACGAAGATCCGGCCGCCGGAGCGCGGGGCGCTGCCGCTGAGCATGCCGCCGTCGCCGCCGACGAAGTCGGGGTAGCCGTCCTTGTTGAGGTCGCCGAAGGCGCCGCCCGGGCCCGCGAAGGCGGTACCGACCGGGAACAGGCCGGACGCGGTGTGGCGGAGCACGAGGCCGGCCGGCGCGGCCGGGTCCTTGGTGGTGGCGACGACCTCGGCGGTCCCGTCGCCGGTCAGGTCGCCGGCGTGGACGACGGTGGGGTGCAGGGTGCCCGTGCCGGTGAACGAGGACGCGGCGGGCTTGCCGGTGGCGCGGTCGACCGGGCCGGCCAGCAGGCGGACGCCGTAGGTGCGGACGCCGTTCTTGGTGGTGGAGCCGGTGGCGACGATGTCGGCGGTCCCGTCGCCGGTGACGTCGGCGACGTCGACGCCGGTGCTGGGGTTGCCCATGGTGGGCAGGGTGGTGGGCGCGGCGACCGGGGTGGAGGTGCCGGTGAGGCCGTCGGCGGAGCCCCACAGGACCAGATAGCCCTCGGGCGTGCGGACGACCAGGTCGGTGTACGCGTCGGCGTCGAGCCTGCCGGTGCCGGCGAGGTCGCCCCAGTGGGCGCCCGTCTTCCTGTCGCCGGGGATGCCGGGGGTGGCCTGGTCGAGGAAGACGGCGTTGTCCTTGCGCAGGCCCGCGGCGGAGCCGTAGACCACGGCGATGCCGCCGGCGTCCGGCGTCCAGTAGGGCTCGGTGCCGCCCGTGCGGCGCGGGCCCGGCAGGTCGGGGGCGGCGACGGCCACGTCCCCGTACCCGTCGCCGTTGAAGTCGGCGGTGGGCTTCTTCGGCTGGGCCGCGGTCGCGGTCGCCGCGGCGGCTGCGTGCGGGGCGGCGCCGGCAGCGGCGGCGGCCGGGATCGTGGCTCCCAGCGCGGCCGCCGCGCAGACGGCGGCGAGGACGTAGGTGTTCTTGGGCACGACAACCCCCCGTGGATCTTGACCCTGACGCTGGGTTCGACCGGTCGGGCGGGTCGATGGTTGTAGTGGCGTGGGTCACATCGCGGGGGTGGGTCCCGGGCGGGTCCGGAACGTGGGTGGGCCCGCCCCCTTCCCAGGGGGCGGGCCCGTTTCCGTCTCGCGGTGGCACCGCCATGCAGCACCGCAGGACGCGTGTGGGGATCTCCCGGAGGCGGTCCGGGACGTGATCCGGTTTATCCGAAGCGGCCCGAGATGTAGTCCTCGGTGGCCTGGACGGAGGGGTTGGAGAAGATCCGGTCGGTCTCGTCGATCTCGATGAGCTTGCCGGGCTGGCCGACGGCCGCGAGGTTGAAGAACGCGGTGCGGTCGGAGACGCGGGCGGCCTGCTGCATGTTGTGGGTGACGATGACGATGGTGAACCGCTCCTTCAGCTCGCCGATCAGGTCCTCGATGGCGAGGGTGGAGATCGGGTCGAGGGCGGAGCAGGGCTCGTCCATCAGCAGGACCTGCGGCTCGACCGCGATGGCGCGGGCGATGCACAGGCGCTGCTGCTGGCCGCCGGAGAGGCCGGAACCGGGCTTGTTCAGGCGGTCCTTGACCTCGTTCCAGAGGTTGGCGCCCTTGAGGGAGCGCTCGACGACGTCCGCGAGCTCGCTCTTCTTGAACTTGCCGTTCAGGCGCAGGCCCGCCGCCACGTTGTCGAAGATCGACATGGTGGGGAAGGGGTTCGGGCGCTGGAAGACCATGCCGACCGTGCGGCGGACCGCGACCGGGTCGACGCCCGCGCCGTAGAGGTTCTCGTCGTCCAGCAGCACCTTGCCCTCGACGCGGCCGCCGGGGGTGACCTCGTGCATGCGGTTCAGGGTGCGCAGGAAGGTGGACTTGCCGCAGCCCGAGGGGCCGATGAAGGCCGTCACGGAGCGGGGCTCGACGGTCATCGAGATGTCGTCGATGGCCTTGTGGGTTCCGTAGAAGGCGGACAGACCGGAGACGTCGATGCGCTTGGCCATGGGAATCAGAGCTTCTTTCGTGGCCGGTCAGCGGCCGGTCTTCGGGGCCTTCCAGCGGGCGATGCCGCGGGCCACCAGGTTGAGGATCATGACGAAGGCGATCAGGACGAGCGCGGCGGCCCAGGCCCGGTCGAAGGAGTCGGCGCTGCCCACCTTGTACTGCTCCCAGATGTAGAGCGGGAGGGAGGACTGGGCGCCTTCGAACGGGTTGCCGTTGATCAGCTGGGATCCGAAGACCAGCAGCATGATCGGCGCGGTCTCGCCGGTGATGCGGGCGACGGCGAGCATCACGCCGGTGGCGATACCGCCGATGGCGGTCGGGAGGACGACCTTGAGGATCGTCTTCCACTTCGGCACGCCGAGGGCGTAGGACGCCTCGCGCAGCTCGTTCGGGACGAGCTTGAGCATCTCCTCGGTGGAGCGGACCACCACGGGCATCATCAGGATCGACAGGGCCAGGGAGCCGGCGAAGCCGGACGGCCCCTGCTTCAGCATCAGCGTCCAGGTCGTCAGGATGAAGAGGCCCGCGACGATGGACGGGATGCCGGTCATGACATCGACGAAGAAGGTGACGGCCTTGGCGAGCGACCCCCGGCCGTACTCGACCAGGTAGACGGCGGTCAGGAGGCCGATCGGGGCGGCGATCACGGTCGCCAGGAGCACCTGCTCGATGGTGCCGAGCAGGGCGTGGTAGACGCCGCCGCCCGGCTCGAAGCCGGCGACGCCGGCCATCGAGTGGCTGAGGAAGTAGGCGTCGAGGACCTTGAGGCCGCGGGAGACGGTGACCCAGATCAGGGACAGCAGCGGCACGACCGCGAGGACGAACGACACCCAGATGACCGAGGTGGCGACGCGGTCCTTGGCCTGGCGGCGGTTCTCGACGACGGCGCTGGCGGTGTACGTGATGAGGATGAACAGCGCGCCGGCGATCAGGCCCCACTGCATCTTGCTGTCCAGGCCGGCGGCGGCGCCGATGCCGCAGCCGAGGGCGACCGAGACGGCGGCGACGGCGAGGGGGGCCCAGCGGGGCAGGCCGCCCCGGGTGAGGCTGGTGGGGGCGGCGGACCTGTGGGTCCCGGCGGGCCGCTGGTCCTGCAGTGCGTGGCTCATCAGGCGTTCGCCCCCGAGTACTCCTTGCGGCGCGCGATGATCATGCGAGCGGCGCCGTTGACCAGCAGGGTGAGGAGGAAGAGGACGAGACCGGAGGCGATCAGCGCGTCGCGGCCGTACTCGTTGGCCTCGTCGAACTTCGCGGCGATGTTCTGCGCGAACGTGCCGCCACCGGGGTCGAGGAGGTGCCCGTTGATGAGGAAGCTCGGGGAGAGCACGGTGGCGACGGCCATCGTCTCGCCGAGGGCGCGGCCGAGGCCGAGCATCGAGGCGGAGATGACGCCGGACCGGCCGAAGGGCAGGACGGACATCCGGATGACCTCCCAGCGGGTCGCGCCGAGGGCCAGGGCGGCCTCCTCGTTCATGCGCGGGACCTGCTTGAAGACCTCGCGGCTGACGCTGGTCACGATCGGCAGGATCATGATCGCGAGCAGGATGCCGACGGTGAACAGGGAGCGGTCGACGCCCGCCTGGGTCTTGTCGAAGACGTACGTCCAGCCGAGGTACTCGTCCAGCCAGGAGGTCAGGCCGCCCAGGTACGGGACGAGGAAGAGGGCGCCCCAGATGCCGTAGACGATGGACGGCACGGCCGCCAGCAGGTCCACGACGTAGGCGAGGGGCGCGGCCAGCTTGCGCGGCGCGTAGTGCGAGATGAAGAGCGCGATGCCCACGGCGACCGGCACCGCGATGACCATCGCGATGACCGAGCTGACGACGGTGCCGAAGAGCAGGACCGCGATGCCGAAGACCGGCGGGTCGCCCGTGGCGTTCCAGTCGAAGGTCGTGAAGAAGTTGCCGTGGTTGTCGGCCAGGGCGAGCGACGCGCGGTAGGTGAGGAAGAGGGCGATCGACGCCATGATCACCAGGAGCAGGATGCCCGAGCCTCGCGAGAGGCCCAGGAATATCTTGTCGCCGGCGCGGCCGGTCGAGATGCTCCGGGAGACCGGCGGAGCCTGGTCCGTCGGGGTGTAAGTCGTGTTAGCCATGATCTTTCCGGTCTGGACGGGGGCTCGGGGAGCCCCCTGGCGGCGGTGCACCGGAGGGTCCGGAGTCCGGCCCGCTCAGGACGGTGAGCGGACCGGCTCCGGGTCGTGCGATCAGCCCAGGGAGGAGATGACCTCGCGGACCTTCGCGTTGATCTCGGCCGGGATCGGGGCGTAGCCCTTCTCGGCGAGCATCTTCTGGCCGGCGTCGCTGGCCGTGTAGGTCAGGAAGGACTTCACGGTCGGGAGCGTCTCGGCCTTGTTGCCCTTGTCGCAGGCGATCTCGTACGTGACCAGGACGATCGGGTACGCGCCCTCGGCCTTGGTGGTGTAGTCGAGCTTGAGCGCCAGGTCCTTGCCGGTGCCGGCGATCTTGGCGGCGGCGATGGCCTTCGAGGCGTTCTCGGAGGTGGCGTCGGCCGGGGCGGAGGCGCCGGTGTTGATGGCGACCGTCTTGATGCCCTGCTGCGAGGCGTAGGACAGCTCGAAGTAGCCGATCGCGCCGTCGACCTGCTTGACCTGGGCGGCGACACCCGCGGAGCCGGAGGCGGCCTGGCCACCCGGGGCCGGCCACTTCTTCTCGGGCTCGTACGGCCAGTCGGCCTTCGCGGTGGCGGCCAGGTACTTGCCGAGGTTCTGGGTGGTGCCCGAGTCCTCGGAGCGGTGGAAGGCCTGGATGGCGGTGGAGGGGAGCTTGGCCGAGGGGTTCAGCTTCTTGATGGCCTCGTCGTCCCACTTGGTGATCTTGCCGTTGAAGATCTTGGCCAGGGTGGGGGCGTCGAGGACCAGGTTGTCCACGCCGGAGACGTTGAAGCCGATGGCGATCGGGCCGCCGACCATCGGCAGGTTCACGCCCTGGCCGCCGGTGCAGACCTTCTTCGAGTCCTCGACCTCCTTGGGCTTCAGCGGCGAGTCGGAGCCCGCGAAGCCGACGGTGCCCTGGTTGAAGGCGACGATGCCCTCGCCGGAGGAGGAGGCCTTGTAGTTGACCTCGACGCCCTTGCAGGTGGCCATGTAGCCGTTGACCCACAGGTCCATGGCGTTCTTCTGCGCGGAGGAGCCGGAGGCCAGCAGCTGGCCCTTGGCGCCGGCGCACTGCGAGGCGTCGCCCGTCGGAGCGGCGGCCTTCGTCGAGCTGCCGTCCTTCGGCGTGTTGTTGTCCGAGCCGCACGCCGTCAGGACCAGGGCGCCGGACACGACGAGCGCCCCGAGGGCGGAGGCACGAAGCCGGTTCTTGCGCTGAAGCATCACTTTCGGGTGTTCCTTCCAGGAGCCGCCGACCGGTCTCTGATCCGGGGCGGCGTGCGAAGAGGAGTACGTGGTGCCACGACGGGGCCACCGGTTTTCAGCCCGTGTCCCGCACCGTGCACAGCCGAAATTAGGCAGAACAGGTGAAGCGGCCGACGGGGGTGAGTGAACGGACGGTGAACCGTGGCGGACGGCATGGTGCGGCCCGCCGGGGTCGCGCGCGCCGGTTCCCGGCGGCGCGCCCGGCGCGTACGGGCGGGCACACGGTAGTGCCCCAAGGGGCATTTTCCGGCCACGGGCGCCGCCGCGCGCGCCGACCCGGACCGACGCCCTCCGGCCCGGTACGGACCGTCGGCGGGAGCGGCACGGGAGACCGGGCACGGGACCGGCACGGGACCGGTACGGACCGTCCCCGACGGCACCGGGATCAGCCCGGCAGCGTCGCGAGCAGCGCGTCCACCAGCGGCCGGTCGTGGTCGTACGAGAGCACCCGTCGGGTCGGGGTCGGCGGCAGCCACAGCAGCCGGTCGACCTCCACCGACGGCACGAACCCGCCGTGCAGCGCCTCGGCCTCCCAGTAGTGCACCGTCTTGGGCCGGCCGTCCACCAGGTAACGGGAGGTGGGCAGCGGGGTGCCGAGCGCGCACACGTACCCGGTCTCCTCCAGCACCTCGCGCCGGGCGGCGTCCGCCGGCAGCTCCCCGCGCTTGAGCTTGCCCTTGGGGAACGACCAGTCGTCGTAGCGCGGCCGGTGCACCATGCACAGCTCCAGCCCGCCGTCCACCGCCGCCCGCCGCCACAGGACGCACCCGGCCGCGAACACCGGCTTGACGCCGGAGCCCCGCGGGCCGGTCGCGTCACCCGGGCCCCGCGGGCCGGTCGCCCCGCCGGCGGAGCCCCACGGGCCGGTCACGACGCCACCGGAATGCCGGCCGGCCCGGTCACGTCGCCACCGGGGTCTCGGCGCGCTGCCACACGCGCTGGAAGTCGAACCGGGCCGCCTCCACCTCGTGCCGCTGGTCGGCGTGCAGCACGCCCAGCGCGTACGCCGTCGCCGGCGCGATCCGCGGGGTCCGGGCCGCCTGCGCCGAGGCCGCCGCCGCCTCGGCCGCGTCCCGGTGCCGGTCGAGGGCCCCGCCGGCCGTCGTCAGCCGGGCCACGTCCGCGCCCAGGGCCTCCTGCGCGTACCGGTGGACCCGCAGCAGCGTGCGCACCCGGTGCCAGGGCGCGTCCTGGGACTCGTCGTCCACCAGCGCGTCCGCGTTGTACGGGTGCCCGGCCCGGCCCAGCGGCAGCTCGGCCGCCGCCACCGCCAGCCGGTCCGCCACCTGCGCGGACAGCGGGACGAGCACCTGGTCGGTGCGCCCGGCGGCCGCGACGGTGTCCAGCGGGACCTCCGAGGCCAGCACGGCCACCGCATCGGCCACCGCGTGGAACCGCGAGGAGCCGAGCGCGTGCAGCGTCGCCGAGTGCGCCCGGGTCCGGGCCAGCGTCAGCTGCCGCTCCAGCAGCGCCGCCGCCCGGGCCGAGCCCACGGTGAGCGAGCCCCGCGCCGCCCCCCGCGGCGCGGGCACCCCGGGCGAGCCGGACAGCCGGTGCAGCGCGTCCAGCAGCCTGGCCAGCCGGCTCCCGTACCGGTGCTCGTCGGCCAGCGTGGCGGACAGCCACGTCAGCTCGGTGCGCAGGCCGTCGGCCCAGCCGGTCTCCGTGACCGGCCGGTACGTGGCCAGCGAGCCGCTGATGCGGCGGGCGGCGCCCCGGATGGCCCGGGCCGCCTCCACCCCCTCGGCCGCGTCCGCACCGCTCTCCTCGTGCAGTCTCAGTCCGCGCAGGAAGGCTGTCGCCTGTGCGCGCAGATAAGCCCCGAGCACGTCCCCCGCGCTGGAGTCCCCCAGCACGTCAGCCGTGCCGAGGTCATGGTGTCGCTGAGCCACGCCGGCGCCTCCGGGCGTCTATGAGCATCTCCTGTACGTGCGGCAGCGGAGCCCCGTCCGCGTCCGTGCTGTGCCGTGTCCACTCCCCGTCCGGCCCCAGGTGCCACGACGAGCTGCTGTCCGACATGCCGGTCTCCAGCAGTCGGTCCAGGGCCGCCCGGTGCGCCGGGTCCGTGACCCGCACCAGGGCCTCGATGCGGCGGTCCAGGTTGCGGTGCATCATGTCGGCGCTGCCGAGCCAGATCTCCGGCTCGCCACCGTTGCCGAAGGCGAACAGCCGCGAGTGCTCCAGGAACCGGCCGAGGACCGACCGCACCCGGATGTTCTCCGACAGCCCCGGCACGCCCGGGCGCACCGCGCAGATGCCGCGCACCCAGATGTCGACCGGCACGCCCGCCTGGGACGCCCGGTACAGCGCGTCGATGAGCGCCTCGTCGACGATCGAGTTGACCTTGATGCGGACGTACGCCTGCCGGCCCGCGCGGTGGTGCGCGGCCTCCTTGTTGATCCGGGCGATCAGCCCGTCCCGCAGCGACCTGGGGGCCACCAGGAGCCGCCGGTAGGTCTCCCGGCGGGAGTAGCCGGACAGCCGGTTGAAGAGGTCGGAGAGGTCCGCGCCGACCTGCGGGTCGGCGGTGAGCAGGCCGAGGTCCTCGTACAACCGGGCCGTCTTGGGGTGGTAGTTGCCGGTGCCGACGTGGGAGTAGCGGCGCAGCAGCTCGCCCTCCTGGCGGACCACCAGCGACAGCTTGCAGTGGGTCTTCAGCCCGACCAGGCCGTAGACCACGTGGCAGCCGGCCTCCTCCAGCTTGCGCGCCCACTTGATGTTGGCCTGCTCGTCGAAGCGGGCCTTGATCTCGACGAGGACCAGCACCTGCTTGCCGGACTCGGCCGCGTCGATCAGGGCGTCCACGATCGGGGAGTCGCCGGAGGTGCGGTACAGCGTCTGCTTGATCGCGAGGACGTCCGGGTCGGCGGCCGCCTGCTCCAGGAACGCCTGCACGGACGTGGAGAAGCTGTCGTACGGGTGGTGCAGCAGCACGTCCCGCTCGCGCAGGGCGGCGAAGATGTCGGGCGCGGAGGCCGATTCGACCTCGGCCAGGTCGCGGTGGGTGCCCGCGACGAACTTCGGGTACTTCAGCTCCGGCCGGTCCTGGGACGCGACGCCGAACAGGCCGGTCAGGTCCAGCGGCCCGGGCAGCGGGTACACCTCGGCGGAGCTGATCTTGAGCTCCTGCACGAGCAGGTCCAGGACGCCCGGATCGATGGACTCCTCGACCTCCAGGCGGACCGGCGGGCCGAAGCGGCGCCGCATGAGCTCCTTCTCCAGGGCCTGGAGGAGGTTCTCGGCGTCGTCCTCCTCGACCTCCAGGTCCTCGTTGCGCGTCACCCGGAACATGTGGTGCGCGAGCACCTCCATGCCGGGGAAGAGCTCCTCCAGGTGCGCGGCGATGACGTCCTCCAGCGGGACGTAGCGCTGCGGGGAGGCCTCCAGGAAGCGGCTGAGCAGCGGCGGCACCTTGACCCGGGCGAAGTGCCGGTGGCCGCTGACCGGGTTGCGCACGACCACGGCCAGATTCAGCGACAGGCCGGAGATGTACGGGAACGGGTGCGCGGGGTCCACGGCCAGCGGCGTCAGGACCGGGAAGATCTGGTTCTTGAACAGCGTGAAGAGCCGGGCCTGCTCCTTCTCGGTGAGGTCGGGCCACCGGATCAGGTGGATGCCCTCGTCGGCGAGCGCGGGAGCCACGTCGTGCTGGTAGCAGGCCGCGTGCCGGGCCATGAGCTCGCGCGAGCGGGTCCAGATCAACTCCAGCACCTCGCGCGGCTGCAGGCCGGAGGCGGAGCGGGTGGCCACGCCGGTGGCGATGCGGCGCTTGAGGCCGGCGACCCGGACCATGAAGAACTCGTCGAGGTTCGACGCGAAGATGGCCAGGAAGTTCGCCCGTTCGAGCAGCGGGGTGGCGGGGTCCTCGGCCAGTTCCAGGACGCGCTCGTTGAACGCCAGCCAGCTGCGCTCCCGGTCCAGGAAGCGTCCGCTGGGCAGCTCGCCGCCGGCGGTGTCCTCCTCGTACGCGTCGAGGTCGGCGTCCAGGTCCGGCTCCAGGTCGGAGGCCGTGGCCGCGCTGACGCCGTGCGGACGGTGCGCGGCTATGGAGCCCACCGACGGCTGGGGGCGGCGGCCCTTCGGCGCGGCCGTGCCGTGGGCGGGGCCCGGCGCCGGGCTCTGAGCCGGGCCCTGGGCCAGGGACGAGCCCTTCGACGCACCCTTGGAGGCGCCCTTGGACGCGGACGGGGAAGGCGGCTTCACGGGCTGGGCGGGGACGTCGGCGCTGCTCTGGCTGCTCATGCGTCCATTCTTCCGCGCCGGAGCCGTAACAGGCGCGTCGGAAGAGGGCGCGGGGAGGCGCAGCAGGCGGCTCGGAGACGGGTCGGCGGGCTGCCGGAGTCCGTTGCTCTGTGACGGGTCGGCGACGGGCTGCATTCCGCGAGCGTCGCAAGGGTTGCTGAATGGCTGGTTAATGGCGCGTGGCGGGCAGGGGGCCCCGGGGGCAAGGCCGTGACCTCGCCGTCACCTGGACGGCGGAGCGGGGTGGAGTACGGCCGTACGGGGAGCCCCGTGCTTCGGCTGGCCGGGCGGGGTCGGGTGGGATCGCTTCGCGGGGCCGCCCCGCGGTGCGCGGCTCCCCCGCACACCACGGGGCGGCCTGCGGGGGCTGCGGACCTCCGGTGGCTACGACTCCGTGCGGTACATCAGGTCGACCTCGTGGGTGACGAAGCCCATGCCCTCGTACACGGCCAGCGCGGCCGGGTTGTCGGCGTCGACGTAGAGCATGGCGGTGGGCAGGCCCTCGGCCTGGAGGTGGTGGAGGCCGACCGCGGTGAGGGCCTTGCCGAGGCCGCCGCCCTGGGCGGAGGGTCGGACGCCGAGGACGTACACCTCGCCGAGCCGTTCGGCCTCGTGGACCTTCGTCCAGTGGAAGCCGACCAGCTGCCCGGCCCGCTCGGCGAGGAAGAAGCCCTTGGGGTCGAACCAGGGCTGGGCCTTGCGGTCGTCGAGGTCGCGCTGGGCCAGCGCCCCCTGCTCGGGGTGGTGCGCGAACGCCTCGGCGTTGGCCGCCAGCCAGGCCGCGTCGTCGTCGCCCGGGACGAAGGTCCGCACGACGACGTCCGCGGGCAGTACCGCCTCCGGGACGGCGTCGTCGCCGGTCAAGGGGCGGCGCAGCTGGCGCAGTTCGCGGAACAGGCTGAGGCCGAGCACCTGGGCCAGGTGGCGGGCGGCCGACTTGCCCCCGTGCGCCCAGACCCGCAGCCGCTTGCCCGAGGCGGCGAGCAGGGCGGTGCCCAGGGCCCGGCCGTGGCCGCGGCCGCGCATCGCGGGGTGCACGACGAGCTCCGCCGCGGGGGCCTCGACGGGGTCGGTGTCCTCCAGTTGGGCGTACCCGGCCAGCCGTCCGTGCTCGGTGAGGAGGAAGTGCCGGATGCCTTCGCGGCGGCCGCCGGTCAGCTGGAGCCGGCCCTGCTCGGAGACGGCCGAGGTGCCGTCGGTGAGCCGCGCCTCCTCCAGAAGGCCGAGGACCGCCTCCGCCTGCTCGTGCGTCAGTTCGTCGAGTTCCTGGATCCGTCGGCTGGGCTCCAGTGCCGCTGCTGCGTCAGTCATACGTCGAGCCTACGGCGCACGGCCCGGCGCCCACTCGTAACGACCTCCTGGCGTGCTGCCCCGACTCCGATGGTGGAGCTTCCCGGTCCCCCGGGTGGAGTCCGGACCCGAACGCGCGGGCCGGCGCGGGGCGCTGGGCGCCTCCGGTACGGGCGGTAGTCGTGCGGCGACTGCACGTTCGCGGGGTGGGGCGGTTCGTCGCGCTTGGCCCCCTTCTTCTCGCAACGGGCCCCTCAACGCAACTGAACGGTAACCGTGCACCCCCTGTCGCCGCTACGCGCGTTGACCGTAGGCTGCGGGCTGCGATTTCCGCACCAGACCTACAGATCGCATCGCTGTCCGCAAAGGGGAACTGATGTCAGCGACACCACAACGGCACCGCCGAAACCGCCGGTTGACCCTCGCCGCCCTGGCCGTCACGGCCGGCACCGGCGCCCTGGTCGCCGCCGCCCTGCCGGCCGGAGCCGCGAGTGTCACCGCCACCACCGCGGGCAAGGCGCAGGGACGTTACGTCAACGTCCAGATGCTCAACATCAACGACCTGCACGGCAACCTGCAGCCCCCGCAGGGCTCCTCCGGCAACGTGACCGAGCGCCAGCCCGACGGCACCACCAAGGCGATACCGGCCGGCGGCATGGAGTACCTGGCCACCAGCCTGCGCAAGGCGCGCGAGGGCCACGACTACTCCATCACCGCGGCCGCCGGCGACATGATCGGCGGCAGCCCGCTGCTGTCCGGTCTGTTCCACGACGAGCCCACCATCGAGGCGCTCAACAAGCTGAAGCTGGACGTCACCAGCGTCGGCAACCACGAGTTCGACGAGGGCCGCCAGGAACTCCTGCGCATGCGCTACGGCGGCTGCCACCCGGTCGACGGCTGCTTCGAGTACGGCAGGACCTTCGAGGGCTCGCAGTTCCCGTACCTGGCCGCCAACGTCACGGACGAGAAGACCAAGCGTCCGCTGATGAGCCCGTACTGGGTGTGGAAGCAGAACGGTGTCAAGATCGGCTTCATCGGCGTGACCCTCGAGGGCACCCCGGACGTCGTCACCGCGGCGGGCATCAAGGGCCTGAAGTTCGGCGACGAGGTCGAGACGATCAACAAGTACGCCAAGGAGCTCGAGCGCCAGGGCGTGAAGTCCATCGTCGCGCTCATCCACGAGGGCGGCCTGCCCGCCTCGAACGCGTACAACGACAGCTGCGACGCCGGCGGCCCGGGCTCCGGCATCTCCGGCGCGATCGTCGACATCGCCAAGAACGTCACCCCGCAGGTCGACGCCCTGGTCACCGGCCACACGCACCAGGCGTACGCCTGCACCCTCGCGGACCCCGCCGGCAACCCGCGCACGGTCACCTCGGCCGCCTCCTTCGGCCGCCTGTTCACCGAGACGAACCTGACGTACGACCGCGCCACCGGCGACATCGTCCGTCCGCAGGTGACGACCGCGAACCGCCTGGTCCCCCGTGACCAGCCGAAGGCCGCGGACATGACCGAGCTGATCGACCGCTGGAACGCGCTGGCCGCGCCGATCTCCAACCGCACCCAGGGCTACATCTCCGCCGACATCGCCGGCCGCGGCTCGGAGGCGTTCGAGAAGCCGCTCGGCGACGTGATCGCCGACGCGCAGCTCGAGGCGCTCTCGCCGGCCGACAAGGGCGGCGCGCAGCTCGCGATCATGAACCCGGGCGGCATCCGCTCCGACCTGGCGTACGCCAAGTCGGGCGCGGAGACGGCCGACGGCGTGGTGACGTACGGCGAGGCCTTCACGGTCCAGCCCTTCACCAACATGATGAACATCGTGGACCTGACCGGCGCGCAGCTCGTCACGGCGCTCCAGCAGCAGGTGTCCGGCCCGGTCAACGGCCCGAACCCGAAGATCCTGCAGATCTCCAAGGGCCTGACCTACACGCTGGACATGACGAAGGCCGGCGCGGACCGCGTGGTCGTCGGCTCGGTCAAGCTGAACGGCGAGGCGATCGACCCGACGCGCACCTACCGCGTCGCGATGAACGAGTTCCTCGCGGGCGGCGGTGACGGCTTCACCGTCCTGAAGGAGCACAAGAACAAGCTGGTGGGCCCGTCCGACCTGGACGTGTTCAACGCCTACCTGGCCAAGCACTCCTCGGAGTCGACCCCGCTGGCGCCGCCGGTGGCCGACCGGATCACGGTCATCAAGTAACACCGTCCGAGCGGTGAGGCAGTGAGGAGGGCGGCGGACCCGCGGGGTCCGCCGCCCTCCGGCGTTCCACGGCGCACGACCCTTCCGTCTTTTGATGTGTGCACGTCATACTCGCGCTCGACCAGTCGTGCGGGGCGGACACAGGGGGCGGCCATGGGCCTGGATCGGCGCACGTTTCTCGTCGGAACGCTCGCGGCCGGCGCGGCCGGCGCCGCCGCCGCACTCGGGGCCCCGGTGGCCTCCGCCGCGGCCGCCGGCGTCCAGGACTGGATGGGCGCCATCGCCGACGCGACGCCGCTCCAGCGGCTCACCGTCCCCGGCACCCACGACTCCGGCGCCCGCTACGGCGGCCTCTACGTCGCCTGCCAGAACACCACCGTCGCCGAACAGCTGGACTCCGGCATCCGCTTCCTCGACGTGCGCTGCCGCGTCACCGGCGGCTCGTTCGCCGTCCACCACGCCGCGTACTACCAGAACCTGATGTTCGGCGACGTCCTCGTCGCCTGCCGGGACTTCCTCGCCGCGCACCCCCGCGAGACCGTCCTCATGCGGGTCAAGCAGGAGTACTCCGAGGAGAGCGACGCGACCTTCCGCGCCGTCTTCGACGACTACCTCGACCGGCGCGGCTGGCGCCCGCTCTTCCGCATCGGTGCCGCCCTGCCCGACCTCGGCCAGGCCCGCGGCAGGGTCGTCCTGCTCGCCGACAACGCCGGACTGCCCGGACTGCGCTACGGCGACCCCGGTGTCTTCGACATCCAGGACGACTACATGGCGGAGCCCTTCGCCAAGCGCGGCAAGATCGAGGACCACTTCCGCAAGGCCGTCGCCCAGCCCGGCCGGCTCTTCGTGAACTACACCAGCACGGCCGCCCTGCTGCCGCCCCGCTGGAACTCCGACCGCCTCAACCCCCAGGTGCAGTCCTTCGTCGACGGCGCGGAGCTGGCCGGCCGGACCGGCCTCGGGATCGTCCCCATGGACTTCCCCAGCACCCGCTCCGGCCTGGTCGCCTCCCTCCTCCGCCACAACCCCTGACCCGTACGGCCGCGGGCGGGTGGCCGCCCACGGCCGGCCGTCCCATCGTGGGGGCGTGGCGGGCGACCCGGGACAGCCCCGGTGGCTGGAGGGTCCGGCGCGGGCCGTGGCCTTCGCCGGCGGACTCGTGGCACTCGTCGCCACGACCATCGGAGTGGTCGTGAACTGGCCCGATGACTGGTGGCCCCGCCATCCGCCCGCCCCGAAGATCTACGTGAAGGGCGTGGAGTACTACGACAACTACACCGTGCCGGTGGCGCCGGCCGCGCTCGCCCACCCGCCGCCCGACGTGCGGTTCGCCTGCACGCGCCGCACCGGCGCCTGGCTGCGGTCCCTCGGTGGCGTGCCCTACGGCGTGACCATCGACTTCGTCCTGACCACGGAGCGCAGCGACTCGGTGGTGGTGCTCGGTTTCACCCCGCACGTCCACAAGCTCCCGGATCCACCCCGGCGGACCCGCGTGGACGGGTGCGCCGTGGAGGCGGCGTTCATCCCCGCGCGCTCCGCGGAACTCGCCGTGGACTCCCGCCCGCCCCGGGCCGAGATCTCCGACGAGCACGGCCGGTCCGTCGACCGCCTCGGGCTGAACCTGGGCAAGAACGAAGCGGCCGACCTCAGTCTCGACCTCTACGTGGACGAGGACGGCGCGGTGTACGAGGGGACCGTCGACGTCGACCTGCTGGTCGGAGGCGAGCGGAAGAGCCTGACCCTCTCCGACGGCGGCAAACCCTTCCGGATCGCCGGATACCTGCCGGACCCCGCGCCCGTCGTGAACCAGGCCGCCCTGCTCGAAGCCAGCTACCCGTACTGCAGGGAACACCCGCGGGATCCCTCCTGCTGAGCCGTGCCGTCAGTCGCCCGGCAGGTCCGGGGGCGGCGTCGGGGCGCCGGGGAGGCGCAGGACCGCCTCGGTGCCCGGACCCGGATCCGCGGGCCGCAGCTCGGCGGTGCCGCCCGCCTGGTGGACCGTACGGGCCACGATCGACAGGCCCAGGCCGCTGCCGGGCAGCGCCCGGGCCGACGGCGACCGCCAGAACCGCTCGAAGACGTGCGGCAGCTCCTCGGCGGGGATGCCCGGCCCGTGGTCCCGCACGGTCAGTTCCCCGTCCCGCAGCCGGACCTCGACGGCCCCGCCGGGCGGGCTGAACTTGACCGCGTTGTCGAGGACGTTGACCACCGCCCGCTCCAGCGCCGCCGGCTCGGCCCGTACGTACCAGGGGTCCAGCTCGGCGCCGAAGGTCAGCTCGGGCCCGCGCAGCCGGGCCCGCGCCAGGGCGCTCCCGGCGATCTCGTGCAGGGCCACCACCTGGAGCGGGCCGGGCACGGCGGCCTCGGGCCGGGACAGCTCCTGGAGGTCCCCGATCAGCGCGGCCAGCTCCGTCATCTGCGCCTTGACCGAGGCCAGCAGTTCCCTGCGGTCCTCGGGCGGGATGGCCCGGCCGGTCTCCTCGCTGCGCGCGAGCAGCTCGACGTTGGTGCGCAGCGAGGTCAGCGGGGTGCGCAGTTCGTGGCCGGCGTCGGCGATGAGCTGGGCCTGCCGGTCGCGGGAGGAGGCCAGGGCGGCGGTCATCGAGTTGAACGACCGCGACAGCCGGGCGATCTCGTCCTCGCCCTCGTCGGGGATGCGGACGGTCAGGTCCTCGGTGCGGGCGATGTGCTCGACGGCGCCGGTGAGTTCGTCCACCGGCCGCAGCCCGGTCCGGGCCACCCACAGGCCGGCCGCGCCGGCCCCGACCACCCCGATGCCGCCGAGGGCCAGGAGCACCCAGGCGAGGGTGTCGAGGGGCTTGTCGATGTCGGACAGCGGCCGGGCGACGGAGATGGCGATCTGCGTGGTGCCCAGCGTGCCGCGGTCCCACGTGGCGGGCAGGGTCAGCACCCGCAGCGGAGTGCCGTCGGTGGAGACCGAGTCGTAGAGGGTGGCGCCCCGGGCGCCCGCCGCCACCTCGGTGTCGGTCTTCGTGGCCCGCGGCGCGAGCCAGCCGTCCACCAGGCAGTGCTGGCCGTCGGGCAGCACGATCTGTACCGAGGCGCTGAGGTTGCTCTTGATCCGGCCCGGTACGGGTACGGACTGCTGGCAGCCGTACCTGACCTGCTCCACCACGTTCGTGGAGCGCAGCGAGGCGTCCAGCTGGTCGCGCAGCGTGGTGCGCACCATGAACCAGCACACCAGCGCCACCGCCGCCACGGCGAAGGCCACCGCCCCCGCCACCAGCATCGCCAGGCGGGAGCGCAGCGGCAGCGAGCGGAACCAGTGCCTCACTCGGCACCTCCGCCGTCGCCCGCCCGCAGCACGTAGCCCACCCCGCGGACGGTGTGGACCAGGCGCGGCTCGCCGCCGGCCTCGGTCTTGCGGCGCAGGTACATCACGTACACGTCCAGGGAGTTGGAGCTGGGCTCGAAGTCGAAGCCCCACACGGTCTTGAGGATCTGTTCGCGGGTCAGCACCTGGCGCGGGTGCGCCAGGAACATCTCCAGCAGCGTGAACTCGGTGCGGGTCAGCTCCACCGGCCGGCCGCCCCGGGTGACCTCGCGGGTGGCCAGGTCCATGCGCAGGTCGCCGAAGGCCAGCACGTCCTCCGCGGCCGCGCCGTCCGCGGCGGGGGCGGCGTACCGGCTGCGCCGCAGCAGCGCCCGGATCCGGGCGAACAGCTCGTCGAGCTCGAAGGGCTTGACGAGGTAGTCGTCGGCCCCGGCGTCGAGGCCGGTGACCCGGTCGCCGACGGTGTCGCGGGCGGTGAGCATCAGGATCGGCGTGACGGACCCGGCGGCGCGCAGCCGCCGGGCCGCGGTCAGGCCGTCCATGCGGGGCATCTGGACGTCGAGCACGATCAGCTCGGGCGCGTACGCCGCCGCCTTCTCCAGGGCGTCGAGCCCGTCGACGGCGGTCTCGGTGGCGTAGCCCTCGAAGGCCAGGCTGCGGCGCAGCGCCTCGCGCACGGCCGGCTCGTCGTCGACGATGAGGATGCGCTGCGGGTCGCCTTCGGCGGGGTTCATCGGCTCGGGGTCCTTCTCAAGAGGGCGGGGCCCGGGTGGGTCCCGGGCCCCCAGCCTTGCACGGTGGCGGGTCAGAAGAGGGTGCCGAAGAACCCGTCGCCGCCGCTGTCGCCGCCGTCCTGCTGCCGGCCGTCGTTCCCGGCGCCGCCGCTGCCGCCGTCGCGCAGCGAGCCGAGGTCCTTCTTGACGGTGTCGACGGGGATGGCGAAGCCGAGGCCGACGCTGCCGGCGCTCGACTGGCCCGTGGAGGGCGAGTAGATGGCGGAGTTGATGCCGATGAGGTTGCCGTTCATGTCGAACAGGCCGCCGCCGGAGTTGCCGGGATTGAGCGAGGCGTCGGTCTGGATCGCCTTGTACGTGGTCTTCGACGAGCCGGTGTCGCCGTTGAACTGGCGGCCGCCGAACTCGAACGGCCAGCCGCCGTCCTGCTGCCCCTGCTGCCTGCCGTCGCCGCCGCCGTCGTCCGACTTGGGGACTGTCACGTCGCGGTCGAGCGCGGAGACGATGCCGCTGGTGACGGTGCCGGTCAGGCCCTCGGGGGAGCCGACGGCCACGACCTGGTCGCCGACCGAGAGCTTGGCGGAGTCGCCGAGCGCGGCGGCCTTGAGGCCGCTGGCACCGGACAGCTTGACCAGGGCGAGGTCCTTGTCGGGGTCGGTGCCGACGGTCTTGGCGTCGTACGTCCTGCCGTCGGAGGTCCGCACCTTGATGGAGGTGGCGCCCGCCACCACGTGGTTGTTGGTGAGCACCTCACCGCCGGAGCTGATGATCACACCGGAGCCGGTGGCGGTGCCGTTGGCCATCGTGACGTCGAACTCGACGATGGAGGGCAGGACCTGCCGGACGACGCCGCTGACCGTGCCGGCGTCGGACCGGGAGACGTTCGTGCCGGAGACGCCGTTCACGGCGCCGCCGTCCTTGCCGAGGAACTGGTCGATCGCGTACGAGGTGCCGCCGCCGACCAGCGCGGCCACCAGCGCCACCGCGGCGATCAGCGCCGCCGGGCGCCGGGTGCGGGCGGGTGCGGCGTGGCCGCCGCCCGGCCCCTCGGCGGGCGCGGCGGCCGGGGTGCCCCAACCGCCCCGGCCGGCGCCGGGCCCGCCGCCCTGCTCGGGCCCGTCCGGGGTGTCGCGCGCCCGCGCGCCCTCCGCAGGGTGGGCCTGATGGGCCGCCGGGCCGTGGGCCGCCGGGCCGTGGGCCTCGTGCCAGCCCGGTGCCGGCGGCGGGTACGCCGGCGGCGGCGGGTACCCGGCGGCGTGCTCCTGCTGCGGGTAGCCGGTGGGGTTCTCCTGCTGCGGGTACTCGCCTTCGTGGCGGTGGCTGTCGGTCATGGACCAGACTCTGACCGCCGATCATGAGAGCTTCCTGAGTACCCGCTGAGAAGCCCGACAGAAGGCTGTATGCCCGAAATAAAAGGTGGTCAGGAGCCGTTCGGGTTGCAGCCGCAGGAGCGGCGGACCACCAGCGCCGACGGGAACTGCTTGAGCCGCTCCCGCCGGGACCCGGCCACCCGCAGGGCGTCGTCGAGCACCAGGTCCACCGCGGCCCGGGCCATGGCCGGCCGGTCGGAGGCGATGGTGGTCAGCGGCGGGTCGGTGAGCGCCGCTTCCTTCACGTCGTCGAAGCCGGCCACCGCCAGTTCGCCCGGCACGTCGATGCGCAGCTCGCGGGCGGCCCGCAGGACGCCGATGGCCTGGTCGTCGGTGGCGCAGAAGATCGCGGTCGGCCGGTCCGGCCGGGCCAGCACCTCCAGGGCGACCCGGTAGGCGTCGTACCGGTTGTACGGGGCCTCGATGAGCCGGCCCTCGACCGAGCGGCCGGACTCCAGCATCGCCCGCCGCCAGCCCTCGACGTGGTCGGCGACGGGGTCGCCGACGGACGGGGTGTTCTCGATGCCGCCGATGCAGGCCACGTACTCGTGCCCGTGCTCCAGCAGGTGGCGGGTGGCGAGCTGGGCGCCGCCGACGTCGTCGGTGACGACGGCCACGTCGTCCATGGCCTCCGGCCGCTCGTGCAGCAGGACGACCCGGGCGTCCCAGGCCTCGATCTCGCTCGCGGCCTGCTCGCTCATGCCCTGGCTGACCAGGATGAGTCCGGAGACCCGCATGCCGAGGAAGGCGCGGAGGTAGTGGACCTCGCGCTCGGTGCGGTAGTCGGAGTTGCCGACCAGGACCATCTTCCCGCGCTCGGCCGCGGCCTGTTCGACGGCGTGCGCCATCTCGGCGAAGAAGGGCTGGCGCGCGTCGGGGACGATCATGCCTATGAGGTCCGTGCGCCGCGAGGCCATCGCCTGGGCGACCCGGTCGGGCCGGTACCCCAGTTCCTTGATCGCTGCGAGGACACGCTCGCGCGTGGCCGGGGCGACCGGCCGGGGTCCGTTGTTGATCACGTAGCTCACGACCGCGGTAGAAGTACCCGCCAGTCGCGCCACGTCGTCCCGCGTCACCTTGGCCACGCGCGGAATTCTACGCGGGGTGACCGCCGCGTGGGCAGGGAGTCTGCCCAGCGGACGATCCCGCGTGCTCCCCCGGACGGCCTACACGCCGCCCGGGGGTGCCGGACCGGGCGTCCGCGCCTACCGGCGGGCCGGCGTCCCGGCGTCGGCGGCTGCTTCCTTGGCCGCCTTGCTGCGGGCCTCCTCGGCCGCCCGTTCCACCTTCTCGGGGGCGACGAAGCGGTAGCCGACGTTGCGCACCGTGCCGATCAGGGACTCGTGCTCCGGGCCCAGCTTGGCGCGCAGCCGCCGCACGTGGACGTCGACCGTACGGGTGCCGCCGAAGTAGTCGTACCCCCACACCTCCTGCAGGAGCTGGGCGCGGGTGAAGACCCGGCCCGGGTGCTGCGCGAGGTACTTGAGCAGCTCGAACTCCTTGAAGGTCAGGTCCAGGACCCGGCCCTTGAGCTTCGCGGAGTAGGTCGCCTCGTCGACCGACAGGTCGCCGTTGCGGATCTCCATGGGGGAGTCGTCGGAGCCGAGCTGCTGGCGGCCCGTGGCCAGCCGCAGCCGTGCCTCGACCTCCGCCGGGCCGGCGGTGTCGAGCAGGACGTCGTCGATGCCCCAGTCGGCGGTCACGGCGGCCAGGCCGCCCTCGGTCACGACGAGGACGAGCGGGCAGCCGGGGCCGGTGGAGCGCAGCAGCTGGCAGAGCGACCGCACCTGGGGCAGGTCGCGGCGGCCGTCGACGAGGATCACGTCGGCGCCGGGGGTGTCCACGAGCGCGGGGCCCTCGGCGGGGGCCACCCGGACGTTGTGCAGGAGCAGACCGAGGGCGGGCAGCACCTCGGTCGACGGCTGGAGGGCGTTGGTCAGCAGCAGGAGTGAGCTCATCGCCGACCACCTGCCCGGGTCGGACGGTCGTGCGTGGTTCGCTGGCCCATCACGTCGGTTCCTCCTCGGTCCCGTCGAGGACTGTGCGCACTGCTTCTGACGGTACTGCGGTACGGACCCCGCGCCCCGGGGCCCGCGACCGGACCCGTGTGGAACCGAAGGGTTCCACCGGCTGCCGGTGTTCGTGCCGTGTTCAACGTGCTGAAAGCACAAAAGGACCCGGGGGCAACGTTGCCCGGATCCTCTGCGCAGCAGAATAGCCCACATGAGTACCGCGCGAGAGGGCGTGCCCGGAGCCGACCGTGTGGTCCGCACCACGCTGGTCACGGCGGACGGGGTGCCGATCGAGGCCCGCTACGAGCCCGGATCCGGACCCGCGGACTGCGGCGCGATCGTGGTCGCGCACGGGTTCGGCGGCTCCGTCGACCGGCCCGCGGTGCGGCGCGCGGCGGCGGTCCTGGCCCGGCGCGCGGCGGTCGTCACCTTCTCCTTCCGAGGTCACGGCCGCTCCGGGGGACGCTCCACGCTGGGCGACCGCGAGGTGCTGGACCTGGCCGCCGCAGTGGCCTGGGCGCGCGAACGGGGGCACGCCCGGGTGGCCACCGTGGGCTTCTCGATGGGCGGCTCGGTGGTGCTGCGGCACGCGGCCCTGACGGCGGGCCCCGGTCCGCTCGGCGGGTCGGGCGGGCGACGCGCGCCCGGGGGGCGTGCGGAAGCACGGCCGGCCGCCGTGGCCGCCGTGAGCGCCCCCGCACGGTGGTACTACCGGGGGACCGCGCCCATGCGGCGGCTGCACTGGGTGGTGACCACCCCGGCCGGGCGGCTGGTGGCCCGCGCGGGACTGGGGACGCGGATCTCGGCACGGGAGTGGTCGCCCGTACCGCTCGCCCCGTACGAATCGGTGCCGCTGATCGCGCCGGTCCCGCTGCTGATCGTGCACGGCGACCGCGACCCCTATTTCCCCCTCGACCACCCGCGCATGCTCGCCGCGGCCGGCCCGGCCGAGCTGTGGCTGGAGCGGGGCATGGGGCACGCCGAGGACGCGGCCGACGAGGCGCTCCTGGGCCGCCTGGCGGACTGGCTCACGGGTACGAGACGGCATGATGGACCCCCGACGAAAGGAGCTGCTGTGGCAGCGGGAACCATCCGCTACTGGGCGGCGGCCAAGGCCGCGGCCGGGACCGCGGAGGAGCCGTACGCGGCGGAGACGCTCGCGGAGGCGCTGGACGCCGTGCGCGAGCGGCACCCCGGGGAGCTGGTGCAGGTGCTGAAGCGGTGCTCGTTCCTGGTCGACCACGACCCGGTGGGCACCCGACCGCACGACTCCGTGCGCCTGACCGAGGGCGGCACGGTCGAGGTCCTCCCGCCGTTCGCGGGCGGGTGAGGGGCGAGATGAGCGAGCAGCACCACGGACACCCCGACGCGGGGCAGCCGGCCCCGGAGCCGTACGCGGGCGGGCCGCAGGACCCGTTCTCCACCCAGACCTGGTCGTCGGAGACCTGGGACACCACCTACCAGCCGGTCTTCCGGCCCGAGGGGGCCCCGGGCGGCCACGCCGCCGACCCCGCGGCGCACCCCGACGCGGGGACGGGCGCGGTCCCGCAGCAGCACGACCCGCACGCCCAGCAGTCCGCGCCGTGGCCGCAGCCGGCGGTCCCGCAGGCGCCGCAGACCCCGCACGCCCCGCAGGCCCCGTCCTGGGCGCAGCACACCCCGGCGCCCGGCACCGCCGCCGCGCCGGCCGCCTGGCCGGAGGCCGGGACCGGCGCGGGCGCCCCGGGCCCGTCGGCCTGGCCCGACGCGGGTACGGGCCCGGCCGCCGCCGCGCCGGCCGCCACGCCGTGGCCGGAGGCGGGCACCGGGCAGGTCGCCCCCGCTCCCACCCCGACGCCGTGGCCCGAGGCGGGCACCGGTCAGGCCGCCCCCGCTCCCACCCCGACGCCGTGGCCCGAGGCCGGTACGGGGCACACCCCGGCCGCGGCTCCGTGGCCCGAGGCGGGCACCGGGCAGGTCGCCCCCGCTCCCACCCCGACGCCGTGGCCCGAGGCCGGTACCGGGCGGGCCCCGGCCGCCGGTGGGGACGCCGCGGAGACGGCGTACCTGCCGCCGGTCCGGGACGACGCCCCCTTCGGCGCGCCCGACGCCGCCGCGACCGCCTACCTCCCGCCCGTGCGCGAGGACGGCCCGGCGCCGTACGCCGCGCACGCCGCGGCGGAGACCGCGTACCTGCCGCCGGTCCGCGACGACGAGGCACCGCGGGGCCGCCACGGCGCGCGCCCGCAGCAGGCCCCGGCCGGCGCCGACGCGGACCCCGTGGCGCCCGGCGCCGGCGGCGCACCGCAGCCGGCCCCGGCCGGCGACGCCGAGACGGGCGAGTACTCGGCCCCCGTCACCCTCGGCAGCGTGCGCGTGCGCGACCCGCGCCAGGCCCGCGCCGAAGGCCGTTCGCCGATCATCGACCCGGGCCCGCAGTCGGCCCTGATCACGGCCGCGATCGGGGCCCTGATGGCGGTCTCCGCGGGCGTCGGCCAGTACGCGCTGCTGCTCCCGCTCGTCGCCCTCCAGGGTCTGACCGCGGCCGGCTGGTTCCGGCTCAACGGCATGTGGCCGGCCCGCCAGGGCATCGCCCTCGCGTTCCTCGGCGGCCTCGTCGCCGACGGCGCGGTGCTCGCCACCGGGCACGGCCCCGCGGCCGTGCTCGGCACCCTGGGCGTCTGGGTGCTTCTCACCCTGGTGCTCCAGCTGCGCTCGCACGCCGACCCCGACGAGCGCATGTACGGCCTGATGGCCAGCGTCGCCTCGGCGGCCCTGGCGATCGTGTGCGCCGGCTACCTGGCCGCGGACGCCGGGGCGGTCACGGCCGGCGCCGCCGCCGTGGCGGTCGCCGCGGTCGTGCGGTCCCTGCCGCTGCCCGCGGCACCGTCGGTGGGCGTCTCGCTGGCCGCTGCGGCCGGCGCGGGCCTGCTCGTGGGCGGGATCGCGGGGACCGGCGCGGGCGGGGCGCTGATCGGCCTCGCGGCCGGCGCGTGCGCCCTGGCGGGCCTGCGCGTGGCGGCGTACGACTACCCGTCGAAGTTCGTCCACATGACGGCCGGCGTCGCGCTGCCGCTGGCGTTGGCCGCGCCCGCCGTCCACCTGCTCGGCCGGGTGGTCGCCGGCTGACCCGCGGCCCCGGGCCGCCGCGTGGGTCCCGTGCCGCGTGCCGCGCGGGCCCCACGCACCACGGGACGCCCGCCCCGCATCCGGGGAACCGCGGGCCGGGGAACGTTCGTAGTACCGGAGGGCGACCGCCGCCGGGCCCGACCACGGGTCCGACCGGTCGCCCCGGTCGTGGCCGGACGGGCCGCGGCCGCACCGGCCGTTCGGGCCCGTACGGGCACCACAGGGGGGAAAAGACCAGTGCGGGCACTGCGCATCCTGCTGATCGGACTGGCGGTCCTGGCCGGACTGCTCGTCGCCGCCGACCGCCTCGCGGAGGGCCGCGCCGAGAGCGAGCTCGCGGACCGGGTCCGCTTCAGCCAGGGCTGGGCCGGCGAGACCGAGGTGGACATCAGGGGCTTCCCGTTCCTGACCCAGGTCGTCGACCACCGCCTGGAGCGGGTGGACGCGCACCTGAAGGGGGTGGACACCAAGTCCGGCGGCCACCCCGTCCGCGTCACCGAGCTCGACGCGAGCTTCCACGACGTACGGCTGCGCGGGGACTACGAGGGCGGGACCGCCACCCGCGCGGACGGCACCGCGTTCCTGTCGTACGCCGACCTGACCGCGGCTTCCCAGGAGGGCGTGACCGTCTCGTACGGCGGCGCGCCGGGGAAGGTGAAGGTCACCGCGACCATCGGCGTCTTCGGCCGGACCCTGTCGCGCAGCGTGGTGTCCACCGTCACCCTGGTGGGCGGGAACGTGGTGCGGGTGCGGGCCGAGCACGTCCCCGGCGAGGGCTTCCCCGGGCTGGAGGAGCTGATCCGCCGCAAGACCGACTTCGACCGCACTGTCGACGCCCTCCCGAAGGGCCTCTCCCTCGCGTCCGTCACGACGGACGGCGCGGGCGTCCGGGCGGTCCTGAAGGGGACGGACGTCGAGCTCGGCGCCCGCTGAAACGCCGCGGCGACCACCTGTCGACGACCGTCCGCCGGACACCCGGCCACATATTGAGACACCCGTGTCCGCACCGCAGCCGAAGTGCCCCCGCCGTGCCCCCGCCGTGCTCCCGCACGGCTTCCGGGGCCTTCGGAAGACCTCTTCCATCCCGAGATTCGGACGATCCTGTCTCGATATATGACACGCCGGTGACAGTCCGCCCGGAACCTCCCTACGATTCCTGCCTATGAAGCGACAGGCGGAACTCACGAAGCGGCGGGCAGTAGACCTGTGCCGCGTCGCCGCCATGCTCTGTCGCTCGAGGTGAGCGAGCAGGCCGCGCTCCCCGCGAGCGCCGGCGCCGCTCCTGCCCGGCCGTCGCACGACGACGGCATCCCGCGCGTATCCGCGACCGCCCCGCCCTGCCCGACCCTGGCGTGCCTCCCCGCATCCCGGAATCCGGACACCCGGTCTCCGGGCGGCCGCCGGCCCGCGCACCGCAGCACCCGCAGCACTCCCTGCACCACCCGCCGCACACTGCCCCGGAGGAGAACACCATGAGCCGCAGCGACGTACTCGTCGACGCCGACTGGGTCGAGGCCCACCTCGACGACCCGAAGGTCGTCGTCGTGGAGGTGGACGAGGACACGTCCGCCTACGACAAGAACCACATCAGGAACGCCGTCCGGATCGACTGGAAGCAGGACCTCCAGGACCCGGTCCGCCGCGACTTCGTGGACCAGGAGGGCTTCGAGGCGCTCCTCTCCCGCAAGGGCATCGGCAACGACGACACCGTGGTCCTCTACGGCGGCAACAACAACTGGTTCGCCTCGTACGCCTACTGGTACTTCAAGCTGTACGGCCACCAGGACGTCAAGCTCCTCGACGGCGGCCGCAAGAAGTGGGAGCTCGACTCCCGCGACCTGGTCGACGGCGCCGAGGTCCCCGCCCGCCCGGCCACCTCCTACAAGGCCCAGGCCCAGGACACCTCCATCCGCGCCTTCCGCGACGACGTCGTGGCCGCCATCGGCGCCCAGAACCTGGTCGACGTCCGCTCGCCCGACGAGTTCTCCGGCAAGCTGCTCGCCCCGGCGCACCTCCCGCAGGAGCAGTCGCAGCGCCCCGGCCACGTGCCGAGCGCCCGCAACATCCCGTGGTCGAAGAACGCCAACGACGACGGCACCTTCAAGTCGGACGACGAGCTCAAGGCCCTGTACGCCGACGAGCAGGTGGACCTGGCGAAGGACACCATCGCCTACTGCCGCATCGGTGAGCGCTCCGCGCTGACGTGGTTCGTGCTGCACGAGCTCCTCGGCGTCGAGAACGTCAAGAACTACGACGGCTCGTGGACCGAGTACGGCTCCCTCGTCGGCGTGCCGATCGAGATCGGCGCCAACAAGTAACACCGGGCACGCAGGACCCCCTTAAACCTCTAGGACAGGACAGAGAACATGTGTGGAGCTCCGATCGGCGGCCCCGACGTCAGCACGCTCAAGCCGGGCGAGACGGCCATCCAGGGCCAGGTGACCAAGGACGGCGAGCCCGTCACCGGTTACGTGCGCCTGCTGGACGGCTCCGGTGAGTTCACCGCCGAGGTCCCGACCTCGGCCACCGGCCAGTTCCGCTTCTACGCGGCCACCGGCGAGTGGACGCTGCGCGCCCTGGTTCCGGGCGCCCAGGCCGACCGCAAGGTCGTCGTCACCGAGACGGGCAGCCTGACGGACGTCGCGATCGCGGTCTGACGACCGCCGCCGGCTGCCGCGGGGCAGCCACGTCATACCGGCCGGAGGGCCGCACCCCAGGGGGTTGGACGCCACTGGATAGGGGTGCGGCCCTTCGCGCCGTTCCGGGGTCGCCGCGGGGTCCGTACGCTGGAGGTATGTACGCCCGGCGCCGACGCGCCTACTTCCTGCTGATGGGCGGATGCCTGGTCCTCTTCGTCTCCGCCTGGGGATTCGTGCGCCTCTGGTCGGTGCCGGCCGCCGTGGGGATGTGCGTGGTGGCCATGGTCATCCCGCCGGTGGCCGCGATGATCGCGAACCGGCGCGGCCCGGACGACCGGTGGTGGGACGACCCGTCCGGGGACCCGCAGTCCGACGAGTGGTGGGACGAACTGGACGGAAAGCGGCGCCGCGACGAATAACGCCGCCCCGGAGATCAAACCGTGATCGGGGAGCCCGCGACGCGGGCCGGGGGGCTGTGTTCTGGTGTGTGCACAGGTGACCAACACCTGCGTGACACGTCCTGTGGGGGGACCCTTGGAACCGGAACGGACGGCCGCTGAGCGGCTGGAATCGCATACCGTGACCAGACCGGACCAATCCGGTCCGGAATTTCCGCCGGCGAACGATGTGCCGGTCGGGTCGACCGATCCGGTCGCGCCTGCCGAGCCGACCGACCCTGCCGCGCCGACCGAGCCCCTGCGCACCCGCCGCCGCGGCCGCACCGCGCTGCTGATCGCGGCCGCCGCCGTGCTCGGCGTCGTCGCCGGCACCGCCACCGGCTACGCCGTCCAGTACGACCGCGAGCCCACCCCGCTGCCCCCGCTGGCCCAGCCGGGCCTGCGCTACGCCGCGCCGCAGCCGCCGACCGCGGCCACCACGGTCCGCTCCGTGAACGCCAACCGCTGGCACGCCACCGAGGGCGACCTGCGCGAGCTGCTGCTCCGGGCGCCCAAGGGCGCCGTCACGGTGGGGCCGGCCTACGTGCCGGTCGACACGTACGCGACCGAGTTCGAGGACGCCGGCTACATGCTGGCCCACCTGCTGGAACGCGACGTGCGGCGGATCGCCAGCACCGAGTGGCTGGTGGACGGCCGCCGGTCCGTGAACGTCCGGCTGGTCCAGTTCCGCGACTACGAGGCGGCGGAGGACCATCAGGAGAGCCAGTCCCTCTACATGTCGGACGAGGAGCACGCGGACAACTCCGGCCGCGCCGTCCGCGGCGTCAGCCAGTCCAACGGTCTGGCCTGGGTCTACTCCGAGCCGAAGACCAAGCCGGGTTATCTCCCGATGCGCTACGGCCGCGCCCTGGCCCGCCGCGGCAACGTCGTCCTGGACATCTGGGTGTCCGACAACCGCGGCACCATCGCCGAGTGGGACGTCATCTCGCTGGCCGAGCGACAGCTGGAGCTGCTGTGAAGCGCGCGATCACCCTCACGGCCGCAACCCTCGGCCTGGCGGCCGTCGTCGGCGGCGGGGTCTGGGGGGTCGGCCGCATCGCAGAGGCCGACCGGACCGCCCCGACCCGGTACTGGAGCGCGCCCGACGCCGCCCCGGCGGTCAAGGAGGCGCCCACGGTGCCGCCCACCGCACTCGCCGGCCTGCTGCTCCCGATGCCGGTCGGCTACGTACCCGGCCCCGACCTGCGGGAGGAGGGCAACGACTTCACCGTGCCCGGCCCCGTGGCGATCGCACGCATGAAGGAGGACGCCGACGGCCTCAGTGCCTCGGAGCGCAAGGACCTCGACCGCACGCTCGACACGCTGCGGCTCACCGGCATGGCGGGGCGCAGCTACCGGAGCACGTCGGGCGGGGTGCTCGTCGAGATCCGCGTCACCCGGGCCGCGGGCGACGGGCTGAAGCCGTTCGCCTCGTACATCAAGGAGGTGCTCGCGCTGGTGGGCGAGACCGGGGCGAAGTCGCCCAAGGTGCCCGGCTACCCCGAGGCCAGGTGCGCGCAGGCCGGCCGCAACCGGCGGGACGGGACACGGGTGGGGAAGGACGGCATCGAGACGCTGACCTGTTCCGCGTCCCTGCCCGGGACCCTGGTGACCTTCCGCGCCTCCGGGCCCAAGCCGTTCGACACCAAGGACGCCGTCGGGCTGCTGGTCAAGCAGCTCGACCACGTGAAGTCCCCCGGGGAGCGCGTGTGACCGAGCAGACCGTGACCGAGCAGACCGCCGACGGGACCGAGGCCCCGTCCGCCGACCATGCCGACCCCGCCGACTCCGCCGCGCCGCCGCGCGACCGCCGCGTGCTGCGCGCGGTGCTGCGCGGGACCGCCGCCGTGGCCGTGTTCGGCGCCGTCGCCTCCGGGGTCGCGTACGGGATCGCCGCGCAGGAGCGCACGGACGTGCCGGGGCTCGCCACCCTCGAAGACGGCCGGTGGGCGTATCCGCGGCTGGGCAAGCCCGTGCTCCCCGCCGGTGCGCCCCTGCCGTTCGCCGCGGACAACAAGGACGGAGTCCACTACGCGGAGCTGGGCGCGCTGCTGCTGCCCGGGCCCGCCCGCTCCCGTGCCGAGACCGGCCTGAAGGCGACGGCGGAGCAGTTCCTCGCCGCGCACGCCCCCGGCCAGCGGGCGGAGCTCCGCGAGGAGCTGACCGACGGCGGGCTGCGCCAGGTCGCCGTCCGCGGCTGGAGCACGCCCGACGGCACCCGGACCCGGATCTACCTGCTGCGCTTCCCCTCCTCCGGCTTCGTGCACGCCAACCGCCGCTGCGGCCTGAACATGAAGCTGGTCGGCGCCGAGGAGCTGGAGCTGGACAGCGACTGGCTGCAGGTCAAGGGATCCCAGCCCGGCTTCGAACGGGACCAGGGCTTCGGCGCGGGCGGGAACACGCCGACGTACGTCTACCGGGAGGCCGCGCCTGTCGGGGCCGAGGTGACCCGGGCGGCCTGCATCGAGGCCGGTGACGTGCAGGCACTGGTCACGATGACCCGGAAGGGGGCGGTGCCGATGGTGCCGTTCCACCAGACGGTCGTGCTGCAGGACCAGCTGCTCGGGTAGCGCGGGACCAGGTCCGCAGGGGGAGTCCGGGCGCGCCGGGCCCCCGTACGGGCAACCTCGCAGAGAGCGGCCCGGCCCGGCCCGATAGGCTGGGACCGGCCTTCCCTCCGGCCGCCTTCCGGCTGCAGCGCCGGGGGACCCAACCGATCGTCCGAGGAGCACCCCGTGCTTGAGGCATTCTTCACCTCCCTGCTGGTCCTGGTCTGCGTCGGCGTCCTCGCCTTCACCGGCCTGGCCGTGAAGAAGCTGTACCAGGGTCAGCGCTGACCACCCCGGAATCCCCCTCGACACCCAGAGATCGCCTGAGCCACTGATGATCCAGATCCCGTCCGACCTCAAGCCGGAACTCGTTCCGCTCGCCTTCCTCCTCGGTACCTGGGAGGGCGCTGGCGTCTTCGACTTCCCCGGTGAAGAGAAGTGCAACTTCGGCCAGGAGGTCGTCTTCGGCCACGACGGCCGGGACTTCCTGGAGTACACCTCGCGCACCTGGGTCCTCGACAGCGAGGGCAACAAGGTCCGCCCGCTGGAGTCGGAGTCCGGCTACTGGCGCATCGACAAGGACCGCAAGGTCGAGATCGTCATGATCCGCGACCAGGGCGTCGTCGAGGTCTGGTACGGCGAGCTGGCCGACCAGAAGCCGCAGATCGACCTGGCCACGGACGCCGTCGCCCGCACCGCGGCCGCCGGCCCGTACAACGGCGGCAAGCGCCTGTACGGGTACGTCAAGGGCGACCTCATGTGGGTCGGCGAGAAGACCACCCCGGAGGTCCCGCTGCGCCCGTACATGTCGGCGCAGCTCAAGAAGGTCGTCACTCCGGAGGAGGTCGCCGAGATGGCGCGCAACCTCCCGGACATGCCGGACGACGGCATCGCCTTCTTCCGCTGAGCCGAGCACTGAGCTCCCGCCGGGCGTCGGACCCGGCGACCCGAAGGGGACCGCGGCCCGCCGCGGCCCCCTTCGGCGTGCGCTGCGGCGCGCTTACACTGGGGCCGTGGTGAGCACCGACTGGAAGAGCGACCTGCGGCAGCGCGGCTACCGCCTGACCCCGCAGCGCCAGCTTGTCCTGGAGGCCGTGGACGCGCTCGAACACGCCACCCCGGACGAGATCCTGGGCGAGGTGCGCAAGACCGCCTCGGGCGTGAACATCTCCACCGTCTACCGGACCCTGGAGCTCCTGGAGGAGCTCGGCCTGGTCTCGCACGCCCACCTCGGGCACGGCGCCCCCACGTACCACCTCGCCGACCGCCACCACCACCTGCACCTGGTCTGCCGGGACTGCACCGAGGTCATCGAGGCGGACGTCGACGTGGCCGCGGACTTCACCGCCAAGCTGCGCGCCGAGTTCGGCTTCGAGACGGACATGAAGCACTTCGCCATCTTCGGCCGCTGCCGGGACTGCGCGGCGAAGCACGGCGCGGCGGCGGCCCGACCGGACGCCGGCGGGCGGTCGTAGGATCGGCGGTATGACCACCCTCGCCAGCCCTCTGCTCTCGCTGCCCGGTGCCGTCCCCGGGGAAGGCCCCGACGAAGCCGTCGCCGCGCACTACGGAGACCTCTTCCGCGAGCAGCGCGCCCTCGCCGAGGGCCGCGGGTTCGTCGACCTCTCGCACCGCGGCGTCGTCGCCGTCACCGGACCGGAGCGGCTGAGCTGGCTGCACCTGCTGCTCACCCAGCACGTCAGCGAGCTGCCCGCGGGCCTGGCCACCGAGGCCCTGATCCTGTCCGCGAACGGCCACATCGAGCACGCGCTCTACCTCGTCGACGACGGCGACACCGTATGGGCACACGTCGAGCCCGGCACGCAGGAGGCGCTGATCGCCTACCTGGAGTCGATGAAGTTCTTCTACCGGGTGGAAGTCGCCGACCGGACCGCCGACTTCGCCGTGGTCCACCTGCCGGCCGGCTCGATCGCCGAGCCCGGCAAGGAGCTCGTCGTACGGGAGACCGCGCACGGCAGGGACGTCTTCCTGCCGCGCGCGGACCTGGAGGCGTTCGCCGCGGCGCACGGGCCGGCCGCCGGACTGCTGGCGTACGAGGCGCTGCGCGTCGAGGCGCACCGGCCGCGGCTCGGCCTGGAGACCGACCACCGGACCATCCCGCACGAGCTGGGCTGGATCGGCACCGCCGTGCACCTGCAGAAGGGCTGCTACCGGGGCCAGGAGACGGTGGCGCGCGTCCACAACCTGGGGAAGCCGCCGCGCCGGCTGGTCTTCCTGCACCTCGACGGCAGCGACGTGGTGCTGCCGCCGCACGGCGCGCCGCTGCGACTGAAGGCGGACGGCCCGGAAGGCCGCCAGCTCGGCTTCGTCACCACCTCGGTGCGCCACCACGAGCTCGGTCCCATCGCACTCGGCCTGCTGAAGCGGAACGTTCCGGTGGACGCGGAGCTGCTGGCCGGCACGACGGCCGCGGCGCAGGAGGTCGTGGTCGAGCCGTAGGCCGGCCTCAGACGTCCAGCAGTACCGTGAACGGGCCGTGGTTCGTCAGCGAGACCCGCATGTCCGCGCCGAACCGGCCCGTCTCCACGGTCGCGCCCAACGCCCGCAGCTGCGCCACCACCTCGTCGACCAGCGGCTCGGCCACCGGCCCGGGCGCCGCCGCGTTCCACGTGGGCCGGCGCCCCTTGCGGGCGTCGCCGTACAGCGTGAACTGGGAGATGACCAGCAGCGGAGCCCCGCTGTCCGAGCAGGACTTCTCGCCCTCCAGGATCCGTACGGACCACAGCTTGCGCGCCAGCTGCGCCGCCTTCTCCGGGGTGTCGTCGTGGGTCACCCCCACCAGGACGCACAGCCCCTCGCCGACGATCTCCCCGACCGTCTCGCCCGCCACCACCACGCTCGCGCCGTCGACGCGCTGAACCACTGCTCGCATACCACTTGTGTAGCAGGCGTGCACCCGTCTGGGGCCGATCGGGTGGCGTGCGCCTGCACCGCCCCCACGGAGAGTGGCACGATGCACGCAGGCCGTGCGCCCGAGCGAGGGGACATGAATCGTGATGAGCACTTCTGGTACCGGGCAGCCCTCCGGACCCGTCCCGACGGCCGCGCGTCCGCCGGCGCAGCGCATCGGCGAGCGACCCGGTGACCGACCGGGCGACCGACCGGCGGGCGGCGGCAGGCTGCCCGAGGTCCCCCGGCACGACCTGGCCCTGCTGCGGTTGCCGGAGCTGCGCACCGTGCGTCGGGAGGCGCTGCGCGACGAGGCGGACCTGAGCTACGTCCGGCGTCTGCTGCAGGGGCGGATCGACATCCTGCGGGCCGAGCTGGGCCGGCGGGCCGACCCCGCGGCGCCGGTGGCCGTGGAGGCCGCGGTGGTCGACCGGCTCTCGGAGATCCTCGCCGACGCGCCCTCCCGGCGCAGCGCCTCGGCCCGGCACGTCACCCTGGGCACCCCGCACAGCGAGGAGTACCGGCGGCTGGCCGCCGAGATGCTCGCGGACGTCGAGCTGTCGGACCTCGGCGCCCGCACGGACGAGGAGCTGCACGAGGGGATGGGCCGGCTGGTCCGGTACGAGCAGCAGGTCTCGCGGCGGCGCCAGGCGCTCCAGCGGACGGCGGACGACTGCGGTGCCGAGATCACCCGCCGGTACCGCGACGGCGAGGCGCAGGTCGACGACCTGCTGGCCTGAGGTCCGCCGGATCCGTCCGGCGGCGGCCGGACCGCTTCCCCGCGCCCGGTTCCCCGCCTCCGTTTCCCCCGTCCGGCGGCCGCCGCCCGACGGGGGGACCGGACGGGGGACCGGACGGGGGAAATTCGGGTGACGGCCCGATCCGGGGCGGCCTAGCGTGACGGGATGACCGTTGAGATCCGCACGATCACCGAATCCGACGTCAAGGAGTGGGTCCGGACGACGCTGACCGGCTTCCTGACGCCGGCGTTCCCGACCGACGACGACATCGCGCAGCGGGTCAAGTACGGGGGCCTGGACCGCTGCCAGGGCGCGTACGACACCCACAGCGGCCGGTGCGTGGCCACCTTCCGGTCCTTCGCCCAGCGGCTGACCGTGCCCGGCGGCGCGAGCATCCCCACCACCGCGGTCTCCGGGGTCGTGGTCGCCCCCACCCACCGGCGCCGCGGCATCCTCAGCCGCATGATGGCGGCCGACCTCGCGGCCGCGCGTGAGCGCGGCGAGGTGGCCGCCACCCTGATCGCCGCCGAGTACCCGATCTACGGTCGGTACGGGTTCGCGCCCGCCACCTCCCTGTGCGAGTGGGAGATCGACACCCTGCGCGCCGGCCTCGACCGCCGCTGGGCGGGCCCGCAGGACGGCGGCCGCGTCGACCTGGCCGACGCCGCCGAGGTGCGGGAGATCGGCCCGCAGCTCCACGAACGGCTGCGGGCCCTGCGGCCGGGCGTGATCGACCGCGACGAGCGCTGGTGGAAGTTGGCCACCGGTCTGGAGTCGGTGAGCTGGCGCCCGTACAAGGAGAAGTTCCACGCCGTCTACCGGTCGGCCGACGGCGAGCCCGAAGGGCTGGCGGTCTACACGCCGGCCGACGAGAAGTGGACCGACGCCAAGACCCCCGACCAGACCCTGGCCGTGCGCGACCTGATCGCCGTCACCCCGGCGGCCGAGCGCGCGCTGTGGCACTTCCTGTGCTCGATCGACTGGGTGCGCAAGGTCCGCACCGGCTACCGGGCCCCCGACGACCTCGTCCCCGACCTGCTGCCCAACCGGCGGGCCGCGTCGATCGTGACGAGCGCCGACTGGCTGTGGGTGCGCCTGCTGGACGTGGTACGGGCCCTGGAGGCGCGGACGTACGAGCACCCGGGCGTCCTCGTCCTCGAGGTCGCGGACCCGGAGGGCCCGGCCGGCGGTCGCTACCGGCTCGACGCGACCGGCGAGCGGCCCGTGTGCGCCCCGACCGACGAGGCGCCCGACCTGCGCCTGGGCATCGCCGAGTTGAGCGCGCTCTACCTCGGCGACGTGTCGGCCGCGCGGTTGGCGGTGCTGGGGCGGATCACGGAGGAGCGGCCGGGTGCGGCGGCGCTGGCGGACGACGTGTTCCGCACGGCCCTGCGGCCCTGGTGCCCGGACATCTTCTGACCTCCCCACCCTGTTGTTGATCTTGAGGTGTCACAATCGGCACGCCCGGTACGTCATACGTGCGACACGGCCGACGAGGACGACGGATGGAGCCTGCGGTGCCCCAGAACGACAGTGATCTGCTGGCGGCCCGGTTCGAGGAGAGCCGGCCGCACCTGCGCGCGGTGGCCTACCGGATGCTGGGCAGCCTGAGCGAGGCGGAGGACGCCGTACAGGAGGCGTGGTTCCGGCTGGACCGGACCGACGTGAGCGGCGTGCAGAACCTCGGCGGCTGGCTCACCACCGTCGTCGGCCGGGTCTGCCTCGACCAGCTGCGCTCCCGCAAGGCCCGTCGGGAGGAGTCCGTGGACGCCTTCCCCGAGCGGCTGCCCGACCCGGTGGTCAGCCGCGAGGACGGGGCCGACCCCGAGCAGCAGGCACTGCTGTCGGACTCCGTCGGGTACGCCCTGCTCGTGGTCCTGGACCAGCTCGGGCCGGCGGAGCGGCTGGCGTTCGTGCTGCACGACATGTTCGCCGTGCCGTTCGAGGACATCGCCCCGATCGTGGAGAGGACCCCGGCCGCGACCCGGCAGCTGGCCAGCCGGGCCCGCCGGCGGGTGCAGGGCGGCACCCCGAGGCCGGACACGGACACGAGCAGGCGCAAGGAGGTCGTCGGGGCCTTCCTCGCGGCCGCGCGCGACGGGGACTTCGACGGCCTGCTGACCGTCCTCGACCCGGACGTGGTGCTGCGCGTGGACCTGGGCGCGGTGGCCGGCGGCATGGCGCAGCTGGTGCGCGGTGCGACGGCGGTGGCGCAGCAGGCGCTCATGTTCTCGAAGCTGGGCGCGGTGTCGGTGCCGGTGCTGGTCAACGGCATGCCGGGCGCGATGGCCGCACCGAACGGGCGGCCGCAGTCGCTCATGGACCTGACGATCGTCGACGGCCGCATCGTCGAGATCAACATCCTGGCGGACCCGGAGCGCATCGCCGCGCTGGACCTCGCCGGGCTGGGCGGCTGACGTGGCGGGCGTCTTCGCGGCCGAACCGCCGTACGACGACGTGGTGTACGACGACGTGGTGCGGCGGCTGCGCTCCGCGGGCTGCGTCTTCGCGGAGGAGGAGGCCCGGCTGCTGATCGAGGCCGCCGTGGAGCGGTCGGCCGGCAGCGCGTGGGTCCCCGGCGGTCCGGTCGACGGCGATTCGGTCGACGGGGGGCCGGCCGACGGCGGGTTGGCCGCGATGGTGGCGCGCCGGGCCGCCGGCCATCCGCTGGAACACGTGCTGGGCTGGGCGGAGTTCTGCGGGCGGCGCTGGGCGGTCGGGCCGGGGGCCTTCGTACCGCGGAGGCGGAGCGAGTTCCTGGTGGCGGTGGCCGCCGGGCTGGCGCCCGGCGCGGGCTCGGTCCTGCTCGACCTCTGCTGCGGGGTCGGCGCGCTGGGCGGCGCGGTCGCGGCCCGCATCGCGGACCGGGCGGGGGAGCGGGTCGGGGACGGCACCGCGGACCCGGGCCGGACCGGGGACCCGGGAGCCGGCGCGGCGGCGGTGCGGCTGTACGCGGCGGACGTCGAGCCGGCGGCGGTGCGGTACGCGCGCCGCAACCTCGCCCCCTTCGGCGGCCGGGTCTTCGAGGGCGACCTGTACGGGCCGCTGCCGACGGAGCTGCGCGGACGGGTGGACGTCCTGGTGGCGAACGCCCCGTACGTGCCGACCGGGGAGATCGGGCTGCTGCCGCCCGAGGCGCGCGAGCACGAGCCGTTGGTCGCCCTGGACGGCGGCGCGGACGGGGTGGACGTACAGCGCAGGGTCGTCGCGCAGGCGCCCGGCTGGCTCGCGCCGGGCGGGCACCTGCTGATCGAGACCGGCGAGCACCAGGCCGACCTGACCGCGGCCGCCTTCGAACGGGCGGGGCTGCGGACGCGGGTCGTGGCCGACGACGAACTCGGGGCGACCGTGGTCGTGGGCCGACGGGCGCCCGAACCGCCCATCGCGGGCTAGGCGGTTGGGGCCCTCCGCAGGTCAGCGCCCCGAGAGCGGCGGTGCCCCCGGGGTCCGCCGGGGGCGGCCCGTTGCGGGCAATCCGCATGCGGCCCGCCCGTCCCGTCCCCTACAGTCGCGATCATGACAGCACGACCCGACGCGGGGCCCGGCCCGCGACTGGAGCCGGTGACCCCGGACAACATCGACGCCGCGATCGCCCTCTCGGTCCGCCCGGACCAGCAGCACGCGGTGGCGCCCGTCGTGCGTTCCCTGGCCGAGGCCTACGTCCACCCCGACCTGGCCTGGCCGCGTGTGATCTTCGACGGTGAGGAGCTCGTCGGCTTCCTGATGGCCTTCTTCGGCGCCGAGTTCAACCCGGGGGAGCCGCCCCGTGACGGCCTCTGGCGCCTGAACATCGCGGCCGACCGGCAGGGGCGCGGGTACGGCCGCTTCGCCGTCGAGTCGGTCGCCGCCGAGATCCGCCGCCGCGGCGGCAGCGCCCTCACCGTCACCTGGCACCCGGGCCCCACGGGCCCCGAGGAGTTCTACCTCCGCCTGGGCTTCGAGAAGACCGGCGAACTCAGCGGCGACCAGATCGTGGGTCGCCTCCCCCTCGCCTAGGGGGCGTCCACCCGGCCCTGGCGCCGCCATGACAAGCTGATGATCATGACCAGTCAGTTCACCGGCAGAATCATCGGCGGCGCCTTCGGCGTGGTGTTCGTCCAGGCGAACGCGGGTGCCCTCCCGCAGGGCGTCGCCCGCCCGGTCCGCCTCCTCGCGGTGGCCGCGTTCCTGGCCCTCTTCGTGACGCGCCGCGGTCGTGGCTCCCGGGCCGAACTCCCCGCTCCCCGCACCGGCTTCGGCCGTCGGTACTGGTACGTCGTGGCCGCCGAGGTCCTGGCCCTGGTCGTCGGGCTCCTGGTCATCAGCCGCGTCCTGCACGCCCCGCACGCCTTCGTGGGCTGGATCGCGTTCGTGGTCGGCGTGCACTTCTTCGGCCTCGCCGCCTCCTGGCGCCGCCCGGCGCTCCACGTCCTGGGCGCCGCCCTCGCGGCCTGCGGCCTCGGCGCCCTCGCCCTGGCCGCCCTGGACGCCCCCGCATGGGCCGTGGCCACCGCCGGCGGCATCGTCCCCGGCGCCCTCCTCCTGGCCTCCGTCTGGCGCACCCCCGCGGCCTGACGCCCGGCCTCGCGTCGCCCTTTCGGTGACTAGTCGAGCCGGTGCTCCGCGTACGAGAAGGTGACGCTCTTGCACGGTCGGCAGATCCGAGCTCTGGGGCATCCCTTGCCACCCGCGCGCGGGACGATGACCTTCTCGGAGCCCTTCGGTCGCCTAAACCGGACGTATCCGGGCCTGGCGGGCTGCCAGTTGACGAAATTCAGGAGCATGAGCGGATTCCACATCACCAGCCAGCCTTCTTCCGTCGGCCGGTGGCAGTGCGAACACGTGATGTCGCTGGTCATGGTTCCGGGTCCTTTCACTTCGATATGCGGTTGCCTGCCGTCCTTCAGGTGAATTCACGTTCCGATCCTTTCCCTGCAGTCGAATCCCGTCACGTTCCGGGATTTCGTGACTTGGCTCATGCGGGCCGTCCCGGTAGGAGGTCCCGGCCGGCCGGCCAGGAGGCGCCGCGTGATCGCAGGGAAGGCCTGCCCGCAGTCCGGGCCGGTGTCCGCCGGGTGCCGGGCTGCTGTGACTCGCAGCGATAGATGTCACCGGCGACGGCGGCCGGCCTGCGGCGCCGCGCCGGAATCTCAGTGGTAGGTGTCACCAATCGCGAGCTTGCTGTCACCAACGGCGATTTCGCAGCTCAGTTGTCACCGGCCCGGTGGAGGTACGAGCCGGTGACCTGGAGCGTCTGTCCTGTCGCATTGGATCTGTCGGCTTCCCACCCGTTCTCGTTCGTGCTGTCCGATTCTCATCCGGGCAAGTCCTGAGGGCCGCCGCCTGCTCCCTTCGTGGAACCTGCGCTCACCTCGCCGGGACCTGCCGAAACGCAGAGGGCGAAGGCGGCAGGTCGGCGAACGAAGTCGGCCACGCGACGTCGTCGATCGCGAGCCACGGCGCAGCGGCTACGGCGGTGGGCGTCACCCCGGTAAACGCCTTGACCTCGCGGTGGAGGTGGGACTGGTCGACGTAGCCGCTTGCGGCCGCCACCCGAGCAGTGGCGTCACCCGCTGCGAGAAGGTGGGCGGCGTGGTCGAAGCGCACCAACTGGGCGGCGCGCTTGGGAGTGAGGCCGATCTGGGACCGGAAGCGGGACCACAGGCGCTTACGGCTCCATCCCACCTCGTTCGCCAGGCTGTCGACCCGCACCTGTCCCCGGCTGGCGCGCATCCGCCACCAGGCAGCAGCGATCTCCGGATCGAGCGGTGGGCGGGCGTCCAGCCGTCGGCCAAGGACATCCGCCACGATCGTGAACCGTTCGTCCCACGACGTGGCGGCGCGCAGCCTGTCCTCGGCTCGCCCGGCATCGCGACCCCAGACGTCTTCCAGGGAGGCCACCGTCCCGACGAGCTCGGTCGATGCGCCGAGCACCGCAGCCGCCACGACCGGCGACAACCGGATCTGGAGGCACCGGACCGCCTCGGCCGTCCGGCCGCTGATCCGAAGGCCGCCCGGGATCAGCCCGACGACCGCGCTGCCGCGTTCGTACCGGCCGTGGGCGTCGTAGACGAGGCCGTCTCCTTCGCTCAGGTCCACGAACAGGGTGACCGACGGGTGCGCGACCATGGCGATGTCCACGAGCGCCGGGACTCGTTGACCGAACCCGGCCATGCTGATCCCGGGCAGCCGCTCCGACTGCCGCGGGACCGCGACCTCCACCGACGTCCAGTCAGGTGGTGACTCTGTGGCCGACACGGCACCAGGCTACCGATCGGTGTCAGCGGCCTGCCGCCGCGAAGGAGAGCAGCAACTCGCCGGTCGCCTCCGGCGCTTCGAACATGGGGAGGTGTCCGACGCCGGGCAGTTGCTCGACGCGAGCGTTCGGCACCGCGTCGTATTGGTGTGCCGAGGACGGATCCCAACGGCGGTCGGCAGCGCCGAAGATCACCAGGACCGGGGCGTCGAGGGCGGTGAGGCGCTCGGGCACGCTCCGCTCGGCGATGTACGCGGCGTTCCGGCGCAGCACCGTCCTCAACGTGCGATAAGCGATGCCCCGGACCTCGGCGACCAGGTCGTCCGGGATGTCCACCGGGCGGTTGCAGACCGCGGTCAGCCCCCTGCGGAGCATCGCGTCGGAGCGGATCGGCCAGAGGAGCGGCCCCAGCGGCGGGGCGATCAGCATCCGAAGGAGGACGGGCTGCGGAAGGATCGCGTCGGGACTCGGGCCGCTGCTGATCAGCGCGAGCGAACCAACCAGGTCAGGGCGCTGTTCGGCGAGCGCGGTGGCGATGTATCCACCGCTGGAGTGCCCGACCACGGCGACCGGACGAAGACCGAGCTCGTCGAGCACCGCGGCCAGGCGGCCCGCCTGCTCAGGCACGTCGTACGACGGCGCGGGCGAGGACTGGCCGTGACCCGGGAGGTCGACTCGGATGACGTGATACTGGCCGGTGAGTGCCGGCACCACCGGGCTCCAGGAGCCGCCCGAGAATCCCGATCCGTGGATGAGCACCAGCGGCGGCGCCTGCCGCGGGCCGTAGTGGACCACATGCATCCCGTGCAAGTGCGTGACGTCGTCATGTCCCATGTACGGGACGATGCCTGCGCTGCCCGCTGCCCGTCTTGTACAAATGTCGTCGCGAGGCTGACGCGCGCCGGACACCTCTGTCTCCACGTCTGCCACCTACACCGCGACGGGACAGCGTCGCGTGGACGCCGGACCATCATCAGAGCGAACGACTGTGCGGTGACGGTTTGGGTTGCGAGGTGACATCCATCGCTGCGAGGCACAGCTGCCGGATCCCGAGGGCGCGACACTCGTGCAAGCGGTGTGCTTGCAAAAGTTAGCGGGGTGGGGGAGGATCGGGACATGGGGACACTCAACGTCGGAAATCTCGGCGAATACCTGCGTGAGCAGCGCCGGATGGCACAGCTGTCGCTGCGGCAGCTGGCCGATGCGGCGGGGGTGTCCAATCCGTACCTGAGCCAGATCGAGCGCGGGCTGCGCAAGCCCAGCGCCGAGATCCTCCAGCAGCTGGCCAAGGCGCTGCGGATCTCCGCCGAGACGCTCTACGTACGGGCCGGGATCCTCGACGAGCGGGAACCGGACGAGGTGGAGACGCGCGCCGTCATCCTCGCCGACCCGTCGATCAACGAGCGCCAGAAACAGGTGCTCCTGCAGATCTACGAGTCGTTCCGCAAGGAGAACGCTCTCGAGGACGCGCCCGCGAAGACGCCGTAGCACCGACCGCACCGCACGCCACCGGGGCCCGATGCCCCGGGCGCCACGCGCGGTGCACCGCACCGTGATCCGGGAGGACCACCGATGGCCATCGCCGATGACCTGCGTAAGACCCTCGCCGACCCCACTCCCCTCTACTTCGCCGCCGGCACGGCCGACATCGCCGTGGAGCAGGCCCGGAAGGTTCCCGGCCTGATCGAGCAGCTGCGGGCCGAGGCCCCGGCCCGTATCGAGGCGGTACGCAACACCGACCCCAAGGTCGTCCAGGACCGGGCCAAGGAGGCCCAGGCCGCGGTGACCGCCAAGGTCGCCGAGGTCGTCGGCACCTTCGACGCCGACCTGAAGAAGCTGGGCGAGCAGGCCCAGGACATCGCCCTGCGCAGCCTCGGCCTCGCCGCCGAGTACGCCGTCCGGGCGAAGGAGACGTACGAGAAGGTCGCCGAGCGCGGCGAGCAGGCGGTCAAGACCTGGCGCGGCGAGGTGGCCGAGGAGATCGTCGACATCGCCGCCGTCGTCGAGGCTCCGGCCGAGCAGGAGGCCGCGGCCGGTTCCGAGGAGAAGCCGAAGGCGGCGCGCCGGCCCGCCGCCACGCGCAAGCCGGCGGCCAAGAAGTCGGCCGCCGGGTCGGCCGAGTCATCCGAGTCCGCGGAGTAGTCCGGCGCGAACGGGGGCCGGGAGCACACGAGTGCGACGGGCCGGGCACCGAACCGGGTGTCCGGCCCGTTGTGCGGGTAGGTTGGATCCGTCGGAGATTCGCTAGGAGGCGGTGGGCGGCATGTTGATGCAGGGGTTCGACACGGCCCTTCAGATCGCGCTGTTCTACGGCACGCTGATTCCGGCGGTGGCCGCGCTGGTCCTCGCGGCGACGGCGCGCGAGGACGCGTACCGGGCCGCCGACAAGCAGACCAAGCCCTTCTGGCTGGTGGTCCTCGGCGTCACGGTCCTGGTCGACCTGTTCCTGGGCATGATGTTCCTGCAGATCGCGGGCCTGATCGCCACCATCGTGTTCTTCGTCGACGTGCGCCCCGCGCTGCGCCGGGTGAGCGGCACCGGTCGCCGCCGCGGCAGCAGCAGCGACGGCCCGTACGGCCCGTACAACGGCGGCCGCTAGGGGCTGCTCGACCCAGGTCCGCCGGACAGTATCGTTGCGGTCATGGGTGATTCGAGGGCGTATCCCCTTTTCAGGAGCGCCGGCGCAGTGGAGACCCTCGCCCTGGCGAGGCGTCTGTGCTCGCTGATGGAGAGGCGGGGCCCGGTCGTCGAGTTGATCGCTGAGCTGCAGACGGCCGAAGACGTGTGGAGGATGGCGGGGGTCCTGCCGAAGGCCGTCTACGCCGCACAGGGCCTGCCGTTCGACTCGTACCGGTGGACCCATGAGTACCGGGCCGACACGTTGCCCGTTCATTCGTACGAGTTCGCAACGTTGCTGCCGTTCCGGGTGGACGCCGACGTGCCGGTGGACGATGAGCTGGAGGATCGCTTCGTCCATGCCCTGGGCGCCGGCCCCGCCTCGATCTACTGGGACGGCAGCTGGCCGGACGTGCCGGAGCTCGATCTCGAGGCGTACGCGAAGTACGAGGCGGTCCAAGTCGTGTTCAACAGCCTGGACATAGACCGAGAGCTTCCCGACGACCGGCACACGGTGTTCGTCCACCTGTCCAAGTTCGGGGATCTCCCCCGGGCGGAGTGGTTGGCACGGCAGGTCGGCGGGGAGGTGCTCGGGGACGCCGTGCACGGCAGGTGACCTCGGTGATGGGCCGGTGCACCGTTGTCGGACGCGTGCGGTCGCCGGTCGGCCACTGCGCGTCGACCGCAAGGGCCGCAAGACGTGGGAGCTGCCGGGCGTGAGGCCTGAGGGGACAGCCCTCAGGCCGTTCCGGCGCGGCGGCGCTCCGCCGCGCGGTCCAGCAGCACCACGGCCACGTCGTCCGTCAGTTCGCCGCCGTTGAGCCGGCGCGCCTCGGTCACGGCCGCCTCCAGGAGCGCCTCGCCGGACAGCCCCTCGGCCAGCCGACGGTTGATCATCTCGACCATGCCGTCCTGCCCGAGGCGCTCGCGGCCCTCGCCGATCCGGCCCTCGATCAGACCGTCCGTGTAGAGCATCAGGCTCCACGTCCCGCCCAGCTCCACCTGCCGGCGCGGCCAGCGGGCGCGCGGCAGCAGCCCGAGCGCCGGGCCGCTGTCGTCGTACGGCAGCAGCCGTGCCGGACCGCCCGGCCGGGCGGCCAGCGGGGCCGGGTGCCCGGCCAGGCACAGGCCCGCGCGGCGGCCGTCGGGGGCGATGTCCACGGTGCAGAGGGTCGCGAAGATCTCCTCGTTGTCCCGCTCGACCTCCAGGACCTCCTGGAGCGTGGCGAGCAGCTCGTCCCCGCACAGCCCGGCCAGGGTCAGCGCGCGCCACGCGATGCGCAGCTCGACGCCGAGGGCGGCCTCGTCCGGGCCGTGGCCGCAGACGTCGCCGATCATGGCGTGGACGGTGCCGTCGGGGGTGCGGACGACGTCGTAGAAGTCACCGCCGAGCAGGGCCCGGCTGCGGCCGGGCCGGTAGCGGGCGGCGAAGCGCAGGTCGGAGCCCTGGAGCAGGGGGATCGGCAGGAGGCCGCGCTCGAGGCGGGCGTTCTCCTGGGCCCGCAGTTTCGATTCTGCAAGCTTGTACTGCGCGATGTCGGCCCGCTTGCGCTCCACCGCGTACCGGATCGCCCGGCTCAGCAGGCGCCCGTCGAGCTCGTCGCGGAAGAGGTAGTCCTGGGCGCCCACGCGGACGGCCTCGGCGGCCCGCTCGGCGTCCGCCTCCGAGGTGAGGACGAGGACGGCGTGGCGCGGGGCCAGTCGCAGCACCCGGTGCAGGACGGCCAGCTCCGGTCCCGGCTCGGCGTCCGCGGCCGGGCCGGTGCCGTGGCCCGGTCCGGCGCCGGGCGCGGGTGCGGACCCGTTGGCCGGTGCGGTACGGGTCCCCGCGCCGGCGGCGGTCCCGGCGTCCGGCGCGGCGTCCGTCACGACGGCACCCGCACCCGGGCCGGGTCCCGCACCGCCGCCCGCGGACACGTGGACGGGGACGGACGCGCGGTCCGCCAGGCCCAGGCTCAGGTCGAGCAGGATGCAGTGCACGTCCGGCGTGAGCAGCCGCTCCGCCTCGGTGAGGTTGCGGGCCGTGCGGATGCGGATCCGCTGGCCCTCGGCGTCGAGGATCTCGGGGACCGTGAGGCCGCCCACCGGGTCGTCCTCGATGACCAGCAGGGTGAGGGGCTGCGTGGCGTGCGACGCGGGGGTGGGCAGCACGGTGTGACCGCTCTCCACGGCCGGGGTGTCCCTCTGCCGCGGTACGGGTACGGGCATCGTCCTGGTTCCTTCCCTCCCCCCGAGGGTTCCGACGGGGACCATAGCGGTACCGGTGGCGATGGGGAATGCCGTCGTGAAAAGGGACACCGTCATATGCCCGTTTCCCGGGGGAACGCCCGCGCTCGGTGATGACGAAGGTCACGCCGTGCGACGGTGGGCGTCCAAGGGACGATACAGGGCCTGCGCCGCCCCCTCACGAAACCTCCACGCGCGCCCGTACGGGAGCCCCGCCCGCGGCGGGCGGCGGGGCGGCCGGTGGCGGGAGTGGTGGCGCACGGCGGCGGTGGGGACGGCGGTGCGACGGTAGCGGCGGTGGCGCCCCGCGGTCGGCGTGCGGCGGTGCCGCCCCCGCTACGCGTCCGGCCGGACGACGGCCTTGATCGGCATCGAGCCCGCGCCCGCGATCGTCACGTGCCGCCCCGGGCGCGGCGCGTGGATCATCGCGCCGTCGCCGACGTACATCGCCACGTGGGTCGCGTCGTCGAAGTAGATGATCAGGTCACCGGGCCGCATGTCCTTGATCGCGACCTTCGGCAGCAGCCGCAGCTGCTCCTGCGAGGTGCGCGGGATGTGCTTGCCCGCCGCCAGCCAGGCCTGCGAGGTCAGCCCCGAGCAGTCGAAGCCGTCCGGGCCCTCGGCGCCCCAGACGTACGGCTTGCCGATCTGCTTCGTCGCGAACTCGATGGCGGCCTTGCCGGCCGGCGAGGCCTTGCCGTTGATCTCCTTGAGGATGCCGGACTTGAGCCACTTCGCCTGCTTCTTGTAGGCGTCGTCCTTCTCCAACTGGAGCAGTCGGGCCTTCTCTTCGGCGACGAGCCGGTCCTCCAGCGCCTTGGCCGCCGCGATCTTGGCCTCGATCTCCTTCTTCGCGGTCTCCTTCGCCTTGCGGTTGGCCTCCAGCGTCTGCCAGTGCGCGCTGGCCTCCGCCGCGTACTTCTGCAAGTCGGCCTGGTGGGTGTTCAGTTCGCCGAGCATGCCCATCGTGGCCTTCTCGCCCTGCCGGAGCCGGTCCGCCCCGTCCAGGAACTGCTGCGGGCTGCCGCTGAGTGCGAGTTGCGCGCTCGGCGGCAGGCCGCCGGTGCGGTACTGGGCCCGGGCGGCCGCGCCCGCGCGGTTCTTGAGGTCCGCGATGCGCTGCTGGGTGGCGACGACCTGCTTGGCGATGGTGACGATCTGGTCGGACTGCCGCTGCGCCTGCTCCTCGGCGAGGTTGTACGCCTCGGTCGCGGTGCCGGCCTGGTGGTAGAGGGCCTCTATCTCCTTGCGGACCTCTTCGAGGGACTTCGACGGGCCCGGCTCGGGCGCCGGCGCGGCGAACGCGGCGCCGGGGGCCGACGCGACGGCCATCGCGCAGATGAGTGTGAGCGCGCTGATGCCTCGGCGCCGTCGGTTCACGGTCCCCCCTGGTTCCACGGTCCCCCCTAGGACCCTCGGCCTCTGCTTCCACGTGCTTCCGCTGCCGTTTCCGCTGTGCCGAACTGATTTACCGTCAGTAACTTGTGGTCGTCACTCGGGATGGTGCCACGAGTCGGCGAATTCCGACACCCCTTGCCGGCGTCGCCCGGACGAAGCCCCCGTGGCGTCCCGGGGAGCAGGCTACGAGGCGGCCGGGTCCCGGGTCCACGCCACCCCGGTGGCCGCTTCCGACGTGTCCCGCGGATGGCCGCTTGCGGACCCGCCGTTCGGGCGGCCGGCGCGGTGGCGGGCGGGGGCTACGTCGCCTCCGCCGGGCGCAGCGCGTCCCAGCGGACGGTCAACTCCCCTTGCCGCCAACGCCGCGGACCGTCCGTCAGCGGCCAGTCCGCCGCCAGTGACCTGGCCGTACGGATCCAGCGCTGGCGCGCACCCAGCGAGGCGTACGGCGCGGCCGCCGCCCAGGCCCGGTCGAAGTCCCGCAGGAACGCGTGCACCGGCTCCCCGGGCACGTTCCGGTGGATCAGCGCCTTCGGCAGCCGCTCCGCGAGGTCCGAGGGCCGGTCCAGCGAGCCCAGCCGGGTTGCGAACGTCACCGTGCGCGCCCCCTCGGGCCCCAACGCGACCCACACGTGCCGCCGGCCGATCTCGTCGCAGGTGCCCTCGACCAGGATCCCGTCCGGGGCCAGCCGTGCGCACAGCCGCGCCCACACGTCGGTCACCTGTTCCTCGTCGTACTGGCGCAGCACGTTCGCGGCCCGGATCAGCGCCGGCCGCTCGCCGCCGTCCAGCGGGACCTCGAAGCCGCCGTGCCGGAAGACGAGGCCCTCGCGCTCGTACGGCTTGGCGCCGGTGACCCGGGCCGGTTCGATCTCGATGCCCACCACGCGCACGTGCGGGGCCTCGGCGCGCAGCCGGGCCAGCAGCTCGACCGCGGTCCAGGGCGCGGCGCCGTAGCCGAGGTCGACGGCGACGGGCGCGTCGGCGCGGCGCAGGGCCGGGCCGTGGACCGCGGCGATCCAGCGGTCCATGCGGCGCAGCCGGTTCGGGTTGGTGGTCCCGCGCGTGACCGTGCCCACGGGACGGCTCGGGGGAGGGGTGCGGGGGGCCATGCCACGAGGGTACGAGAGCCCGTCCGGCCCCCTGGCCGCGGCGGCCCGCGGTGGCCTTGCCCGTGGGCGCCGGGACCCGCAAGCCGTGGGCCCCGGCCGCTCCCCGCCCTGCGCGGGGAATAAAAGTTCTGCAAAGTGGAATGCGACGGCAACGAGGGCGGTTGCATCCAGCGAGGGCAGCCCCGGCGTCCTCCCGCAGGCGTGCCACGGCCCACCAAGGCCGGCCTGTGGAAGGAACCACCCCGGGCCGCCGGAGCGCCCGCCGGACCGGCCCACCCAGCCGGACCGATCCCGACCGTCACCCCCACTCCACTCCCGAGCGAGAGGACCGCACGCGTGAGCCAGTACGTGTCCCGGTTCCGCGGCCGCCGCGCCAGCACGCCGGACCGCCAGCCCCTCGGGGGCGTCGCCCAGCCCCGCCTCCGCCTGCCCGGCGGCGTCGGCGCCGGGATCGGCCACCACCGCAAGCCGCGCCGCGTGGCGATGCTCAGCGTGCACACCTCGCCGCTGCACCAGCCGGGCACCGGCGACGCGGGCGGCATGAACGTCTACATCGTCGAGCTGGCCCGCCGCCTCGCCGAGATCAACATCGAGGTGGAGATCTTCACCCGGGCCAGCGCCGGCGGACTGCCGCCCGTGGTCGAGCTGGCCCCGGGCGTCCTGGTCCGGCACATCGACGCCGGCCCGTACGAAGGCCTGAAGAAGGAGGAGCTGCCCGCGCAGCTGTGCGCCTTCACCCACGGCGTGATGCAGGCCTGGGCCGGCCACCGGCCCGGCTACTACGACCTGGTCCACTCCCACTACTGGCTCTCCGGGCACGTCGGCTGGCTGGCCGCCGAGCGCTGGCGCGTCCCGCTCGTCCACGCCATGCACACCATGGCCAAGGTCAAGAACGCCGCCCTCGCGGAGGGCGACACCCCCGAGCCGGCCGCCCGCGTCATCGGCGAGACCCAGATCGTGTCCGCCGCCGACCGCCTCATCGCGAACACCAGCGAGGAGGCCGACGAGCTGGTGCGCCACTACGACGCCGACCCCGGCAAGGTGGCCGTCGTCCATCCCGGCGTGAACCTGGAGCGCTTCACCCCCGGCGACGGCCGCGCCGCCGCCCGGGCCCGCCTCGGCCTGCCGCAGGACGCGCTCGTCCCGCTGTTCGCCGGGCGCATCCAGCCCCTCAAGGCCCCCGACATCCTGCTCCGCGCCGTCGCCGAGCTGGTCGACCGCGAGCCGGCGCTGCGCCGCCACCTGGTCGTTCCGGTGGTCGGCGGGCCCAGCGGGAGCGGGCTGGCCAAGCCGGAGGGGCTGCAGAAGCTGGCGGCCCGGCTCGGCATCGCGGACCTCGTGCACTTCCACCCGCCGGTGGCGCAGGACCGGCTGGCCGACTGGTTCCGGGCCGCGTCCGTGCTCGTCATGCCCTCGTACAACGAGTCCTTCGGACTGGTGGCGATCGAGGCGCAGGCCGCCGGGACGCCGGTGCTGGCCGCCGAGGTCGGCGGGCTGCCGGTGGCGGTCAACGACGGGGTGACCGGGTTCCTCGTACGCGGGCACGACCCGGCCGACTACGCGGAGCGCCTGAAGCTCTTCGCCGACGACCCCTCGCTGGCCGAGCGGATGGGGCGGGAGGCCGCGCGGCACGCCGGTTTCTTCGGTTGGGACACGGCCGCGAGCGGCACGGCGGACGTGTACACCGCGGCGATGCACGACCATCGCCGTCGCGTACGCTCCCACCATGGCTGACGTCGCGCAGGTCGCGCAGATCATCGAGAGCACCCTCGACGGCGCGGAGCTGGAGTGGGAGCGACCCGAGCCCGGCTCGTACGTCGTCAAGCTGCCCGGCACCCGCAAGCTCTCGACCACCTGCTCGTTGCGGGTCGGCCAGCACTCGCTCTCGGTCAACGCCTTCGTCATCCGGCACCCGGACGAGAACGAGGCCGGGGTGCACCGCTGGCTGCTGGAGCGCAACCTCAAGCTGTACGGGGTGGGTTACGCGGTCGACCGGCTCGGCGACGTCTACCTCACCGGCCGGCTGCCGCTCGCCGTGGTCACCCCCGAGGAGCTGGACCGGATCCTGGGCGCGGTCCTCGAGGGCGCGGACGGGGCGTTCAACACGCTCCTCGAGCTCGGCTTCGCCTCCGCCATCCGGCGCGAGTACGAGTGGCGCACCGCGCGGGGCGAGTCCACCCGCAACCTCGACGCCTTCAAGCACCTGACGGAGCGTCCGGCCCGCACGTGACGGGGCACCGGGCCCCGCGCCGGACGGGAGGCCGGGCTCAGGCGTAGTCGCGCAGCCGGACCGGCTCGGTCCGCGCGTGCTCGGGCGCCTGCGCGGCGAGCGCGTCCAGCACCTCCTGGGTGGGCGCCGGCATGAAGAACCGCTCCGCACCCTCCCGGCCCAGCGCCTGGTGCTCGGCGACGTAACCGCGCATCCCGCGCTCGTACGCCGCGAACGCCGCCGCGTGGTCGCCGCCGGCCGCCGCGAGTTCGCCGGCCAGGACGTACGCCCCGATCAGCGCCTGCGAGGTGCCCCGGCCGGAGGTCGGGCCCGCGCAGTAGGCGGCGTCACCGAGCAGCACCACCCGGCCCGCGGCCCAGTGGTCCATCTCCACCTGGGCGTTGGAGGTGAAGTAGAAGTCCTCGGCCCGCTCCATCTCCGCGAGCAGCCGCGGCACCTCCCAGCCCTCGTCGGCGAACCGCTCGGCGACCAGCCGCTGCTGGGCGGCCCGGTCGTGCCGGTCGTACTCGAGGTCGTCCGCGGCGAAGTGGAAGGCGGCCCGGGCCTCGCCGGGCGTGCGGGCGCCGAACATGTTCGCGGCCTTGCCGTGGGCCGCGTACAGTCGGCCGGTGCCGGCCAGGCCGAGGTGGTCGGCCAGGCTGAAGACGGCCGTCCAGATGCCCAGGTGGCGCACGTACCGCTCCTCCGGGCCGAAGGCCAGGGCCCGGGTCCGCGAGTGCAGGCCGTCGGCGCCGACCACCAGGTCGAAGCGGCGGGCCGGGCCGTGCTCGAACGTGACGAGCACGCCGTCCTCGTCCTCGGCCAGGCCCGCGACCGAGTCCCCGAAGACGTACTCGACGTCGTCCCGGGTGGCCTCGTACAGCAGCCGGGTCAGGTCCCCCTTCATGACCTCCAGGTCGCCGGCGAAGACCGCGGCCGGCAGGGTGGCGTACGGCCGCCCGGCCGCGTCCACCATCTGCGCGTCGCCCATCTCCGTGTCCAGCGCCCTGACCTGCTCCAGCAGGCCCATCCGGTCCAGCACGTCGAGGGCCTCGCCGCGGAAGTCGACGGCGTACCCGCCCTCGCGCAGCCGGTCGGCGCGCTCGACGACGGTGGGGGCGAAGCCGTACCGGCGGAGCCAGTACGCGAGGGCGGGGCCGGCGACGCTCGCGCCGGAGACCAGCACGGTGCCGCGGGCCGTGGCGGCGGGCGTGGTGGCGGTGCCGGTGGTGGTGCCGGTGGTGTGGGTGGTGGCGTTCACGGTCGTTCCTCTCCTCGGGTCCCGGCCGGGTGCCGGGGTCAGCCGGCTCGTTCGTGCCCGGCTCGATGTGTACAACGTACGCACCTCAACAGCCGGAAAACAGGAGATGGTTGAGGAAGGATGACTAGTGCACTACCCTCCACTGCACTAGTGCAGTGAGGAGTGCACCATGCCCATCGCCGACCCGCCCTACGCACGGATCGCCGCCGAGCTGCGGCGGCGCATCGAGGAGGGGGAGCTGCGGCCCGGCGACCGGGTGCCCTCCACCCGGGCCATCACCCAGCGGTGGGGGGTCGCCATGGCCACCGCGAGCAGGGTGCTCGCCGCCCTGCGGCAGGAGGGCCTGGTCCGGGCGGTGCCGGGGGTGGGCACGGTGGTGTGCGCGGCACCGGCGGCGGGCGGGGCGCCGGGGGCCGGCTCCGGGGCGGCGGCCGGGCCCGGTACCGCGGCGGCACCACGCGGGGCCCGGCCGTCGCCCGCCGGGTCGGCCGCGGCCGCGGAGTCCGCGGCACGGGCACGGCTGGTCGCGACCGCCCTCGCGGTCGCCGACGCCGAGGGGCTGGCGGCCCTGACGATGCGCCGGCTGGCGACCGAACTCGGGGTCTCGGCCATGTCGTTGTACCGGCACGTCGAGAACAAGTACGAGCTCGTCGCGATGATGGCCGACGCCGCCTTCGCGTCGGACGCCCTGCCGGCCGTCCCGCCGACCGGCTGGCGGGCCCGGCTGGAGCTGTCGGCCCGTACCCAGTGGCGGCTCTACCACGCGCACCCCTGGCTGGCCGCGGCCCTCAACCTCGACCGGCCGCTGCTCGCGCCGGGCGGGATGCGGCACGTCGAGTGGGCCCTGGCCGCGCTGGAGGGCACCGGCCTGGACGCCGGGGCCCGGCTGCACGCGGCGGTGTCCCTCTTCGGCCACGTCCGCGGCTGCGCGGTGGACCTCGCCGCCGCCCAGCAGACGGCCCGGGCCGGCGGGGTCACGGGCGGCCCGTGGATGGCGGCCCAGGAGGAGCGCATGGCGGCCCTGCTCGCCGACGGCACCTTCCCGTCCTTCACCGCCGTCCGTGCGGCCCCGGCCGCCGCCCTGTCGTCCGAGTCCCTGTTCGCCTTCGGCCTGGCCCGCCACCTGGACGGCCTGGCGGCCCTGATCGCCGCCACCGGCGCCGAGGAGGCTCGGGGCGCTACGGCGTGACGTCGACCGGGGCTCCGGCACCGGCACCGGCCGGCGCCGCGGCGGGACCGGCCGTCGCGGCGCCGTCGGCACCCGCGCCCGTACCGGATCCCGTCGCCAGCCTCCGCATCAGCGCCCAGTACCCGAATGCGGCCGCCGTACCGATCACGGCCGTGGAGCCCCACAGCCACTCCGCCCCGAAGCGGTCGATCACGTGCCCGGCCATGAGCGGCGCGACCAGCGCCGCCACCGACCAGCTCATCGTGTACATGCCCTGGTAGCGGCCGCGCCCGTGTGCCGGGGAGAGCCGTACCACGAGGCCCATCTGGGTCGGCGCGTTGATGATCTCGGCCAGCGTCCACACGCACACCGTCAGCGCGTACGCCCCGATCGACCCGGCGAAGGCGGTCAGCCCGAACCCGTACCCCGCGAGCACGGCCGACACCACCAGCAGCCGCTTCGGGTCGCGGTGCTCGACGAAGCGCGTCACCGGTATCTGGAGGGCCACGATCAGCATGCCGTTGACCGCGATGACCAGCCCGTAGTCGCCGGCACTGAAGCCGGCTGCGCCCATCGCCACCGGCAGGCCCACCGACCCCTGCGTGAAGATCAGCGAGATCAGGAAGGACAGCCCGACCACGCCCATGAAGCGCCTGTCGCGCAGCACCGTCCCGAGGCTGACCGCCTCCTCGGCCGCCGCCCCGCCGCCCGCCGCGGCCCCGGACCGCTCCGGCCGGGACTCGGGGAGCTTGACGTACACGAGCACGGCGCACACCAGCGTCAGCGCCGCCTCGCCGAGGAAGCCCGCGAGGTAGCTGTACTCGGCGACGAAGCCGGCCGCGGACGAGGAGACCGCGAAGCCGAGGTTGATGGCCCAGAAGTTCAGCGCGAACGCGCGCACCCGGTCCTCGGGCGCGACGATGTCGGACATCATCGCCTGCACCGCGGGGCGCGAGGCGTTCGAGGTCATGCCCACGACCAGCGCCACGAGGGCGATCGCGACCGGGTGCTCCATGAAGCCGAGGACGGCCACGGCGACGGCGGTGGAGGCCTGCGCCGCCATCAGCGTCGGGCGGCGGCCGAGCCGGTCCGTCATCACGCCCGCGACCAGCGAGGACACCACCCCGCCCAGGCCGTGGAGGGCAGCCACGAGTCCCGCGAAGGAGGCCGAGTAGCCCCGCTCCAGGGTCAGGTACAGGGCCATGAACGTGGCGACGAAGGCCCCGAGCCGGTTCACCAGGGTGCTGGTCCACAGCCACCAGAACTCCCTGGGCAGGCCCGCCACGCTCTCGCGGGCGGCTCTTCTGAACGAGGCGAGCGAGACAGTGGCCATCCGGGTCCCCCTGGCGATGTAAGCAGCGAAACTGAGATTGGCACGTTACGTAGAGGTGCTCTCGCACGCCACTGGATTGACGCCCGGCGTCAATCGACGGGGGGCCCGGGAGGGGGCGCGCAGGCCCTGACCCCGTCCACTAGGCTCGTACGCATGGCCGACGCACCGTACAAGCTGATCCTGCTCCGCCACGGCGAGAGCGAGTGGAACGCGAAGAACCTGTTCACCGGCTGGGTGGACGTCAACCTCAACGAGAAGGGCGAGAAGGAGGCGGTCCGCGGCGGTGAGCTGCTGAAGGACGCCGGCCTGCTCCCCGACGTCGTGCACACCTCGCTCCAGAAGCGCGCGATCCGCACCGCGCAGCTGGCGCTCGAGGCCGCCGACCGCCACTGGATCCCAGTCCACCGCTCGTGGCGCCTGAACGAGCGCCACTACGGCGCGCTGCAGGGCAAGGACAAGGCCCAGACCCTCGCCGAGTTCGGCGAGGAGCAGTTCATGCTGTGGCGCCGCTCGTACGACACCCCGCCGCCGGCCCTCGAGGACGGCACCGAGTTCTCCCAGTCCGGCGACCCGCGCTACGCGACGATCCCGCCGGAGCTGCGCCCGCGGACCGAGTGCCTCAAGGACGTCGTCCACCGCATGCTGCCGTACTGGTACGACGGCATCGTCCCGGACCTCCTGGCCGGCCGCACGGTCCTCGTCGCCGCCCACGGCAACTCGCTGCGCGCCCTGGTCAAGCACCTGGACGGCATCTCCGACGCCGACATCGCGGGCCTGAACATCCCCACCGGCATCCCGCTCTCCTACGAGCTCGACGCCGACTTCAAGCCCCTGAACCCCGGCGGCACCTACCTCGACCCCGAGGCCGCCGCCGCCGCCATCGAGGCCGTCAAGAACCAGGGCAAGAAGTAACCCGTGCAGTAGCCCGTGCACCCGTGCACGGAAGAACCCCCTGTCCGCGGTCCGTCCGCCGGCAGGGGGTTTTCGGCGTCGTCACTTGTTGTGGCCGCCGGGCGCGTGGCCCGCGGGGTTCTGGTTCTCGGTGTTCTGGGTGAGGCCGCCGCCCGAACAGCTCGGTTGCTGGCCGCCCGGGTTGTGGCCGCCGTTGTTGCTGCACGACGTGTCGTGCGGCTCGATCGCCCCAAAGGCCGCGGTTCCGCCTCCGACGCCGAGCGCGAAGACCGCCGCGGTGGCGGCGACCGCCGCGCTCACTCTCTTGAGCTTTCCGTTGCTGGTCATCCCTCCACGCTTCGAGGCCGGTCCGCGGCGTGTCAAGAGATCCGGACGAGTAACAAGATTCTTGGGCGTTGTGCCCAGAACCGCTGTTAACGGCTATTACGGGTGTGGGTGTGGGTGTGGGCGTGGAGCCGCGGCCGGCAGGCCGGGTGCGTGAGGGGGCGCGCCGCGGCTGCGGTCAAGCCACGCGTTCTCGTGGCATGCCGGGTGGCGGGCGCGTCGCGCCTACTTGACGTGCGGCGACGCCGGACGGCGGGCCGCTCGTCCCCGGCGGCCCGGCCGCCGGATGCCCCCTACCCAAGGAGCAGCCATGTCCCACGATCTTCACACCCCCCTTCACGCGCCCGTTTCCACGCGCCGCCCCTCGCGCCTCGGGTTGTGCGTCACCGCGCTGGCGTTCGCCTCGGGCGCCGTGGCGCTGCAGGCCTCCGCGGCGGTCGCGTCACCCGCCCCCTCCGCGGCCCCCTCGTCCCAAGCGTGTCAGCCGGGTTACGTCTGGCGTGACAGTTATGAGGGCGACGCCCTGTGCGTCACCCCGGAAGAGCGGGACGCGGCGCATGCGCAGAACCCGAACCGGCAGCCGGGGAGCAATCAGTGCAAGCCCGGTTACGTGTGGCGCGACAGCTATGAGGGCGACGGCACGTGTGTGACGCCCGCCGAGCGGGACGCGGCGCATGCGCAGAACCCGAACCGGCAGCCGGGGAGCAATCAGTGCAAGCCCGGTTACGTGTGGCGCGACAGCTATGAGGGCGAC
>NZ_JBIVNX010000020.1:67090-144283 GCF_044753805.1 Streptomyces sp. NPDC093225
GACGGCACGTGTGTGACGCCCGCCGAGCGGGACACGGCGCACGCGCAGAACCCGAACCGGCAGCCGGGGAGCAACCAGTGCAAGCCCGGATACGTGTGGCGCGACAGTTTCGACGGTGACACGCAGTGCGTCACGCCCGCGGAACGGGACGCGGCGAAGAGCGGCGGCTGATCGAGGACGGCCCGCAGGCCGAGGCCCGACCCGGACCGGAGTCCTGCGGGATCCAAGGTAGGACGTCAGAGGGCCCCGTCGGCCGGACGGGGCCCTCCACGCGCGGACGGCCTCAGCCGCCGCACTGGCACGGGGCGCCGGACTGGCAGCCGCAGCCGCAGCCGGAGCCGCAGCCGCAGGCGGCCAGCAGCGGCAGGCGGAGCGGCTCCGCGGCGGGCTGCTGCTCTTGTTCCGGGGTGATGGGTACGGGGGAATCGGACATGGTTCCTCCTAGGAAGGCGTACACGTCCCTGGAAAGCGCACGCGCGTACCGCCTCGCCTCATTCATGCCCAGCCCCGGGGGCGCGTCAACGGCGCAGAGGAGCGCCCGGCGCCTCAGGCCTCGATCGGGGCCTGGAGCTCGTCCGCGTGCTCGCCCGTGACGAGGTAGACGACGCGCTTGGCGACCGAGACCGCGTGGTCGGCGAAGCGCTCGTAGTAGCGGCCCAGCAGGGTGACGTCGACGGCGGTCTCGATGCCGTGCTTCCAGCGGTCGTCCATCAGGTGCTGGAAGAGCGTGCGGTGCAGCTGGTCCATCTCGTCGTCGTCCGTCTCCAGCTGGAGCGCCAGGTCGACGTCCTTGGTGATGATCACCTCGGCGGCCTTCGCCATCAGCCGCTGCGCCAGCTGGCCCATCTCGAGGATCGTCGCGTGCAGGTCGCGCGGCACCGCCGTCTCCGGGAAGCGCAGTCGCGCCAGCTTGGCCACGTGCTGGGCCAGGTCGCCCGAGCGCTCCAGGTCGGCGCTCATCCGCAGCGAGGTGACGACGATGCGCAGGTCGGTGGCGACCGGCTGCTGGCGCGCCAGCAGCGCGATGGCACGGGCCTCCAGGTCGTGCTGGAGGTCGTCGACCTTCTGGTCGGCCGCGATCACGCTCTCCGCGAGCTTCAGGTCGGCGTCGAGCATGGCCGTGGTGGCCCGCCCGATCGCGGACCCGACGAGCCGGGCCATCTCGACCAGGCCGTCCCCGATCGAGTCCAGTTCCTCGTGGTACGCGTCGCGCATGGTGTCCCTCTCTCCTGTACTGCCGGGGGTCCGGGGTGTCTGACCCCACGCTCCCACGGTGGGCCGCGCACGCGTCGGACTCCGGCACCACAAGTGAATCAACACGGTCGCCATGGTGAACTCTGGGCGACGACTGTTCGAGGTGCCACCCGAACGGCTGTGGAACTGTCGTCGCGCCTGCTTAACCTGGACACATGGACGTGAACGCGGCGGTCGCCGCAGCTGCAGCGATCGCCGGGTTGTGCACCGGCGTCATCGCCATGCTGGCGTTCCGCTGGAGCGAGCGCGACCAGGCCCGCCCCACCCGGAGCGCCATGCGCCCCGACATCAACGCGGTGCTGCCGCCCGGTGTGGACACCGTCCTCTCCGTGCTGCGCTCCTCCGCGGTGGTCCTGGACGAGGCGGACAGCGTCGTCAAGGCCAGTTCGGCGGCGTACGCCCTCGGCCTGGTCCGCGGCGGCAAGCTGGCCGTCGAGCCGATGCTGCACATGGCCCGGGACACGCGTCGGGACGGCGAGATACGGCAGGTCGAACTGGACCTGCCCCGGCGCGGCACCGGCCGCGGCGAGGCCCTGGCGGTCTCCGCCCGCGTGGCGCCGCTCGGCTCGCGGCTGGTCCTCCTCCTCGTCGAGGACCTCACCGAGGCCCGGCGCATCGAGGCGGTCCGCCGCGACTTCGTCGCGAACGTGTCGCACGAGCTGAAGACTCCCGTGGGCGCGCTCTCGCTGCTCTCGGAGGCCGTCATGGACGCCTCCGACGACCCCGAGGCGGTCACCCGCTTCGCCGGCCGCATGCAGATCGAGGCCACCCGCCTGACCAACCTCGTGCAGGAGCTCATCGACCTCTCCCGGGTCCAGAACGACGAGCGGCTGGAGGACGCCGAGCCGGTCCGCGTGGACACGCTCGTCGCCGAGGCCATCGACCGCTGCCGCCAGACGGCCAGCGCCAAGCAGATCACCATGGCCGCCGGCGGCACCGCCGACCTGCGGGTCTGGGGTCACCGCGGCCAGCTCGCGGCGGCCCTCGGCAACCTGGTGGAGAACGCCGTCAACTACTCCCCGGCCCGCACCCGCGTCGGCATAGCCGGCCGCCGGGTCGCCGCACCCGGAGGGGACCTGATCGAGATCGCGGTCACCGACCAGGGCGTCGGCATCCCGGAGAAGGACCGCGAGCGCATCTTCGAACGCTTCTACCGCGTCGACCCGGCCCGCTCCCGCGCCACCGGCGGCACCGGCCTCGGACTCGCCATCGTCAAGCACGTCGCCGCCTCGCACGGCGGCGAGGTCACGGTGTGGAGCGCCGAGGGCCAGGGCTCGACCTTCACCCTGCGACTTCCGGAAGCCGCCGCCGAGACGAAGAAGCGGCCCGGCTCCGGACCGGTCACCGCGACCCGGACCCAGACCGACCAAGAAACAGCCATCCCTGCCCCGGAGGTCCTTCCGTGACCCGAGTGCTCGTCGTCGAGGATGAGGAATCCTTCAGCGACGCCCTTTCCTACATGCTCCGCAAGGAGGGCTTCGAGGTCGCCATCGCCGCGACCGGCCCCGACGGCCTGGACGAGTTCGAGCGCAACGGCGCCGACCTCGTCCTCCTGGACCTGATGCTGCCGGGCCTGCCCGGCACCGAGGTCTGCCGTCAGCTGCGCGGCCGTTCGAACGTACCCGTGATCATGGTGACCGCCAAGGACAGCGAGATCGACAAGGTCGTCGGGCTGGAGATAGGAGCGGACGACTACGTCACCAAGCCCTTCTCCTCGCGGGAGCTGGTCGCCCGCATCCGCGCGGTGCTGCGCCGCCGCGGAGAGCCGGAGGAGGTCACCCCGGCCGCGCTGGAGGCCGGCCCGGTACGGATGGACGTCGACCGGCACGTGGTCACGGTCGCCGGCGCCAAGGTGGACCTGCCGCTCAAGGAGTTCGACCTCCTCGAGATGCTGCTGCGCAACGCGGGCCGCGTGCTGACCCGCATGCAGCTGATCGACCGGGTCTGGGGCGCGGACTACGTCGGCGACACCAAGACCCTCGACGTGCACGTCAAGCGCCTGCGCGCCAAGATCGAGCCGGACCCGGGCGCCCCGCGCTACCTGGTCACGGTCCGCGGCCTCGGCTACAAGTTCGAGCCGTAGGCCGCGACGGCCGCCGCCGCGGCCGACACGCGTGACGAAGGCGCCCCGCCCGGTCGAACCGGGCGGGGCGCCTTCGTGTGCGTACGGGGTCACGGGCGTCCGCCCGCGGGGCCGGGAGGCCCGTGGCGTCAGTGACCCGCGCCGTGCGAGGCCGAGCCCGACGGGGTGCCGCTGCCGTGGCCCTCGGGGGTGCCGGAGGCCTTGCCCGAGGGGGAGCCGGACGGCTTGCCCGACGGCGTGCCGGAGGCGGCCGGCGAGGCGGAGGCACCGCCGGCCGGGAGCTCCGGGAGCTCGCTCGGGCCGTAGTCGCTGAAGTAGCTCTTGGCCGGGACGACGAACGCGCCCAGCTGGACGTAACCGGTCCGGCTGAAGCGGAAGACGACCTTCTGCGCGGCGCCGTCCTTCAGGGAACCGCGGGGGGTCTCGACGATGGCGGAGGGGTTGCCCTTGCCGCCCAGGACGACGGAGCCGCCGGCAGGCACGACGATCTTGCCGGAGCCGTCGGCGGCCTTGAGCTTCACTTCGCCGCCGCCGCCCGGGACGCTGACGGCGTCCAGGGTCTGCGGCAGCACGCCGTTGTTGAACAGGGTCGCGGAGACGGCCGCCGGGCCCTTGGCGTCGTGCTCGGGCTGGGTGATGACCAGGGCGTTCTGCACCTGGATCTCGCCCTTGGTGACCGCCGCGTTGTCCGGCTTGATCTCCAGAGTCTGCGCATTGCTGCCCGCGCCGCAGGCGGCGAGCGATCCGATCGAGAGAACGGTGGCGGCGGCGGCAAGGGCGCCGCGTCGAAGGCTGCGGCTCACGGCGGCGGCAACTCCTTGGACGTAAGGACGGTCGGAGGCGGAACGGGGGCTCTGCCTGGACAGGTAAAGCCGCCCTAAGGGTGTGTCAGCGGGCTTAGGTTACCGAGCCGCCGCCCCGCCCCCGCACCCGACCCTCCGCGCGGCCGCGCGGCCTCCTCCGCCCAGCCGCCCGCGCTCCTGCGCCCGGCGGCCCCGGCCTCCTGCACCCGGCGGCCCGGTCGGCGGCCCGGAAGCCCCCGCCGGGACGCGGCGACCACCTCCGGGGCGCATTCCCCCACGTCGGCCCGAGGGTGCTTCACATTCGCCACACATTTCGGCCGTGATCAATTTCGCGGGCCGTCCCCGGAAAAGCGGCGGAGTACCGCGGAGCCGTTCGCGATCAGTGCGCGTGATCGCGCGCCGTGATCAATTCGGGATTGGCTCCGGACGGGTGGTCGGGCATCGAACGGAGTAGTTCGGTATCGCGGCTTCGAAACCGGCAAAACGGGACGTACGTCACTCCAGGGGGGTCCCCCGGGAGGTGTAACGTGGTCGTTTCGGCCCGCGCGCGCAGCGGCTCCCACCTGCGAATACCCCCCTCCCGGGCCCCTTCCCAGCACGTTCCGGTTGCTGTTGTCAAGCCCCGAGATACGCCCTGACCTGCGGAAACGCCATTCAGAACAGCTCATTCTCGTGTTACTCTTGATAGCCACGGAAGGGGTACCTGTCACATGACGTTCAAGGTTGGCGACACCGTGGTCTATCCCCATCACGGGGCCGCGCTGATCGAGGCCATCGAAACTCGCCAGATCAAAGGCGTGGACAAGACCTACTTGGTGCTCAAGGTCGCCCAGGGCGACCTGACGGTTCGTGTGCCTGCGGACAATGCGGAGTTCGTCGGCGTTCGCGATGTGGTCGGCCAGGACGGGCTGGACCGGGTCTTCGAGGTGCTGCGCGCGCCGTACGCCGAAGAGCCGACGAACTGGTCCCGTCGCTACAAGGCGAACCTGGAGAAGCTCGCCTCCGGCGATGTCATCAAGGTCGCCGAAGTGGTGCGCGACCTGTGGCGTCGCGAGCGTGAGCGCGGACTGTCGGCGGGTGAGAAGCGCATGCTCGCCAAGGCCCGCCAGATCCTGGTGAGCGAGCTCGCGCTCGCCGAGAACACCAACGAGGACAAGGCCGAGGCTCTCCTCGACGAGGTCCTCGCGTCCTGACGCACGTCCTGACGCAGCAGTTGTGCCGCGGTGCCCGATGACAGAACCCCTGTCGCCGGGCGCTGCGGCATGTCTGTCTGTACGGACCGCCTTCTGCCGCGCGACACGCCGCACGACACACCCGCCCCACAGGCCGTCCACCGGCCCGTCCGGGGACGGGCCCGTCCACCGGCCCGTCCGGGGAACACGACCCCCCGCCTTCGCCGCCGAGCACGGCACGGCCGAGCGCCCACCTGGCATGCCGGGCCCGGGCAGTTCACCCGACCGGTCGTCACGGAAAGGGCCCCGGTCAGGGCTTCGCGCCCGGCACCTTCAGGCCATACCCACGTCGGCCGAGGGCACAAACCTGGCCCACTCGTTGTCACAGCACCCGTCGTCACAGCCCGGAGCACCTGATGTCTGACGAAACGCGCCCCGAAGGCGCCGCGCGCGCCGCGGGCGCCCCCGGTGACGGCCACGGCAGGACCGCCGCCGTCATCCCGGCCGCCGGCCGGGGCGTCCGCCTGGGGCCCGGCGCCCCGAAGGCGCTGCGCACCCTCGGCGGCACCCCCATGCTGATCCACGCCGTCCGCGCCATGGCCCGCTCCCGGGCCGTCTCCCTGGTCGTGGTCGTCGCCCCCTCCGACGGCGCCGCCGAGGTGCGCAACCTCCTCGCCGAGCACGCCCTGCCCGAGCGGACCGACGTCCTCGTCGTGCCCGGCGGGGAGACCCGCCAGGAGTCCGTACGCGTCGGCCTCGACGCCCTGCCGGCCGGCTACACCTCGGTCCTCGTCCACGACGCCGCCCGCCCGCTCGTCCCCGTCGACACCGTCGACGCGGTCGTCGAGGCGCTGCGCGAGGGCGCCCCCGCCGTCGTGCCGGCCCTGCCCCTGGCGGACACCGTCAAGGAGGTCGAGCCCCGGCCCGCCGGCGAGCCCGAGCCCGTCGTCGCCACCCCCGAGCGGTCCCGGCTGCGCGCCGTGCAGACCCCGCAGGGCTTCGACCTGGACACCCTGCTGCGCGCCCACGAGAAGACCGCCGTCAACGGCGAGGGCGCCACGGACGACGCCGGAATGGTGGAGAAGCTCGGCGTCACCGTCCTCCTCGTGCCCGGCCACGAGGAGGCCTTCAAGGTCACCCGCCCCCTGGACCTCGTGCTCGCCGAGGCCGTACTCGCCCGCAGGAGGGCCGCCGATGCCTACTGAGTCCGCCGCGTCCGACGCCGCCGCGCCCGCCCTGCCCCCGCTGCCGCAGGTCGGCATCGGCACCGACGTGCACGCCTTCGAGGAGGGCCGCGAGCTGTGGTGCGCGGGCCTGCTGTGGGAGGACGAGTCGTTCGGCCTGGCCGGCCACTCCGACGGCGACGTCGCCGCCCACGCCGCCTGCGACGCCCTCTTCTCCGCCGCCGGACTGGGCGACCTCGGTGCCCACTTCGGCACCTCCCGCCCCGAGTGGGCCGGCGCCTCCGGCGTCACCCTGCTCGCCGAGGCCGCCCGGATCGTCCGCGCCGAGGGCTTCGCCATCGGCAACGTCGCCGTCCAGGTCATCGGCGTGCGCCCCAAGGTCGGCAAGCGGCGCGAGGAGGCGCAGAAGGCGCTCTCCGCCGCCGTCGGCGCCCCCGTCTCGGTCTCCGGCACCACCACCGACGGCCTGGGCCTGACCGGCCGCGCCGAGGGCCTCGCCGCGATCGCCACCGCCCTGGTCTTCCGTACGACCGGAGCCTGAGCCGCCACCACCGGAGCCCGGGCCGCCACGACCGGAGCCCGGGCCGCAACGACCGGAGCCTGAGCCTCCGCGACGCCCGCCGCCCGCCGGGGCGGCGGCCCGGTCTCCCGGGGCGGCCCGGAACGGCCGCCGCCCCGCCGGGAACGGGGGCGGCAACTCGGCAACAAACCCGTCCCGGGCCGCGCCGGGGTCTCCGGGCACTGCCCGGGGCCCACTACCCTTGGTGCCGTGACTATTCGCCTGTACGACACCAGCGCCCGGCAGATCCGCGACTTCACCCCGCTCGTGCCGGGCTGCGTCTCGATCTACCTGTGTGGTGCGACCGTGCAGGCCGCCCCGCACATCGGGCACATCCGGTCCGGGCTCAACTTCGACATCATGCGTCGCTGGTTCGCGTACCGCGGCTACGACGTGACGTTCATCCGCAACGTCACCGACATCGACGACAAGATCATCGCGAAGGGGGCCGACCAGGGCCGCCCGTGGTGGTCCATCGGCTACGACAACGAGCGCGCCTTCAACGAGGGCTACGACGCCCTCGGTTGCCTGCCGCCCACCTACGAGCCCCGCGCCACCGGCCACGTCACCGAGATGATCGAGATGATGCGCGGCCTCATCGAGCGCGGCCACGCCTACGAGGCCGACGGCAGCGTCTACTTCGACGTCCGCTCGTACCCCGACTACCTCAGGCTCTCCAACCAGGAGCTCGACAACCTCCAGCAGCCGTCGGAGGAGGGCATCACCGGCAAGCGCGACCCCCGCGACTTCGCCATGTGGAAGGCCACCAAGCCCGGCGAGCCCTCCTGGGAGACGCCCTGGGGCCGCGGCCGCCCCGGCTGGCACCTCGAGTGCTCCGCCATGGCCCACAAGTACCTCGGCACCGCCTTCGACATCCACGGCGGCGGCCTGGACCTGATCTTCCCGCACCACGAGAACGAGATCGCCCAGGCCAAGGCCTACGGCGACGACTTCGCGAACTTCTGGCTGCACAACGCCTGGGTCACCCTCTCCGGCGAGAAGATGTCCAAGTCGCTGGGCAACTCGGTGCTCGTCTCCGAGATGACCAAGCAGTGGCGGCCCGTCGTGCTGCGCTACTACCTGGGCACCCCGCACTACCGCTCGATGATCGAGTACAGCGAGGAGGCCCTGCGCGAGGCCGAGTCCGCCTTCGCGCGCATCGAGGGCTTCTGCCAGCGCGTGACCGAGATGGCGGGCGGGACCGTCGAGCCCGCCGGCGAGGTGCCGCCGGCCTTCGCCGACGCCATGGACGACGACATGGGCGTCCCGCAGGCGCTGGCGATCATCCACACCACGGTCCGTCAGGGCAACAGCGCCCTGGCCGCCGACGACAAGGAGGGCGCGGTCGCCCGCCTCGCCGAGGTCCGCGCGATGCTCGGCGTCCTCGGCCTCGACCCGCTCGACCCGCAGTGGGCCGGCGAGGGCGACCGCGGCGAGGACCTCCACGGGGTCGTCGACTCGCTCGTCCGCCTCGTCCTGGAACAGCGCGAGTCCGCCCGCGCCCGCAAGGACTGGGCCACCGCCGACGCCATCCGCGACCAGCTCGGCCAGTCCGGCCTGGTGATCGAGGACAGCCCCTCCGGTCCCCGCTGGACCCTCGGCCCGCGCTGATCCGCGGGCCCGTGATGTGCCGCCCGGGCCCCCGGGCGGCACACTTCATTACAGACGTACGTACGCCGCAGAAACGAAACAGGTAGGTCATGGCCGGGAACAGCCAGCGCAGGAACCGCCGCACGTCCAACAAGAAGGGCGCCACGGTCGGCAGCGGTGGCCAGCGTCGCCGTGGCCTGGAGGGCAAGGGCCCCACGCCCAAGGCCGAGGACCGCAAGGGCCACAAGGCCTTCCGCGTCTCCAACGCCATGGCGCGCCAGGCCGCCAAGCGCCGCCCCGCGCCGCGCCGCGGCGGACCCAAGGGCCAGAGCGAGATGGTCGTCGGCCGCAACCCCGTGTTCGAGGCGCTGCGCGACGGCGTGCCCGCGACCACCCTGTACGTGCAGCAGTTCATCGACAACGACGAGCGCGTCCGCGAGGCCCTCGCCCTCGCCCAGGCCCGCGGCAACATCAACCTGATGGAAGCCCCGCGCCCCGAGCTCGACCGGATGACCAACGGGCTCAACCACCAGGGCCTGGTCCTCCAGGTCCCGCCGTACGAGTACGCCCACCCGGAGGACCTCACCGCCGAGGCGTTCGAGAACGGCGAGGACCCGCTGATCGTCGCCCTCGACGGCGTCACCGACCCGCGCAACCTCGGCGCCATCGTCCGCTCCGTCAACGCCTTCGGCGGCCACGGCGTGGTCATCCCCGAGCGCCGCGCGGCCGGCATGACCGCCGGCGCCTGGAAGACCTCCGCGGGCACCGCCGCGCGGACGCCGGTCGCCAAGGTCACCAACCTGACCCGGGCCCTCCAGGAGTACAAGAAGGCCGGCATCGCGGTCGTCGGCCTGGCCGCCGAGGGCGAGCACGAGCTGCACGAGCTGGAGGCGCTCGAAGGCCCGGTCGTCATCGTCGTCGGCTCCGAGGGCAAGGGCCTGGGCCGGCTCGTCGGCGAGACCTGCGACTTCCTCGTCCGCATCCCGATGCCGGGCGGGGCCGAGTCCCTGAACGCCGGCGTCGCCGCCGGTGTCGTCCTCTACGAGGCGGCCCGCCGCCGGGCCTGATCCCGCACGCCGCACGCTCCGACACACCGGCCCCCGCACGCGTCCGCGTGCGGGGGCCGGTGTGCTGCGTGCGGGCGCTTGGGTTACCTGCGTCCCGTGGGTGCGTACGCTCGTTACGCCGCCCCGCCCCCGTCCCCGTCCGCCAGGCCCGCCAGCCGGGCCCGGTACAGCGCCGCCAGGGTGAAGCCGTCGGACAACTCGCCCGACGCGACCAGCGCCTCGGCCTCCGCGAAGGTCATCGTCCGGGCCGCGCGGATGCCCTCGCCGGTCTCCAGCTCCCCGACCCCGTCGACCAGCGCCGCGAACAGCCGCACCCGGTCCGCCGTCATGCCGCTGTCCGGGTGCACGTCGCCCAGCGGGGTCAGGGAGAGCACCTTGGCGCCGATCTCCTCGCCCAGCTCCTTTGCCGCGTTGGCCCGGTCGCCCAGCCCGGCGGTGCCCATGCCGCGGGGCACCTCCCAGTGCCACGACCGGGTGGCGTGCCGGAAGTGCTCGATCAGCACCACCCGGCCGCCGGGCAGCATCGGCAGCACCACGCAGCCCGGCTCGCCGGTCGCTCCGATGCCGCGCAGGTACGTCCCCTCCCGGCCGTCCGGGAAGCGCACGGGATCCCGTACCAGCAGCAGGTACTGGTCCTCCCAGAGCACCCCGCCGGCCGCGGCCACGGCGGCCGGACCGGTGAGGATCTCGATGCCCCCCGGCTGGTTGCGGAACAGCTCCGGCCGCTCCGCCCGCAGCCGCTCGTACCGTTCGACGCCCCTGCTCATGCGCTTCCCTTCCTCCTCTGCCTCACGCCGTCCCGTCGGGCTGCTGGTCGGCCTGCCGCTGCTCGACGGGCCCGGGGCGGCGCTCGGCGATCCGCCCGCCCACGGCCCGGTACGTGCGCAGGATGGCCTCCCAGTCCCGCTTCAGGCTGCCCAGCCGCATGGTCGGCAATGTCAGGCTGTGCCCCAGGCCTCCGCGGCGTCGCAGCAGCGGCCCGCTCGCACCCTTCTCGCGGAACTCCAGCCGCATGCTCAGCACCCCGGCCGCCGCGGTCAGCAGCTGGACCGAGCCGGTCAGGAGCGACATGTCCTCGCCGCCCGCGACCTGCAGGGAGATGCCCGCCGACTCCAGCACCAGCACGGAGGAGAGCTCGCGGGTGAAGCCCGTACCCCGACCACTGGTCTTGCGGGCCGCCCGCAGCATGCGGGCGTGCCGGCGCGCCACCTCCGACGTGCCGGCCGCGAACTCCTCGGGCGAGGGCAGCCGTCCGCCCCGGAACCCGCCGCGCACGAACGAGTCGAGCGAGTCGACGTACCCCCGCCACTCCTCCTCCCGCCGCAGCCGGACGATGTCGGCCAGGGACAGGTCCGCGTACGAGTTGGGCCCGTCCACCGCGCGGTGCAGCGCGTCCGCGAACACGTCCCGCAGCAGCCGCCCGACCGCCTCCGGGTCCTCCGCGCGCGGCCGGGCGTCCTCGCGCAGCTCCTGGAGCGTGGACCGGGGCGGGGAACTGGGCGGGGTGAGCGGGACGACGCCGCCCACCACGGGCACGCCGAGGTTGTAGACCAGGTCCACGAGCTGCTTGGTGGCCACCACGTGCGGGCCCTCGCGGAGCAGGTTCTGGTACGGGTCCGTGCCCGGCCGGGTCAGGAACGCGGAGTAGACGCTGTGGCGGGTGATCTCCCCCCGATCCAGCGGGGCGGCCCACACGGCGATGTCCTTGAGGATGCCCTCCCGCATCGCCTTGGCCTGTTCGAGGCGGATGCCGAGGTCCTGCGCGAGCTGGTCCTCGCGCAGGTGCTTCAGGGCCGCGATCTCCTTCGAGAAGAACCCGCCCACGTTCTCCGCCACCCCGCGGTTGGCCTCGTCGTCCCAGTCGAACCGGACCAGGCCCGGGTCGGCGTCGTCCGTCACGAGCCGGGACCACGCCCGGTGCACGTTCCGGTCGTACCCCCAGCTGAACTCCCCGGCGGGCTCGCGCTCCGTGAACAGGTACGGAACCAGCACGCGGTCGTCCAGCAGCCGGATGAACGCGCCCCGCTCGGCCGGATCCGCGTCGGGCAGGTAGTTGGCGTACAGGGCCTCGTTGTTCAGGAAGAAGGCCCGGTTCACGATCAGGGTGCCGCTGTTGACCAGCGCGCGGCGCAGCTCGGCCGCCGCCGTGGCGACCGCCTCGGGCGACGGCCCGGCCGACGCCTCCGGACGCTGGCGGGTCGCGGCGAGATCGGCGGGCAGCCACTGGTTGTCCAGGGCCTGGGCCATCACCGGGTAGTCGGTCAGGTCGGAGAAGTGGAGCTCGTTGTGCCGCCGCGGCGGATTCTCGGTAGAACTGGTCATCGTCGGCCCCCCAGGAAGATGACGTGGTCGGTCCACCAACTTGCACGATTCTCACACCTGTTGGCGACACATTGACGAACGCGAGTTCTGGCTTGGGGAAGGTGGCCGGATCTTGACGGGGCATGGACACATCGGTGCTGTCAAGGCAGTGTCCTAAACACTGATCACTCGGTTAGATGAGTGTGGACACCAGAACGCCGAGGTTCGACGACCAGCCATCGCTGAGCATGGTCAAGGTGCCGTGCGACCCCGCGCAGGTCATCGTCAACCACGCCAGCTTCCGCGTGCGGCTCGCCCCCGCGCCGCGGCCGAAGAGCGCCACGGCGCCCAGGACGCCCGTCCTCGGCACCACCGGCGCCGCCGCGGGCACGCGCCGGCGAACCCCCGTGGTGTGGAGCGGCAAGGCCGGACCGGGCGGCGCCGCGGCCACCGGCGGCCTCCTCCAGGCCGTCCGCGAGGCCGACCAGGCCCGCGCCCTGCGCGAGGACGCCGGAGCCACCCAGGTCATCCCCCGCGTGGACCTCTTCCAGGACACCATGCCGACCCCCGCCGTCATCGGCCAGCAGCGCGGCCACCGTGACGACGACACCCAGCTCCTCGCCCCCGTACGCGACACGCCCCCCCGCCCCACCGGCCCGGGACCCTACGGCGGCGGCACGTACGACGGCTACGACTCCGGCTACCGGGCCGCGCCCCACGGCGACGGGACGGCCTACACGGACGAGGAGATCGCCGCCGAACTCGCGGCCGCCCGCCGCCAGAGCTCCGAACCGTCCGTCCGCCACGGGTACTACCCGGACCGCCGCATGAACCTCGGCGTCGTCCTCCTCCCGCTACGGGTCTTCCTCGGCTTCATCTCCATCTACGCCGGCATGGGCAAACTCTGCGACCCCGTCTACTTCGACGGCGGCGAACGCGGCTCCATGGTGACCTGGCTGCACACCCTCCACCCCTGGGCCCTCGCCGAACCCCTGCGCGACTTCGCCCTGGCCCACCCCGTCGGGGCCGGCCTCAGCGTGGCCTTCCTCCAGGTCATCGTCGGCGTCCTGACCGTCTTCGGACTCTGGCAGCGGTTCGCCGCCGGCATCGGAGCCCTGCTCTCGGCGGCCCTGCTCATGACCGTCAGCTGGAAGACCGTCCCCGCCTACGACGCCCCGGACATCATCTACCTCGCCGCCTGGAGCCCCCTGCTCATCGCCGGCGCCCCCATCTACTCCATCGACGGCCGCCTCACCGGCGAGGCCTGGCGCACCCTCGGACCCCGCTCGACCCTCTGGGAACTGCGCCGCCGGGTGCTGCGCCGCGGCACCCTCGTCGCCACCGTGGTCGTGGGCCTCACCCTGCTCATCGGCTCGGTCCTCGGCGGAGCCGTCCGCTCCGCCACCGTCGTGACCGTGCCCGGCCCCGGCGACGCCCCGAGCAACTACCTGCCCGGTTCACCGCTGCCCACGGAACCCGGCGCCAAGCCGCGCAAGCGGGTCCGACCGAAGGCCTCCGGATCCCCCTCGGCCGAGCCGTCCAAGACGCCCGAGCACCACCGCACCACCCCGGCCGCGCGCGAGACCGCCACGGTCGGCGCCGAGTCCCCGACCGCCACGGCGGGCACCGGACGGCACCGCACCAAGGCGCCGCGCACCAGCGCCCCGCACACCCCGGCGGGCTCGGGCGGCCCGAGCGCCTCCGGCGGTTCGAGCACCGGCGGCTCCTCCTCCGGGGGCGGCGGCTCGACGGAGCCCGAGAAGCCCGGCGGCGGCAGCGGCGGCGGCGGACTGGTGGGCGGCCTCCTCGGCTGACCCCCCGCCGCACGCACGAAGGGGCCCGGCACGTGTCACACGTGCCGGGCCCCTTCGTACGTGCCCGTCCGGCCGGTCCCGGCCGGACAGCCCCTACGCGCCCCGCTGGGCCGCCAGTTCCTTCGCCGCCTCGGTCAGGTCCTTCGCGGTGTCGATCGCCCGCCAGTAGGCCCCCTGCGGCAACGGGAAGCCCGCCAGCCGCCGTTCGCGGGCCAGCCGCGGGAACGTGGTGCGCTCGTGGTCGCCCCGGTCGGGCAACAGGCCCGCGAACTCGGCGGAGAACACGTACACGCCGGCATTGATCAGGAACGGCGACGGCGGGGACTCGATGAAGTCCAGCACGTGCCCGAACTCGTTGGTCTCCACCGCACCCCACGGGATCCGCGGCCGCGCCAGCGCCAGCGTGGCCGTCGCCGCCCGCTCCTCGTGGAAGGCCGCCATCTCGCGCAGCGAGAACCGCGTCCAGATGTCGCCGTTCGTCGCGTACCAGGGCCGGTCCGGGTGCGGCAGGTGCGCGGCCGCGTACTTCAGGCCGCCGCCGCGCCCCAGGGGCTCGGTCTCGACGACGGTCGTCACGCGCAGCGGCAGATCGGCCTTGGCGAGCCAGTCCTGGAGGACCTCGGCGAGGTGCCCGCACGAGACCACGGCGTCCGTGACGCCCTCGGCGGCCAGCCAGGCCAGCTGGTGGCCGATGATCGGCACGCCGGTGCCCGGGATCTCGACCATCGGCTTGGGGCGGTCGTCGGTGTACGGGCGCAGCCGCGAGCCCTGGCCGCCGGCCAGGACGACCGCCTGGGTCGGGGCGGCGGCGAGCGCGGCCGTCGGGGCTGCTGCGGTGGCTGAGGGGTCTGCCGTCATGCCCCGCAGCCTATGCGGGACCGTACTGGCGCGTACGGCGGGGGGACGGCGAGGTACGGCGGGGGGTCCGCGACGTACGGCGGGGGGTCCGCGACGTACGGCGGGGGGTCCGCGACGTACGGCTCAGAGGGACGGCGACGTACGGCGGGGCCGGACCGTGCTCGGAGCGGTCCGGCCCCGGAGGGTCTCTCGGTCTGTCTGCTCAGCGGAAGGAGGCCACGCCGGCGGCGTACGACGTGTCGCACACGGGCCGGGCGGCCTTCTGCGCCATGGTCGGTCCCTGGAGGCGTGCCGCGGCCTCGCCGATCGCGTGCGCGATCACACCGCAGTAGTCGAAGAGCGAGGGGCGCTTGTTGACCTCCTGCTGGAGGTGCGTGAGCACGACTCCCGGGTCCTTCGTCTCCTGGAGCTCTCCGAGGAGCTTGTCGCGCAGCACGTCCTGCGGAGCGCTGGGCTTGGCGCGGGTGGAGACGTCCTCGGCGGAGGCCGTGAGGATCTGGGACGGGGTGTTGTCGGCCCAGGGGACCATGGTGACCGCGAGGGTCCCGGACAGGACCAGGACGACGGGCAGGACCAGGGCGAGGGATCGGCCGATACGGCGGGCAGAGTGGGTCACGAGGGCGAGAGTAGCGCTCGGTGAAGATTTGGAGACATTTAGTCACCCTGTCGGGGGATGGTTCGACGTGGCTTTTCGAATGGGGAGTTGACGGCGGGGTTCGAAACTTCCCGGTGTGGTGGGTTATCCGTCCCACCCGCCGGGGCGGGACCCGTCCGCGCACCGGGGCCGGGAACGCCGGACGGGGGCGGCCGCACCGGCCGCCCCCGTCCAACACCGCGTCACGGGGCCTCAGTCGGAGAGGCGCTCACCGGTCGAGGTGGAGAACACGTGCGACTCGCCGCCGCGCGGGACCACGTGCACCGTGGAGCCCTTCTCCGGCACCTGGCGGCCGCCCACGCGGACCACGAGGTCCTTCTCGCCGCCACCGATCCGCGCGGTGCCGTACACGTAGCCGTCGGCGCCCAGCTCCTCGACGACGTTCACGGTGACGGCCAGGCCGCCCTCCTCGACGACGTCGAGGTGCTCCGGGCGGATGCCGACCGTGACGGTCTTGTCGCCCTTGTCCGCGGCGGCGGACAGCGCCTCGCGGGAGACCGGCACGACGCTGTCGCCGAACTTCACGCCGCCGTCGGTGATCGGCACCTCGACGAGGTTCATGGCGGGGGAGCCGATGAAGCCGGCGACGAAGAGGTTCGCGGGGCGGTCGTACATGTTCCGCGGGGTGTCGACCTGCTGGAGCAGACCGTCCTTGAGGACCGCCACGCGGTCGCCCATGGTCATGGCCTCGACCTGGTCGTGGGTGACGTACACGGTGGTGATGCCGAGGCGGCGCTGCAGGCCCGCGATCTGGGTGCGGGTGGACACGCGGAGCTTGGCGTCGAGGTTCGACAGCGGCTCGTCCATGAGGAAGACCTGCGGCTGGCGCACGATGGCGCGGCCCATGGCGACGCGCTGGCGCTGGCCGCCGGAGAGGGCCTTCGGCTTGCGGTCCAGGTACGGCTCCAGGTCGAGGATCTTCGCGGCCTCCTCGACCTTCTTGCGGATCGTGCCCTTGTCCACGCCGGCGATCTTGAGCGCGAAGCCCATGTTGTCGGCGACGGTCATGTGGGGGTACAGCGCGTAGTTCTGGAAGACCATCGCGATGTCGCGGTCCTTCGGCGGCAGGTGCGTGACGTCCTTGTCGCCGATGCGGATCGCTCCGCCGTTGACGTCCTCCAGGCCCGCGAGCATGCGCAGGGAGGTGGACTTGCCGCAGCCGGAGGGGCCGACGAGCACGAGGAACTCGCCGTGCTCGATCTCCAGCTCCAGCTGGTCGACCGCGGGCTTGTCGGAGCCGGGGTAGAGCCGGGTCGCCTTGTCGAACGTGACAGAAGCCATGGTGATGCGTCCCTTCACCGGCAGGAACGTGCCGGACGATCCGAGTAAAGGAAGGATGGTTTGTCTAGTCCATTGCTGGACTCCCGGTGACGCTACCTGGCGACGTGGCATCTGTCAGCAGGCAGGGCGGTGCACTTTCGGCCCGCTGGTGGGGCAGAGCACTTGACTTTTGGCCTGTAGGGCAGAGCGCCGATCTTCAACCCCACGCCGGCCTCGCGAACGGCGTTTCCTGCTTCACCGCCCGTCGCCGCCCTGCCGGCGGCCTGAAGCGGCCACGGCGGAACGGACTTACACGGACTCCACAGGCATGACGACCGACGGCCCGTCGGCCCGAAACCCTCGTGGGCGTCCTCTACTCCGCCGCGTACTCCGGAAGCTCCGAGAGGCGAATCACAGCCGGCACGGGCCGCCCCGGCGGCAGCGAGGCCGCCACGAGCCGGTACAGCCGCAACCCCTCGTCGCGCAGGTTCACCGCCGCGTTCACGTCCCGCTCGTGGACCGCCCCGCACTCGGCGCAGGTCCACTTCCGCACGGACAGGTCCAGTCGCCCACCCTTGGTGTGGCAGGCCGAGCAGCGCCGCGTCGACGGGAAGAACCGGTCCACGACCACCAGCGTCCGCCCGTACCACTCGCACTTGTAGGTCAGCTGCCGCAGCAGCTCGCCCCAGCAGGCGTCCCGGATCGATTCGTTCAGCCGTGCTTTGCGCCGTCGCCCGGGCCCCTTCGCCGCCCGCACCAGCGTCGCGATCGACAGGTCCTCCACCACGAGCACTTGGTTCTCGCGCACGAGGCGGGTGGTGAGCTGGTCGAGCAGGTCCTTGCGCACGTCACCGATCCGCGCGTACGACCGCGCGATCCGCTGCCGCACCTTGTCGCGGTTCTGCGACCCCTTCCGCTTCCGGTGCAGCTCCTTCTGGAGCCGCGCAAGCTTCTTCGCGTACCTCCTCATCAGCCGCGGAGGGGCCACCGCGGTGCCGTCGTCCAGCGTCACCAGTGCCGTAAGGCCCAGGTCGAGGCCGACGGCCCTCGGCGCCCGGCTGTGCGCCTCGAAGACGGCGCTGAGTGGGGCGATCCGCTCCTCCACCAGCACGGATACGAAGAACCGCCCGGCCCGGTCCCGTGTGACGATCAACCGCACAGGCTCCGCCCCCGCCGGCAGCGGACGCGACCACCGCACGTCCAGCGGCCCCGCCTGCTTGGCCAGGGCCAGATCGCCCGTGCCCGGCCGCGTCGGATCCTCCACCCACCGGAAGCCGGTCCGCACGTACACCGCCGCATCCCGCGAGCGGTGCTTCCGCTTCGGCTTCGGGTGCTTCGCCACACCTCGGAAGAACCTGCCGAACGCCGCGTCCAGGTGCCGCAGCGACTGCTGCAGCACCGTGGACGAGACCTCGGTCAGCCAGCACGTCTCCGCCGCCCGCCGCCAGCCCGTCAACGCTCGGCAGGTCTCCGCGAAGCCCACCGGCACACGGTGCTTGCGCCAGGCGCCCGACCGCAGCCTCAGGCCCTCGTTGTAGACCCACCGGCACGCCCCGAAGGTCCGGACAAGCTGCTCGGCCTGCTCCTCGGTCGGATAGAAGCGGTACCGGTAGACGCGCGATCGCGTCCCGGCCTCCTTCGCCCGGCCGCTGAGCGGCACCGCGGCCCGCTCCTTGTGCTTGTGCCGTTCGGGGATCCCCACGACCTCCCGCTTCACGCGCTCGGCTTCCGCCCCCACGACCCGTACCGCTTGCCCTTCTGCGGCGTCCGCCACAGCTCCTCCCCGACGATCGGACTGTCGGGACTGCATGTCTGCCAAGGTGAAGTCCTTCGCTGCGAGTCCTGGGCGATGTGTACAGTGAGGGCGGCTCCGTGCGTCGTTCGCGGGGTGCTGCCCCCTTAGCTCAGTCCGGCCCAGAGCGATGTACTTGTAATACATAGGTCGTCGGTTCGAATCCGACAGGGGGCTCCTTCCGAAGGCCCCCGGCCCCTCCGGCCGGGGGCCTTCGTCATGCCCTCCAGAGCCCTTCGACGGCCTCGAACCCGGCACCCTCCACCGCCCGGCGCGCGCGGCGCAGGGAGTCCGGGTCGCCGGGCCTCGGGTCGCAACCCGGGAGGTGGTGCACGAAGGTCCCGTACCGGCCGCAGAGTTCGGCGTACGCGGCGGTGTGCAGCAGCAGCGCGTGCCAGCCGGTGTCGACGGCCCGCGACGGCGCGAGCGGCACGCCGGGGTTCTGCGCGCTGGCGACGACGAACTTGACGGCCTCCGCCGTGATCATCTCCGCTCGGCCGAGCGACATGCCGGGATGTGCGGCCAGAAGCGTGTTGCGGACGGCGGGGAAGGCGTCGCCCAGGAGCTCTTGCGGGCTCGGTCGGCGGCCGTGGTCGTGGTTGCGCAGCTCGACGTTGCAGTCCGTCACGCGCGAGTGGTCGTGCTCGCGCCGGGCGCGTCGCCGTTCCTGCAGCAGGGCCTCGCATACATCGCACCCGGGTACCGCCTGTGGCTCACGACGCCGAAGCGCGGGGCTGTGGTCCATGGAGGAGACTCCACTTCTCTAGAGATGTAGAGATTCAAGCGGATGGCGAGTGGTGTCGTCAATACATCTCTAGAGATGTTGTTCGCGGGTGGGTGTCTGGGGCAGCTGGGGGCGGGCGCCCGTAGGGTGTCTAGAGAAGAAGGGAGCAGGGGCGCATGGGTGAGCGGGACGGTGGGCGTCGGCCGAAGTACCAGCGGATCGCGGACGAGCTGAAGGCCGCGATCCGGGCCGGCGAGTACGGGCCCGGCGACCGGCTGCCCGGGGAGAACGACCTGATGGCCGCCCACGGCGTGGCGCGGATGACGGCGCGCCAGGCGCTCGGGGTGCTGCAGAGCGAGGGGATCGCGGAGGCCCGCAAGGGGGCCGGCGTGTTCGTGCGGGAGTTCCGGCCGCTGCGGCGGCGGGGCATCCAGCGGCTGGCCCGGGACGAGTGGGGTGGCGGTCGGTCGGTGTGGGCCGCCGAGGTCGAGGACCGGGAACTCGTCGTGGACGGGGTGGAGGTCCGGCGGGGCGAGGCGGACGAGCGCATCGCCGGGGCGCTGGGCGTCGAGCCCGGTACGCCGGTGTGCGTGCGCGGTCGGCGGTTCGTGCTGGACGGCAAGCCGGTGCTGCTGGCCGTGTCGTACCTGCCGTACGAGATCGTCGAGGGCTCGGCGGTCACCGAGCAGGACACGGGTCCCGGCGGGGTGTACGCGCGGCTGGCGGAGCTGGGGTACGCGCCGGTGCGGTTCCGGGAGGAGATCCGGTGCCGGATGCCGTCGGCGGGCGAGGCGGAGCGGCTGGCGCTGTCGATGGGGACGCCCGTCGTGCTGATCGTGCGCAGCGCGATCACGGTCGAGGGGCGGGTGGTCGAGGTGAACGAGATGATCCTGGACTCCGCTTCGTACGTGCTGGAGTACGACTTCGAGGCGTAGGAGCGCCGCGGCTCCGCCGGCCCGAAGTCGACCACGAGCCGGCCCTTCCGCCCGGCGTGCACGGCCACGGTGTGCCTGACCTTCCCGCCCCGCGGCACGTCCGGCACCGTCACCGTGCTCCGCCCGGCCCGCACGGCGAGCGGTACGTGCTCCTGGCCCGGAACGCCGCGGACGGCACGCTGGAGCGCTACGACGGCACCGGCGGAGGGTTCGCCCTGCCCCCCCGGTCGGCGGCGGCTGGAAGGCGTACGACCGGATCAGCGGCGCGAACGACGTGACGGGGGACGGCCGGGCCGACCTGGTGGCCCGGGACCGGTCCGGGGTGCTGTGGCTGTACGAGGCCACCGGCTCGTCGAGCCGTCCGTTCGTCGGGAAGGTGAAGGTCGGCGGCGGTTGGAACGCGTACGCCTCGATCATCCGCGGCAACGACCTGACCGGTGACGGGAAGGCCGACCTGGTGGCGCGGGACGGGGCCGGGGTGCTGTGGCTCTACCCGGGCACGGGCAAGGCGGCGGCGCCGTTCCTCAAGCGCGTGAGGGTGGACGGGGGTTGGAAGTCGTACGCCGCGGTCGTGGGCGTCGGCGACGTGAACGGCGACGGCCGGATGGACCTGGTGACCAAGACCGGTACGTCGCGGCACACGCTCGTCCTGAAGGCGGGCACGCAGCGCACGGGCGACCTGTTCGAGCCCTCGAAGGTGCTCGGCGCGGGCGCCGCCGGCTTCGATCTGCTCTTCTAGGGCTTCGCCCGCGCCGGTCCCGTTGCTCCGGCCCCCCGTCCGCCGGTCCCGACCGGTGGGCGGGGGGCTGAAACTTTGTAACAGAAGCCGGTGTTGTACGGTCCGCGCACGTCATGCGGGGAACATGACGTTGCCGCGGCAGGCACACTGTCGCCTTCATGTGTGGAGCGCGAATTGCGCGAAGACATCAACGGCATCGGCAGCACCGATCGCACGGGTCGCACGGACCGCGGCGATCGCACGGAAGGCCGGGGCGCACGGCGTCCCGGCGTCGTCGGGGGAGTTCTCGTCAGCTGTGCGGCGCTCGTGGCCGCCGGGGTGGTCGGTGCGGTGCCGGCCGCGGCGGCGGGCGGGGTCCGGGCCGACGAGGCCTACTCGTTCACCTATCTCGACCACGTCATCCCGCCCGGTGAGGGTTCGGTGGCGGTCCTGAAGCCCGACCTGCTTCGGGGTACGCCGGACGGCACGCTCGTGTACGCCCTGTCGAAGGCGCCGCTGACCGACGCGTCCTGGGCGAAGGGCGGTGTTCCGGCCGGCATGGCCGTCAAGACGGGCGACGGGTGCACCGCGTCGCCGTCGGTCAAGGGCGTCTACCTGTGTCCGGTGAGTGAGGACAACGGTTACGTGGGGCCCGCGATCGCGGCGGCCGAGTCCGTGAAGGACATGACCAGGCTGCACTTCGGCGTGGCGTACGCGCCGCGCGGATCGAGCATCGCGAAGGCCGTCAAGGCGGCGCAGGTGTCGGGTCGTTCGCCGGTGAAGGGGACGGTCGAGGCGCACAGCGTGACCGTGCTGACCGCCGAGCACGTCAAGAAGAACAAGACCACGCTGACGCTGCCGGACGTGCCGGCGGGCGGTTCGGTGACGCACACGGTGTCGGTGCACGCGATCGACAAGGGCGTGCTGTCGCTCGGTTTCGGTCCGCACACCGGCTTCCGGCCGTGGGACCCGGACGAGTTGAAGGTGGAGCTGGTCTCGGTGCGTGCCGGTGCCGGTGCGACCGACTGCGTGGTCCATCGGGGCGAGTTGACGTGGGAGGGCTTCGTCTGCAACGTCCGGCCGGGTGACGTGAAGATCACGTACCGGCTGACGGCGAACGCGAAGAGCCCGGCCTGGAAGATCGATGCCGTCACGAACTACAACGTCTACACCTCGGGTTGGGGTGACGCCGGCAGCAACGGCACGTTCGGCGTGCGCGGGGGGACCCCGGTGCACGAGCGGTACCAGCTGCTGCGGCGTGACACGGCCGGGAAGCTCAAGGCGCACATCGGCACCGGACGGGCCGCGCACCCCTTCGAGCGGGCGGACGAGATGGGCGACGAGTGGGGCAAGTACACGGCCCTCGCGAAGCTGGCGCCGCTGACCGTGCAGGGCACGGGGGGTCCGGTGGTGGCCCGGGACGCCGCGGGCGTGCTGTGGAACTTCGACTTCTCCGATCCCGAGCACGGGGGTGGTTTCTGGGACCCGAAGAAGGTCGGTGGCGGTTGGAACGCGTACGACCTGCTGGCCGGTGCCGGTGACCTGACCGGGGACGGCAAGGCCGACCTCGTCGCCCGCGACAAGGCCGGCGTGCTGTGGCTGTACCGGGGGACGGGGGTGCCGAAGGCGCCGTTCGAGCCGCGGGCGAAGCTGGCCGGTTCCTGGAAGGGCTACGACGCCCTGGTCGGCGGCTCGGACCTGACCGGCGACGGCAGGGCGGACCTGCTGGCGCGGGACGCGTCCGGTGCGGTGTGGCTGTTGAAGGGGACGGGCAGGGCGGCGGCGCCGTTCGCGCCCCGGGTCAAGGCGGCGACGGGCTGGTCGGCGTACGGGGCACTCGTGGTGCCGGGGGACCTGACCTCGGACGGGCGTCCGGACGCGGTGGCCGTGGACGGGACCGGTGCGGTGTGGCTGATGAAGGGGACCGGGCGGACCGGGGCGCCCTTCGCGGCCCGGGTGAAGATCGACTCGGGTTGGGCGAAGGGCGACCTGGTGTTCTGATCGCCCGGGTTCTCGTGCCGGAGGGCCTCAGTGGCGGCCGCTGATGCGGTCCGCCACGCGGGCCAGGGGGGTCGTCACCGCACTGTGGGTGGCGGCCTCCCGGCGGTCCGCGGCGCGGTAGGCGGCGTAGAGGGCGTGGACGCCGAGCCAGCGGAAGGGCTCCGGCTCCCAGCCCCGCACGGCGTGCCCCACCCAGGGCAGGTCGGTGAGCTCGGTGGGGCCGCCCCGGCCGGCGTCCTGGAGGACGAGGTCGCGCAGGGTGCGGCCGGCGAGGTTGGCGGTGGCGACGCCGGAGCCGACGTAGCCGCCGGCCCAGCCCAGGCCGGTGGCGCGGTCGAGGGTGACGGTGGCGCACCAGTCGCGCGGGACGCCGAGGACGCCCGACCAGGCGTGCGCGATGCCGGTGCCGGCGAGCTGCGGGAAGAAGCGGACGAGGATCTCGCGCAGGGCGTCGACGGTGGCGGGCTGGGTGCGGCCGTCGTTGTCGGTGCGGGAGCCGTAGCGGTAGGGGACCCCGCGTCCGCCGATCGCGATGCGGTCGTCGGCGGTGCGCTGCGCGTACATGTAGGCGTGGGCCATGTCGCCGAGCGCTTCGCGGCCGGACCAGCCGATGGTGTCCCAGAGGGCGGTCGGGACGGGGTCGGTGACGATCATGGAGGAGTTCATCGGGAGCCAGGCCCGCTTGTGGCCCTTGAGGCTGGCCGTGAAGCCCTCGGTGCAGCGCAGTACGTAGGGGGCGCGGACGGTGCCGTACGGGGTGGTGGCGCGGCCGCGGGCGATGTCGGTGACCGGGGTGGACTCGTGGATGACGACGCCGAGGCGCTCGCAGGCGTCGGCGAGGCCCCGGACGAGCCGGGCGGGCTGGATGCGGGCGCCGTGCGGGGTCCACGAGGAGCCGACGGCGCCGGTGACGCGGATGCGGGCGGCGGTCTCGCGGGCGCCGTAGAGCTCCCGGTCGGATTCGCCGTACGAGAGTTCGGTGGCGTGGAAGGCCTTGAGGCGGGCGAGCTGGGCGGGGGTGTAGGCGACTTCGAGGACGCCGCCGCGGTGGACGTCGGCGTCGATCGCCTCCTTGGCGGCGGTTTCGACGACCTCGGTGACGGTGTCGTTCATGGCCCGCTGGAGGCGGACGGCTGCCTCGTGGCCGTGCAGGCGGGCGTACCGGTCGCGGCCGGCGATGCCGTTGTAGAGCCAGCCGCCGTTGCGGCCGGAGGCGCCGTAGCCGCAGAACTTCTGCTCCAGGACGGTGACGCGGAGGTCGGGGGCGGCTCGTTTGAGGTAGTACGCCGTCCACAGGCCCGTGTAGCCGCCCCCGACGACGCAGACGTCGGCCGTCGCGTCGCCGGGGAGGGGTTCGCGGGGCGGGGGCGTGCCGTCCTGGGCGTACCAGAAGGAGATCCCGCCGTTGACCGGCTGCGGTGTGGGGCTGGGGCTCGTCGCGCTCATGGGGTGTTGGTACCCCGGTGGCGCGTGTGGTGCCAACGGGCAGGCTGTCGGGAAAGCGGGGCGGAAAGCGGTCCGTGTGTCCGGGCGGTCCGGTCAGGTCCGGTCGGGTGCGGAGCCGAGGGCGGTGAGGGCCCCGTCGGTGAGGCGGTAGACCGTCCATTCGTCCTGGGGGCGGGCGCCCAGCGACTCGTAGAACTTGATGGACGGCTCGTTCCAGTCGAGCACCGACCACTCCAGGCGCCCGTAGCCGCGGTCGACGCAGATGCGGGCGAGCTCGGTGAGGAGGGCCTTGCCGTGGCCGCCGCCGCGGTGCTCGGGACGTACGTACAGGTCCTCCAGGTAGATGCCGTGGACGCCGACCCAGGTCGAGAAGTTGAGGAACCACAGCGCGAAGCCGGCGGCCTCGCCGTCGGCGGTCTCGGCGATGTGGGCGAAGGCGGCCGGGTGCTCGCCGAACAGCGCCGTGTGCAGCTGCTCTTCGGTGGCCCGCGCCTCGTGGAGGGCCTTCTCGTAGTCCGCGAGCTCGCGGACCATGGCGTGGATGACGGGGACGTCGGCCGGGGTGGCGGTACGGATCATGGGGCCAGGGTAGGGAGCCGTCGGCGCGCGGTGGCGCCGGATCCCGTTGCGTGAGACGTCCTTCACGGCTCCAGCACCACCTTGCCCATGGTGGCCCGGCCCTCCAGCGCGCGGTGGGCCGCGGCGGCCTCGGCGAGGGGGAAGCGCTGTACGGCCGGTACGAGGCGGCCCGCGGCGGCCTCGGCGAGGGCGCGGGTCTCGAGCACCCGTACGGGGTTGTCGCCGCCCGCCTTCCCGAGCATCGCCGGGCCGAGGACGGACTCGGAGGTGATGCCCCGTTCGGCCAGCTCCTGCTCGGTGAAGGTCAGCGGGCCGCCTTCGTGCACGCCCCCACTGGACCAGCCGAAGACGAGGTGCTGTCCGCCGGGGCCGAGCAGGTCCACGGCGGCGCGGCCGGGCTCGCCGCCGACCGAGTCGAAGACCACGGTGGCGCGCCGGTCGCCGAGGAACTCCCGTACCCGATCGGGCCAGTCGGGGGCGTCGTAGTCGACGGCGAGGTCGGCGCCGTTCGCCGCCACGGCGGCCGCCTTCACGGGGCCGCCGGCCAGGCCGACGACGGTGGCGCCGGCGTGGCGGGCGTACTGCACCAGGAGGGTGCCGATGCCGCCGGCGGCGGCCGGGACGAGCACGACCGACTCCGGGCCGAGGGCGGTGAACTGCAGGATCCCCATGGTGGTCCGGCCGGTGCCGATCATGGCGACGGCCGCCGAGGGGTCCAGGCCCTCCGGTATCGCGTGCAGCCGGGCGGCGTCGGTGACGGCGAGTTCGGCGTAGCCGCCGGGGACCGTGCCGAGATGGACGACGACCCGCTTGCCCAGCCAGTCCGGGTCGGTGCCCTCGCCGAGCGCCTCGACGGTGCCGGCCACCTCGCGGCCGGGGATGGTGGGGAGTTCGGGGAGGGCGGGGAGCGGGCCCTGGAAGCCCTCGCGCAGCGCGGTGTCGAGCAGGTGCACGCCGGCGGCGGCGACGGCGATGCGGACCTGGCCGGGGCCGGGGACCGGGTCGTCGGCCTTTTCGTAGGTGAGGTTCTCGGCTGGGCCGAAGGCGTGGAGGCGGATGGCTTGCATGGGGTGCTCCTGGTGCTGGTGGGGCGGCTGTTGGTGAGTGGTGGGGGGTGGGTGGGCGTGGGCGTGGGCGGGTGGTGGGTGGGCTTGGGTGGGCGGTGCGGTGACGAGCCAACAGCCTCAACTGCGCTTGAGGTCAAGCGCCGGTGGTCTTGGTGATGGTGGTTCCTGCGGTTCCGGTGGTTCCGGTGGTTCCGGTCGTGCGGGTCCGTGCGTGCGGTCGTGCGGTGGCGCGCATCGCGAGGGCGACGGCCTCGATCGCGCTGTTGAACGACACCTCGCTGAGCACGCCGGGTGCCGACACCTGGTCGCCCGCGAGGTAGACGCCGTCGCCCCGGTCGATGGCGGGCCGGTCCCGCCAGGTGGTGCCGGGCAGGTCCAGTGCGCCGGTCCGGCCGTCCGCGACGGCCTCGCGCCGCCACACCGACCGGTCCCGCCAGCCCGGGAAGCCGAGGTCGAGCACCCGCTCGGCGCGGGCGACGGCCACGGCCCGGTGCTGCCCCGGGGCGATCGGCAGCTGCGCCTGCACCAGTGACTGACCGGCGGGGGCGAGGGAGCGGTCCTGGGCGGTGAACCGCTCGAACCACCCCGGCGCGTCGAGGTCGGAGATCGCGTACGGGTCCCCGCGGCGCTCGCGCAGCGCGAGGTCGAGCAGGACCGTACGGCCGCTCTGCCAGGTCAGCGCCGGATCCCCGAGCAGGGTCCGGGCCGCGGCCAGCGACGTGGCGACCACCACCGGGCCGCCGCCCGCGGGCAGCGCGTCGATGCGTGCGCCGGTCTCGATGCGGACGCCGAGCGAGCGGGCGCGGTCCGCCATCCGGTCGGTGACCGACTGCCAGCCGCCCCGCGGGAAGACGGCCTCGGGCGGGAGCTTCGCCACCCGGCGCAGCCGCTCCTGCACGAAGGCGGCGGAGAGCGAGCCGACGTCGTGGTGGAAGAGGGCCACGGCGAGGAGGTTCGCGACGGCCCGGGCCCCGTCGGCGCCGACCAGGCCGGCGGCCCAGGAGTGGAAGTCGCGGTCGACCGGTGCGTCGGCGACCGGGCGGAGCGCCAGCCGCAGCAGGGCGCGCGGGGGCAGTGTGCGGAGCCGCCCGCCGTGGTGGAGGCGCAGCGCGGCCGCGTCGCGCAGGGGGACCGGGGCGAGCGGGCCGGTCAGGCCGCGGGCGGTGAGCCAGGACCAGTGGGGGCCGCACCGGTAGAAGGCGTGCGGGCCCTCGTTCACGCGGTAGGGGCCCCGGGCGGTACGGGCGCGGCCGCCGAGCGTGCGGTGGGCCTCGTAGAGGGTGACGCGGGCGCCCGCCTCCGCGGCGCTGACGGCGGCGGTGAGTCCGGCGAATCCGCCGCCGATGACGGTGAGCTGCTGCATGTGCTGTCTCCCTGGCACTGGTCCGGTCTCCGGGTGGTGCGTGCGCACAGGAGACAGCCGCGGGGGCCCGGATGTGACACGGCTGGGGAGGCGAGCTGTCATGCGGGCTGTCAGTGGGGCGGGCCACGATGGGGACATGGTGCGAAGTGGTGGTACGGGCGGTGGCCGTGGAGGTTCGGGCAGTGGCCGCGGTGGTGGGCGTGGTGCGGGTGGTGCGGGTGGTGGTGCGGTGACGGCCGCGCGGCGGCCGGAGCTGGTCCTGCCCGAGCTGCGCCGGTGGGACGGCGGGGAGCTGGAGCCGGACGGGGATTACGACGGGCTGGAGTTCGTGGACGAGGACTTCGCCGGCCAGGAGGCGGTCGGGGCGCGGTTCATGGACTGCGCGCTGCGGGGCTGCGCGCTCGACGAGGCGGGCCTGGCGCGTGCGCGCGTGCTCGACTCGCTGTGGGAGGGCGTGCGGGGGGTGGGCACCGACCTGTCCCGGGGCTCGCTGCGGGACGTGGAGGTCGTGGAAGCGCGGTTGGGCGGGACGCAGCTGCACGGCGCCTCGCTGGAGCGGGTGGTCTTCCGGGGCGGGAAGATCGACTACCTGAACCTGCGGATGGCCGTCCTGAAGGACGTGGTCTTCGAGGGCGTCGTCCTGGTGGAGCCGGATTTCGGGAACGCGGAACTCACGCGGGTCGGGTTCCGCGGCTGCGTGCTGCGCGGTGCGGACTTCACCGGTGCGCGGATGGCCGACGTCGACCTGCGGGAGGCTGCGGAGCTGGGCATCGCCCGGGGCGTCGAGGGCCTGGCGGGCGCCGTGATCAGCCCGGCGCAGCTGCTGGATCTGGCCCCGGCCTTCGCGGCTCGGCTGGGGGTGCGGGTGGAGGGGTAGGGCCGGGTGGGTCGGGCTGGTTCGGGTGGGTTCGCTCAGGGGACCCGGGGGAAGCGGGCCTGGAGCGTCCACAGGTGGGGGTTGTCGGCCAGGCCTTCGTGCATGTCGGTGAGGTCCGCGATCAGGTCGTGCAGGAAGTCGCGGGCCTCGCGGCGCAGGAGGGCGTGGCCGAAGGTCAGCGGGGGCTCCTCGGCCGGCATCCAGTCGGCCTCGACGTCCACCCAGCCGAAGCGGCGCTCGAAGAGCATGCGGTCGGCGGACTCGGTGAAGTCCAGCTCGGCGTACTGGCTCCGGGCGGCGCGGCTGCCGCGCGGGTCCTGGTCGAGCTGCTCGACGATGTCGCACAGCGCCCACGCGAAGTCGAGCACCGGCACCCATCCCCAGGCTGTGGACAGCTCGCGGTCCTCCTTGGTGTCGGCGAGGTAGACGTCGCCGCAGAAGAGGTCGTGGCGCAGCGACCGGATGTCGGCGGACCGGTAGTCGGTCTGCGGCGGGTCCGGGAAGCGCGAGGAGAGGGAGTAGCCGATGTCGAGCACGTACCCGATGGTGTCACGGGCCGCGCGGTGTCGTCCTCGCGCGGCCCGTGAGACGGGGGCCCGGGTCTCCGGGCTACTTCACGTTGACCGCGGCCCAGGTCGCGGCCACCACGTTGACCTGCGGCGAACCGGTGCCGTAGAGGGCGGCCGCGGCGGCGAGGGTCGCGCTGCGGGCCTTGGCGTAGTTCGTCGTCGAGGTCATGTACGTGGTCAGGGCGTGGTACCAGATCCGGGTCGCGGCGTCCCGCCCGATCCCCAGCAGCTTCGAGCCGTCGTACGTCGGGGAGTCGTACGCCACGCCGTTGATGACCTTGGGTCCGCTGCCCTCGGCGAGCAGGTAGAAGAAGTGGACGGCCGGCCCGGAGGAGTAGTGGGGGTCCATTCCCCCCAGGTCCTTGGACCAGTAGTCGGGGGAGCGGCCGTCGCTGCTGGGGCGGTCCATCCTGCGCAGCGCGCTGCCGTGGATCTGCTCGCCGATGAGGTAGTCGCCCGGGTCGGCGGGGTTGTCGGCGAAGAACTCCCCGGCCGTGGCGAGCATGTCGGAGGTGGCCTCGTTCAGGCCGCCGGGCTCTCCCGAGTAGAGGAAGTTCGCCGTGGCGGCCGTGAGTCCGTGGGCGATCTCGTGACCGACGATGTCGAGCGAGATGAACGGGCGCCCGTCGGAGGTGTCCTCGTAGGTGACGCAGCCGCAGGCGTCGGACCAGTACGCGTTGCCGCCGCCCAGGCCCGCGTGGACACGGGAGTTCACGCCCCGGCCGTCGCCCCGGGGGCCGCTCCTGCCGAACGCGGCCCGGTAGAAGTCCCAGGTCACGGCGGCGCCGTAGTGGGCGTCGACGGCGGCGGTCTGACGGTTGCGGGCGGTGCCGTCGCCCCAGGTGTTGTCGGGGTCGGTGAACAGCACCGGCGCCCCGGGGCTGCTGCCGCGCATGTCGTACGTCTTCTGGCCGCCGCGGGTCTTGTCGTGGAGCTCGTACAGGCTGCCGTTGAAGAACGTGCCGAGCGCGACGGTGCCGCTGTACTGGCTGTGGCCGGTGCCCGCGGCGCGGAGCGCGACGGGGACCGCGGCGGGTGCCCGGCTGCTCGGGGAGGTCGAGGCCGAGTGCGAGGCCGAGGTCGAGGCGTGGCCGCTCGTGGCGGCCAGGGCCGGCTGGGCCGCGAGGGCCGCGAACGCGGTGAGGGCGGCGGCGGGGGCGAGCAGTGCGCGGGTCCGGCGGCGGGGGGCCGTGCCGGCGCGTAAGGCGGGGGACTGGGAGGACACGCGGTCTCCTTCGCTGAGCCGTGGGGGGCGTGCGCGAGGGGGAGCGTCCCGCGGAAGGCGGGCTACCGGCAGGGGGCGGCGGTGAAGATGGCCGCCCAGTGCTACTTGCTGTCCGGATACCGATGTCGGTGGGCATGCGGGTGGGTGGTGGGTGGGTGGGTGGCCGTGCGTGCGGGTGGGCGTGCGGGTGGGTGGGCGGAGAGGGGCAGGGGGGTGGCTGCGTGGGAGGGGCGGGGGCTTCGGGCGGCTCGCTTCGGGGGCGGGTCCCGTGGTGTGTGGGTCCCCTCGGCGCTTGACCGCCCATGGCCTGCAGGCCCTGCGGCAGGCCCACCCCTGGGGCTTCGGGGCCTTCGGCCCTGGCCTTCGGCCACCCCAGGCCCGGGCCTGCCTCCGGACCAGCCTGCCATGGGCGGTCAAGCGCCTTCCCCACACACCACGAGACCCGCCTGCCACCGCCGAGGACGTGCGGCCCGGGTGTGCTGGAGGGCCGGCCGGTGTGGGTGAGCTGGTGCGGGCCGCGAGATCGGGGGATCGGGGGGCCGGGTTGCTGGAGGGCCGGCGGGACCGGTGCGGGACGGCGTGGTGTACCAAGGCATCGTGAGTGAAGAGTCCCGGTCGTCGACCACCCGCGTGTTCATAGCCCTCGCCCCGCCCGACGAGGCGAAGGACGAGCTGGCGCGGGAGCTGCGGCCCGCCTACGAGGCCTACCCGCGCATGCGGTGGAACCGCATCGAGGACTGGCACATCACCCTGGCGTTCCTGGGCGAGCTGCCGCATTCCGCCGTGCCGCTGCTGAGGGCGCCGCTGGCGGAGCTGGCGGCGGCGCGCGGGCCCGTACGGCTGGCCCTGCGGGGCGGCGGGCACTTCGACGAGCGGGTGTTCTGGACCGGGATCGACGGGGACCTGGAGGGGCTGCACCGGCTCACGGAGGAGGTGCGGGCGGTGGTGAAGGAGTGCGGGATCGACTTCCCGGACCGGCCGCTGCGGCCCCACCTGACGCTGGCCCGGACCCGCCGCGACGACGCCGCCAGTGCGGTGGCGGCCGCGGCCGGGCTCGCCGCGTTCAGCGGGCGGGTCTGGCGGGCCGAGCGGCTGCACCTGGTGGGGAGCGACTTCGGTCGGGGTCCGGGGCCGATCCGCTACCGCGACATCGAGGCGTGGCCCTTCGACGGGGGTGGCCACGGGGGTGCCTGAGGCCGGTCGGCCGGTGACGCCTTCGCCGTCGGCCGGTGGGCCCTACGGGAGGAGGCGTTGTTCCTTGGCGACCGCCACCGCGCCCGAGCGGGTGTCCACGCCGAGTTTGTCGTAGATGCGGCCCAGGTGGGTCTTGACCGTGGCCTCGCTGATGAAGAGGGCGCGGGCGATCTCGCGGTTGCCCAGGCCGCGGGCCAGCTGTCGGAGGATGTCCAGTTCGCGTTCCGTCAGCGTCGGGCGGGTGCCGCGCATGCGGGCCATGACCCGGCTGGCGACCGGGGGCGAGAGCGTCGTGCGGCCCTGGGCGGCCGCGTGGATGGCTGCGAAGAGTTCCTCGGGGCGCTCGGCCTTCAGCAGGTAGCCGGTGGCGCCGGCGCCGATCGCGCGGGTGATGTCGGCGTCCGTGTCGTACGTGGTCAGGACCAGGACGTGGGGGGCGGGGGCGGGCAGTGCGGTGATCCGGCGGGTCGCTTCCACGCCGTCGATGCCCTCGCCGAGCTGGAGGTCCATGAGGACCACGTCCGGGCGCAGCCGCTCGGCCAGGGCCACCGCTTCGGCGCCGCTGCCGGCCTCGCCGAGCACCTCGATGTCCGGTTCGCTGCCGAGCAGGGCCAGCAGGCCGGCCCGTACGACCACGTGGTCGTCGCACAGCAGGATCGTCGTCGGGCTCATGGGGTGGGCTCCAGGGGGATCGAGACGGACAGCACGGTGCCTTCGCCGGGGGTGGACTCCACCGCCAGGGTGCCACCGAGCTGGTGGGCGCGGGCCCGCATGGCGGGCAGGCCGTGGCCGCGCGTGGTGCCGGGGGCGGCGGTTCCCGCGGCTTCCGGTGGGGTCATGCCGCGGCCGTCGTCGGCGATGTCCAGGACCACCTGGTCGCCCAGGAACGACAGGGTCAGGGCGGCGGTACGGGCGTCGGCGTGCTCGCGCACGTTCGCCAGCGCACCCTGCGCGATGCGCAGCAGCGCCGATTTCGTGCGTTCCGGGAGGTCCACGGGGGTGCCCTCGAGGTGGAAGCGGACGGTGACCTCGGGGCCGGCGTCCAGGGCCCGCAGGGCGTCGGCCAGGGGGGCTCCACCGGCGAGTTCCGAGGGGGCCAGGTCGTGGACGAGGCGTCGCGCCTCGGCCAGGCCGCGGCCGGCGATCTCGCAGGCGGTGCGGACGTGCCGGTGGGCGGCCTCGCGGTCGGTGTCCCAGGTGCGGTCCGCTGCCTGGAGCAGCATCTGCTGGCTGGAGAGGTTCTGCGCGAGGGTGTCGTGGATCTCCATGGAGAGCCGTTGGCGTTCGGCGAGGGTGCCCTCGCGCCGTTCGGTGGCGGCGAGCTCGCGGCGGGTGCGGATGAGGTCGTCGATGAGGTCGCGCTGGCGTTGGGCCTGCCGTTCCATGTGGACGAAGACGGCTGTGGCCAGGGCGGCCACCGCGGGCGGGGCCAGGACCAGGGTCGGGTCGAAGGCGCCGCTCGCCAGCTCCAGCTGGGCGGCGACCACGAGCGCGGTCAGGGCCGCCACGAGCACCACGGCCGCCCGGGGCGGCAGGGTGCGCAGTGCCGTGTAGAACAGGGGGACCGCGCACCAGGCGAAGCTGGGTGCCAGCAGGACGAGGACCACCCAGGACGCGATCACCAGGGCGAGCCAGCCGAGGCGGCGGGGGGTGGGGGCGGCTCCGAGGGCGGGCCCGAGGACGTACAGCAGGGCCACGGCGATGCTCAGGGCGATCACCCAGGGGGTGCGGGGGTCGGCGGGGTGGCGGAGCAGGAAGCGGGCGAGGGAGGCCCCGAGCAGGGCGAAGAACGCCCCGTGCATGACGACGGCCAGGGCCGCCCGGCTCGGTCCCTCCGCCGGGTCCGCGGCCCGCTCCGGCGGTGTCGACCACACCTTCCGCACCTTGTGACTCCTTCGTGGCTTCGGTCCCGTCGCCATCCTCCACCTGTGCGGGGGCGCGTACGGGGCGGAAGGTGCCACGGTGCCGCGCCCGGGGCCCGGGCGCATCAGCCGATCGGTCGACCCCCGCGTCAGCCGGCGGGCCGCCGGGGCCGAGCCGGTACGGCGATGGGGGCGGACCCCCTCCCGGCCAGGATCGAAGGGAAGCCGGAACGGGACGACCGACCCGGCCGACCACCGACGCGCCGGCGTCGCCATCCGAACCGAGGAACCGAGGAGCCACCGTGGCCACCAGCCCCACCGCCCCCACCGCCGCCGCCCGTGCCGCCCGCACCCGGACCCGTACCCGCATCGTCACCGGTGTCGGCCTGGCGGCCGTGGCCGCTGCCGTGACCGTCGGCGCGGTGAGCGCCAACGCGGCCCCGGCCGCCGTGGCGAAGAAGGACGACGCCCAGCCGCAGGCCCTGGTCACCAGCACGCACCTGTCGATCGACGCGGCCACCGAGGCGGCCCGGGCGGCGCTGGACGCGGCCGAGGCCGAGGGCCAGCGGGTCACCGTGGCCGTGGTCGACCGCAACGGCAACACGGTCGTCACCCTCCGTGGCGACGGTGCGGGCCCGCAGTCGTACGAGTCCGCGCAGCGCAAGGCGTACACCGCCGTGTCGTGGAACGCGCCGACCTCGGTGCTCGCGGGCCGTCTGGCGCAGACGCCGAACCTGAAGGACATCCCGGGCACGCTGTTCCTGGCCGGAGGCACCCCGGTGCAGGTCAAGGGCGCGCCGATCGCCGGCATCGGCGTGGCCGGCGCCCCCAGCGGCACCCTGGACGAGAAGTTCGCCCAGGCCGGCGTGGACGCCGTCACCAAGTAGCCGGGCCGGGGGCGGAGCTTAGGATCGTCCGTGTGGACCTCCGACGCACCGCCCCCCGCACCGCCCCCGCCCTCGCCGTCCTCCTGGTCCTCGGACTGGCCACGGGCTGCAGCGGTGGCCCGGTGGACGGCAGCCCCGGTGCGGCGGGCCTGCGCGACCGGTACTTCCCGAAGGCCGGGAACGGCGGCTACCAGGTCGACCACTACGGGATCCGGCTCGACTACGTCCCCGACACCGGCCGCCTGACCGGCACCGCCGAGATCACCGCGACCGCCGAGCAGGCGCTGAGCAGCTTCCACCTCGACTTCGACGGCATGGAGGTCGACGAGGTCGAGGTCGACGGCAAGGGCGCGCGGTTCAACCGGGCCGGGCAGGAGTTGACGGTCCGTCCGGCGGGCGACCTGGTGAAGGGCCGGACCTTCCGCACCGTCGTGCACTACTCGGGCGTGCCCAGGACGATCGAGGATCCGGACGGGTCGGAGGAGGGCTGGATCGAGACCGCGGACGGTGCGGTCGCGGTCGGCGAGCCGGTCGGTTCGATGGCCTGGTTCCCGGGCAACCACCACCCCAGCGACAAGGCGCTGTACGACGTGGAGATCACCGTCCCGAAGGGGTACGAGGCGGTCTCGAACGGGGTGCTGAAGGCGCGCACCGAGCGCGCGGGCCGGTCGGTCTTCCAGTGGCACGCCGCCGAGCCGATGGCCAGCTACCTGGCGACCGTCGCGATCGGCCGCTACGACGTGCGGACCTCGCCGGGTGCGGCCGGCACCGGAGGGTCGGCCGGGGCGGCGCCGTCGGCCGTCCCCGTCTACACGGCGGTGGACCCCAAGCTCGTCAAGAAGAGCGCCCCGGCGCTCGCCCGCATCCCGGACGTGGTGGCCTGGGGCTCGCGCCGGTTCGGCCCGTACCCGTTCTCCTCGGTCGGTGCCATCGTGGTGCCCGACGGGACGCTCGGGTACGCGTTGGAGACCCAGACCCGGCCGGTGTTCTCGGGCGCGCCCGACGCGGACCTGATGGTGCACGAGCTGGCCCACCAGTGGTTCGGCAACTCGGTCTCCCCGAAGTCCTGGCGCGACATGTGGCTCAACGAGGGCTTCGCCACGTACGCCGAGTGGTTGTGGGCGGAGGACCGGGGCGGGGTGACGGCCGAGGAGCGCTTCGACGCCTTCTACGACGAGGACACCGACGTCGATCCGGAGGCGGACGGCTCCTACTGGGACTTCCCGCCGGCGGATCCGCCGGGCCCGGAGCACATCTCGGACGACCCGGTCTACTACCGCGGTGCGATGGTGCTCCACAAGATCCGTCAGAAGGTCGGTGACGAGGCCTTCTTCGCGCTGCTGCGCGGCTGGGCCGCGGCGCGCCGGCACGGCAACGCGAGCACGGCCGACTTCACTGCGTACGCCGACCGCACCACCGGCGAGGACCTGTCGGCGATCTGGCGGGTCTGGCTGGAGGGCGACGGCAAGCCCGACCACCGCTGAGCGGGTTCAGAGCGGCTTGCGCAGGACCAGGCAGGGGCGGCCGAGTTCGCGGTCGGGGGCGCGGCGCAGGAGCGCGTAGCCCTGGGCGGTCCAGAAGGCCAGCGCCCGGGGGTTGGTCTCCAGGACGGCCAGGCGCAGTCCGGTCCGGCCGGCCGTGCGGAAGCGGTCCTCGACCAGGGCGGCGAGTCGGCGGCCGTGGCCCCGGCGGTGGGATCCGGCGTCGACGAGGAGCAGCCCGATCCAGGGGTCGGGGTCGTCGGGGGAGGGGTGGTGGGCGAGGGTGGCGGCCAGGCCGACGAGGCGGCCCTCGGAGCGGGCCAGCAGGATCTCGGCGCCCTCGGTGGCGAGTTCGTCGGCGAGGGCGCGGGCGACCTGGTCGACGGTGATCCGGTCGGGGTCGGGGAAGTCGCCGCTGAGCTCGAAGAAGGCGCGGTTGCCGGCGTACAGGGCCGTGACCTCGGTGAGTACGGGTCCGGGCAGGGCGCCGTCGGTGGGGGCGAGGGTTTCCAGGATCACCCGCGCACGGTAGCGCGAAGCCCCCTCCGGGGACGGCCGGAGAGGGCTTCGAGGCTCATGCGTCGCGGGCGGCTCAGACGTTGACGCCGAAGTCCTGGGCGATGCCCACCAGGCCGGAGGCGTAGCCCTGGCCGACGGCGCGGAACTTCCACTCGGCGCCGTTGCGGTAGAGCTCGCCGAAGACCATGGCGGTCTCGGTCGCGGCGTCCTCGGAGAGGTCGTAGCGGGCGATCTCGGCGCCGCCGGCCTGGTTGACGACGCGGATGTACGCGTTGCGCACCTGGCCGAAGTTCTGGCCGCGGGAGTCGGCGTCGTAGATGGAGACCGGGAAGACGATCTTGTCGACGTCGGCGGGCAGGCCCCCGAGGTTGACGTTGATGGCCTCGTCGTCGCCCGCGCCCTCGCCGGTGCGGTTGTCGCCGGTGTGGACGATGGTCTGGTCCGGGGTGGACCGGTTGTTGAAGAAGACGAAGTGGCCGTCGGAGACGACCTTGCCGGTCGCGTTGACCGCGATGGCGGACGCGTCGAGGTCGAAGTCCACGCCGGTGGTGGTGCGGACGTCCCAGCCGAGGCCGACCGTGACCGCGCTGAGGCCGGGCGCCTCCTTGGTAAGCGAGACGTTGCCGCCCTTGGAGAGGCTCACTGGCATCTGGGTGTCCCTTTCGTCGTCCTTGTGGACCGGCGCCGTGGCCGGACGTCGGCCAAGCTACCGCTGATGGGCATAACGCCGGGAGGGGGTGCGCCGGTTCCCGCGCGTGTTCCCGCCCGTACGGACGCCAGGGGGTGGAACCGGGTGACGGGCCGGGGCAAAACCGGGTGACGGGCCGCGGGCCGGGACGGGATGATGGGGCCATGTCCGGTCCCCACGTCATCCGCGGTTCCGTCGTCCTTCCGGAGGCGGAGCTCCAGTGGCGTTTCTCGCGCTCCTCCGGGCCCGGCGGCCAGCACGTCAACACCTCCGACTCGGCCGCCGAGGTGCTGTTCGACCTCGCCGCCACCGAGGCGCTGCCGGAGGTCTGGAAGCGGCGGGCGCTGGAGCGCCTGGCCTCCCGCCTCACCGGCGGCGTCGTCGCCGTACGCGCCTCCGAGCACCGCTCGCAGTGGCGCAACCGCGAGATGGCCCTGGTCCGGCTCGCCTCGCTGCTGGCGGAGGCGACCGCCCCGCCGCCCAAGCCGCGCCGTGCCACGAAGATCCCCCGCGGCATCAACGAGCGTCGGCTGCGCGAGAAGAAGGCCCGCTCCGAGACGAAGCGCGGCCGCAGCGGCCGCGATTGGTAGCGCCCCCTCGGTGGGGCGCGCCCGGTGCGGGGCGTCAGTTCCCCAGCTGCCGGTAGCGGCCCCGGAAGTACGTCAGCGGGCCGCCCTCGACGGGGGGCACCTGCGCCCGCAGCACCCGGCCGATCACCAGGGTGTGGTCGCCGGCCGGCACCCGTGACTCCGTACGGCACTCGAGCGTGGCCAGTGCGCCGCCCATCAGCGGTGCCCCGCACAGCTCGCCCCGCGCGTACGGCAGGTCGGCGAACAGCAGCCGGTCGCTGATCCGCCCCTTCATCGCGAACCGCCCGGCCACGTGCCGCTGGGCCTCGGAGAGCAGCGACACCCCCCACAGGGGCTGCTCGTCCAGCAGGTCGTCCATCCGTGAGCCCTCGCGCAGGCTCACCAGGACCAGCGGCGGGTCCAGGGAGACGGACATGAAGGCGGTGGCGGTCATGCCGACGTCCTCGCCGCGCGGACCGCCCTCCGCCAGCGGCGGCTCCTGGGCCGTGACCAGCACCACGCCCGCGGCCAGCCGGGACATCGCGGCGCGGAACTCCTCATCGCTCACCCCTTCAGCATGAGGGGTGGCGGGGGTCGGCGGGCCGACCGGGGCGGCGGGGGTCTCGGGTCTCGTCTTCAGCACGCCACAGACGCTAGTGTCGGCCCCCGCCCGCCACATCGGGCCCCGGTCGGAGGCGTCCGGACGTCCGTCCTAGGTCCGGCGGCGTATCGTTTGCCGCCGGGAACGAGGGGGAGCGGTCGACGCTCCGGCGCCCCTTACCCTGGAGCACTCTTCATCTCATGTGACTTGAGTCACAGAGGGCAAGATTTGTTGACCCTGTGTACCGGCGGAACAGCTCACTGTGATTCAGTGGATGGGACACCGCAACGAAACGACGATGACGAACCTGGAGTTGCTGTCGAGGTCTCGGGGAGAGCGAGCGATGGAGACCGAGTCGGAGCCGTACGTCCGTCTTGCGACCCTGCGGCAGCTGCACCAGGTGGTGGCCGAGCTGAACACGGCCAGGAGCCTGGCCGACACTCTGCAGACGGTCGTGGACGGCATTGTCGTGGGCCTCGGCTACGAGCTCGCCTGCGTCAATCTCGTACGCCCCGACGGCGACCTCGTCGTCGCCGCCTTCGCGGGTGACGCCTCTGCCGAGGCCCTGATCACCGGCCGCGTCGGCTCCCGCGCCTCCTGGGAGCGCCGCCTGTCCATGGGCGAGGCCTGGGACGGCCTGCGGTTCATCCCGCACACCGAGGGCTGGGTCCTCATCGAGGACGACGTGCCCCAGTGGCACACCGACGGACCCGATCCGCGCTTCGAGGACGAGTGGCACCCCGAGGACCGGCTCTACGCCCCCATGTATGCGTCCGGCGGGGAACTTCTGGGTGTCATTTCGGTGGACAGACCGCGCAACGGCCGCCGCCCCGGCGCCTGGGGCCGCGAGGCACTGCAGATGTACGCCTTCCAGGCGGGCATTGCGATCAGCAACGCACGACTGCGCGCGAACATGCAACGGGCCCTGGTCCGGCTGGAGCGCGAACAGCAGGCGCTGCGGGCCAGCGAGGAGTCGTTCCGGCAGGCCTTCGAGTACGCCCCCAGCGGCATGGCCATCGCCGAGATGGGCGGCGACCAGCACGGCCGGCTGCTGCGCACCAACGACGCCCTGTGCCGGCTGCTCGGCCGCCCGGCCTCCGTACTGCGCCGCTACTCCTTCTCCGACCTCGTCCACCCCGAGGACATCGGCACCCTGCTGCGCACCTCCGCCGAGGGCGGCCGCGCCGAGCTGCGGCTGGGCCGCCGGGACGGCACGTACGTGTGGGTCAGCCTGCGCAACTCGGTGGTCGCGGACGCCGCTGACGGGCCGCGCTTCCTCCTCACCCACGTCGAGGACATCGAGGAGCGCAAGCGGCACGAGCTCCAGCTCGCCCACCGGGCCAGCCACGACTCCCTGACCGGCCTGCCCAACAGCGCCGAGCTGCGGGCCCGGCTCTCGGCCCGGCTGTGCCGGCGGCCCCAGTCGGTGCGGGCGAGCGCGGTGGAGGCCCTGGACGCCGCCTACGACGGCCGCCCGGAGGAGGCCCTGACCGGCGAGCACGGCTTCCCGGCGGCCGACCACGGGTTCCCGGGGGCCGGCGAGCACGGCTTCCAGGGAGACGCCTACGCCGACCCCTTCGACCTGTCCGCCAACGCCGACCCGGGCCCGTACGACCACCACGTGCACACCGTGGCCCCGGCCACCGACATCGACGACGGGACCAAGGGGCTCGCGGTCCTCTTCTGCGACCTCGACGGCTTCAAGTCGATCAACGACCGGTTCGGCCACCACACGGGTGACGCGGTGCTCATCGAGGTGGCCCGCCGCCTGACCACGGGCGTGCGCGACGGCGACACGGTCGCCCGGCTGGGCGGTGACGAGTTCGTGGTCCTCGCCGACGGGCTGGGCGCGGCGGACGCGGCCGATCTCGCGGTGCGGCTGCGCAACGCGATCATCCCGCCGATCCGGGTGGACGGGCGGGCGGTCCGGGTCGGCGCGAGCTTCGGCATCGGCTGGGCCAGCTGCGGGATGTCGGCCGACGAGGTGCTGCGTTCGGCGGACCAACGCATGTACATCGAGAAGAGGTCGCGGTCCAAGGCCCACCGCAGGGCGGGCTGACGGCGGGGCAGATCGGACGGCCGTGCTGCCCGCAGGGGCTTGACATGTGTCACAGGTCTGTCCCAACGGGGTGGAACGAAGGCTTCCACCGTCCCGAATCGGGCCCGTGAAGGACGGTCGGGACACCGGGAGCCGCCCGGGAGAGCGCCTGTTCGAGGTAGGCTCCCACGGGTCGAAAGGATGTGGACCCGCGATGACGCCCGCGAACAACGGCCCGAACAACGGCGCCCCTGCTGCCGATGACGACGACCCGTTCGGTTACCTCTACGCGGACGGCAAAGCCAACGGCGCAGCACCACCCGCCCAGGGCGGCGGTTACGGCTACCCCGGCCCGGGCGGCCAGCAGCCCGGCGTGCCGCGCACCTCGTACAACCAGGTCCGCACGGTCGGCGAGCGCCAGTACGGCGGCCAGCGGCCGGTGCCGCAGCAGCAGCCGCACCAGCCCCACTACCCGGCCCCGGAGACGCTCCAGTCCGGCTACGGCGTGCCGCCGCAGCAGTCGTACGGCCAGCAGCCCCCGCAGCACCAGGCCCCGCACGGCGGGCACGGCGGCGGCTCCAGCCGGCGCGGTCTGCTGATCGGCGCCGTCGCGGTGGTCGGCGCCGTCGTCATCGGCATCAGTGTGGCGATCATCACGGGCAACAAGGACAAGGACAAGGGCACCGACGCGAACGCCCCCAGCGACAAGGTCACCCAGGCCCCGGCGACCCCCGGCAAGGACGGCGGCTCCGACTCGGACTCCGACTCCGACTCGGGCTCCGGCGAGCTGCCGAAGGCCGACGCCGCCTCCGGCAAGGGCCTCGCCCTCGCGGGCGGCGCCACCGTCCAGAACACGGTCCCCGGCGCCAAGGGCAAGAACGGCCAGTACGTCGGCGGCTTCAACGCGACCGGCGCGTCGGTGACGTGGACGGTCGACGTCAAGGAGGCCGGCAAGTACGTGCTGCACATGACGTACGCCGTTCCGGGGACGGACGCCAACGCCACGCTGACGATCAACGGCCAGGCCCAGATCCGCGCGATCAACATGAAGAACTGGGCGAAGGGTCCGGCCGGCGACTACGAGAAGGGCTGGACCAACACCTACTCGAACATCGAGCTGAACAAGGGGACCAACACCGTCAAGGTCTCCTGCGAGCAGGGCAACTCCTGCGACGCGCTCATCGACCAGCTCTGGATCGCCACCAGCTAGCGGCACCCGGCCCGCCCGGCGGGCCGTCCTCCCGGATCCCTGCTAACCGACCGTCACCCTGACGTCGGGGAGCAGGGATTCGTACGTCGACGGGTCGAACTCGCCGGCGGTGCGGGAGCGGACGGTGGCGGCGGAGAGGGCGACGGCGCGCGTGAGGCGGTTCGGCCAGTCGAGGTCCTCGGCGAGGGCCGACAGGAGGCCCGCGACCGCGGAGTCCCCGGCGCCGGTGGGGTTGCCGGCGACGGCGTACGGCGGGGCGGCCTGCCAGGTGCCCTGCGGGGTGACCGCGAGCAGGCCGGCCGGGCCGAGGGAGGTCACCACCGCGTGGGCGCCCCGGCGGCGGGCGTCGCGGGTGGCGGGCAGCGGGTCGCAGGACCCGGTCAGCTCCGCGAGCTCGGCCGCGTTCGGCTTGATGAGCTCCGGGCGGGCCGCCACCCCGCGCCGCAGGGCCTCCCCGCTGGTGTCCAGCAGGACCGGCGTCCCGGCCGCCCGGGCGGCCCGCACCAACTGCGCGTACGCGCCCACCGGCACGCCCGGCGGCAGGCTGCCGCACAGCGCCACCGCGCGGGCGGTGGCCGCCAGCTCGGCGTAGCGCTCGAGGAAGGCGGCCCACTCGGCGGCCGAGACCACCGGCCCGGCCTCGTTGAACTGGGTGGTGTCCCCGGTGGTTTCGTCGACCACGGCGAGCGTGCGCCGGGTGGTGCCGGCGCAGGGGACGAACGCGTCGGTGACGGCCGGCGTCCCGCTGGCCAGCCCCTCGCGCACCAGCGCCCCGGTACGTCCGCCCAGGAAGCCGGTGGCCGTGACCTCGTGGCCGAGCGCGGCCAGCACCCGGGCCACGTTGACGCCCTTGCCGCCCGGCCGCTCGGCCACGTCCGTGACCCGGTGCGAGGCGTGCGGATGCAGCCGCGGAACGTGGTACGTGACGTCGAGCGCCGCGTTCAGCGTGACGGTAAGGATCATCGGTGCACCCCCAAGAGACAGCCCCCAGGGGCGGGATCATGCCTTACGGAGGGTGCCGGCGCCCAGTACCCCGGCGCAGGTCCGTGGCCCGGTACCGCGCCCGGCCGAGCGGTCCACCGGGCCTGGCCGAGCGGCCGGCCGGGCTGCGCAGTTCGGTCCTGCGCGCCCGGCCGGTCCGCCGTGCGGCCGTCAGGCGCGCGGGTCCACCACCCACTCGCCGCGTCGCATGACGCCCTTGAGCCCGAACTCCGCGTCGAGCACGACGAGGTCGGCGTACTTGCCCGGCTCCAGCGAGCCCACCCGGTCGTACAGGCCCAGCAGCCGAGCCGGGTTGGCGGAGATCGCCTGGACCACGGACTCCACCGGCAGCCGGTCGATGGTGACGGACCGCTTGAAGGCGGTGTCCAGCGTCAGGGTCGAGCCCGCGATGGAGCCGCCCTCGACCAGCCGGGCCACGCCCTCCTTGACCTCGACCTCCAACGGGCCCAGGTGGTAGGTGCCGTCGCCGAAGCCGGCCGCGTCCATGGCGTCGGTGATCAGTGCGACCCGCTCGGGCCCCTTGTGGTGGAAGGCCAGCTCGACGGTGGCGGGGTGCAGGTGGGTGCCGTCGTTGATCAGCTCGACGGTGATCCGCTCGTCCTCCAGCAGGGCCGCGATCGGGCCCGGGGTGCGGTGGTTCAGCGTCGGCATGGCGTTGAACAGGTGCGTGGCCACGGTCGCGCCCGCGTCGATGGCCTCGACCGTCTGCTCGTACGAGGCGTCGGTGTGCCCGATCGCGGCGATCACCCCGTGCTCGGCGAGCAGCCGTACCGACTCCAGGCCGCCGGGCAGCTCGGTGGCCAGGGTGACCATCCGCGCCGTGCCGTGCGCGGCGTCGATCAGCTTGCGCACCTCGGCGGGGTCGGGGTCGCGCAGCAGGTCCTCCTTGTGCGCGCCCTTGCGGCACGGGGAGATGAACGGCCCCTCGAAGTGGACGCCCGCCAGGTCGCCCTGCTGCACCAGCTCCGCCAGCAGCGCGGCCCGTCGGGCCAGTTCGTCCAGCTCGCCGGTGACGGTCGAGGCGACCAGGGTGGTGGTGCCGTGCTCGCGGTGCGTGCGGACGCCGCGCAGCACCTCCTCGGGCGTGCCGGAGGTGAAGGAGGCGCCGCCGCCGCCGTGGTTGTGCATGTCGACGAAGCCGGGCACCACCCAGTGGCCGGACAGGTCGACCACCGGCGCGTCCTGGGGGGCGCTGCCCGCGATGCGGTCGCCCGCCACGATCACGCGGCCGTTCTCGACGGTCCCCGTGGGCAGCACCACCCTGGCGCCGGAGAGAACGGTGCTGACTGCGCTTGCGCCCATCAGGCGGATACCTCCGTGGCGAGTAGGTCCCAGGCGAGCAGACCCGCGCCCAGGCAGCCGGCGGTGTCCCCGAGGGCCGCCGGCACGATGTCGGGCAGCCGCTGGAACGTCACGCGTTCCTTCACGGCCGTCCGCAGCGGTGTGAACAAGGTTTCCCCCGCCTCGGCGAGCCCGCCACCGATGATGAGCGTGCGCGGGTCCAGCAGGGTGAGGGCGGTGACCAGGCCGTCGGCGAGGGCGCCCACGGCCCCGTCCCAGACGGCCGCGGCCCGCGCGTCACCCGAGGCCACGGCCTTGGCGCAGTCCGCCGCGTCCGCCTCCGGGTCGCCGCTGGCGGCCGCCCAGGCGCGGCTGACCGCCGAGGCGGAGGCCAGGGTCTCCAGGCAGCCGCGCTGGCCGCAGCCGCACTGCGGGCCGCCCGGGCGGACGACGACGTGGCCGATCTCGCCGGCGTACCCGTGGGCGCCGGCCTCGATCCGGCCGGCGATGCCGATGGCGCCCGCGATGCCCGTACCGAGCGGGACGAACAGGAACCGGTCCGCACCGCGGCCGGCACCGATGCGGCCCTCGGCCAGGCCGCCGGTGCGCACGTCGTGGCCCAGGGCCACCGGGATCCCGTCGAGGCGGGCGCTGAGCAGCTCCCGCATCGGTACGTCGCGCCAGCCGAGGTTCGCCGCGTACACGGCGACGCCGCGCTCGGCGTCGACGATGCCCGGCACGGCGACGCCGGCGGCCTCGGCGGGGCGCCCGTACTGCCGGCGGCCGAGGGCGCCGAGCTCCGCGGCGAAGTCCAGGATCGACTCGACGACGGCCTCGGGGCCGCGCTCGCGGCCGGTGGCGCGCCGTGCCTCGTGCAGCAGCGTGCCGTCCGCCCCGACGAGGGCGGCCTTCATCCCGGTGCCGCCCACATCGAGGGCGATGACGTGTTTCACGGGTTTCACAGGGACAGTCTCGCGTGGGGGAGAGGAAAGGTCTAGTCCACTGAGGAGGGATTGTTGACCGGCCATACAAATAGGGGGCCTTGGGGTGGCCCTCGTGTGAAGGCGGCGTGAGGAGTGGTGTAGACCTTACGGGTACAGGACAAGTGGAACGACGGATTCGTGAGACTGAGGACTCCCTTGACGACGCGCCTGAGCCGGGCCCTGGCGGCCGCCGGCACCGCTCTCTGCCTTACCGCGACGCTCGCCGGCTGCGGGGGCCTCGCCAGTGACAACGACGTCACCCTCAAGGTCGTGGCGGCCGACTACGGCGACGGTGACGCGAACTCCTCCATCGGGTACTGGAATGACCTCGCGGCCGCCTTCACCGCCGACCACCCCGGCATCAAGGTCGAGGTGAGCGTCTACTCCTGGGAGGAGGTCGACGCCAAGGTCGCGGAGATGGTCGAGAAGGGCGAGGCCCCCGACGTCGCGCAGATCGGCGCGTACGCCGACTACGCCGCCGACGGCAAGCTCTACACCGCCGACGAGCTGCTGTCGGTGGCCACCCAGGCCGACTTCCTCGGACCCCTCGCGGACGCGGGCAAGGTCAAGCGCGTCCAGTACGGCATGCCGTTCGTCTCCTCCACGCGCCTGCTCTTCTACAACAAGAAGCTCTTCAAGAAGGCCGGCATCGCGGACGAGCCCAGGAGCTGGGACGACCTCGAGGCCGACGCCAAGAAGCTCAAGGGCACCGCCAAGACCCCGTTCGCGCTGCCGCTGGGCCGCGAGGAGGCCCAGGCCGAGACCATGCAGTGGCTGCTGGCCGGTGGCGGCGGCTACACCGACAGCGACGAGGCGTACGCGATCGACTCCGCCGAGAACGTCAAGACCTTCGACTGGCTGCGCGAGCACCTCTACGAGCCCGGCCTCACGGGGCCGGTCGCGCCGTGGAAGCTCAACCGCCAGGACGCCTTCGACGCCTTCGCCCGCGGCGAGGTCGGCATGGTCAACGGCCACCCCAAGCTCATGAAGGAGGCCGCGGACAAGGGCGTCGACTTCGGCATGGTCCCGCTGCCGACGGCCGACGGGCGCGACAAGCCGGCCATGGGCGTCGCCGACTGGGTGATGGCCTTCAAGAACGGCCACCGCAAGGAGACCGGCCAGTTCCTCGACTTCGTCTACGACGCGAAGAACGTGACCCGCTTCACGAACACCTACGGCCTGCTGCCCGTCACCACCAGCGGCTACCGCGCGATGAGCGCGAGCACCGCACCGGCCCAGGCCCGGTTGAAGACCTTCCTGGCCGCGCTGCCGAACGCCCGGCTCTACCCCGTCGGCAAGAAGTCCTGGGCCGGCGTCAGCGAGAACATCAAGACGACCGTCGGCAAGTCCCTGGCCGACGCCAAGGGCCCGGCCAAGACGCTGGAGGCCATCGCCTCGGCCGCCCGCCAGGCCGACCAGACCCGCTAGCGGCCACCGGGTGGGCGGCCCCGCCGCCCGGCCGGACCGGCCCGAGGAGACCGCCCGGCCCCGGCCGGGCGGTGTCGGTGCGCGGCGATAGTGTGCAGGTATGACGGACCACGGCGCGGCGGGCGGCACGCTCTCGGAGCGGGAGGCCGCCGTGCTCGCGTACGAGGGGCGCAGCTGGCCCGGCCCGGGTGCCAAGGAGCGCGCGATACGCGAGGGCCTCGGCATGTCGCCGGTCCGCTACTACCAGCTGCTCAACGCCCTCCTCGACGACCCCAGGGCCCTGGAACACGCCCCCGCCACGGTCAACCGCCTCCGCCGCATCCGCGCCGCCCGCCGCACGGCCCGCCGCTGACGCAGCGGCGCCGGGCCCGCCTCCGCCGCGGCCCCGGCCCGCACCGTCGCGACCACGGAGGCGGCCGGAACCGCCCCGCCCGGCGCCCGGCGCCGGTAGGGTCGGACCCATGGGGAGCCCACCGCACGACCTGCCGAAGCCCACCACGACCGCCGGCCGCGACGCGCTCGACGCGCTGCTGCGAGACCCGGCCGGAACCGTCGTCGCCCTCGACTTCGACGGCACCCTCGCCGAGATCGTCCCCGACCCCGACCTGGCCCGCGCCCACCCCGGTGCCGTGCCCGCCCTCGCCGCCCTCGCCCCGCACGTCGGCTCCGTGGCCGTGATCACCGGCCGCCCGGCGGGCGTGGCCGTCCGCTACGGCGGCTTCGCGGGCGTACCCGGCCTGGAGCGCCTGACCGTCCTCGGTCACTACGGCGCCGAACGCTGGGACGCCGTCTCCGGCACCGTCCAGGCCCCCGCGCCGCACCCCGGCGTGGCCGGCGTACGCGCCGAGCTGCCCGGTTTCCTTGACGGGATCGGGGCCTGGCACGGCACCTGGATCGAGGAGAAGGGCCGGTCCGTGGCGGTGCACACGCGCCGGGCCGCCGACCCCCAGCGCGCGTTCGAGTCCCTGCGCGAGCCGCTGGCCGAGCTGGCCGCCCGGCACGGCCTCATCGTCGAGCCCGGCCGCGCCGTGCTGGAGCTGCGCCCGCCGGGCATGGACAAGGGCGTCGCACTCGCCGAGTACCTGGCCGAGACCGGAGCCAGGTCGGTCCTCTACGCCGGCGACGACCTGGGAGACCTCGCGGCGTTCTCGGCCGTCGAGAAGCTGCGGTCGGAGGGGCGGCCGGGACTGCTGGTGTGCAGCGGCAGCGCGGAGGTCGTCGAGCTCGCCGAGCGGGCGGACCTGGTGCTCGACGGGCCGGCGGCGGTGGTCGAGTTCCTGGCGGGGTTGGCCGCGGCGGTCGGGTAGGTCCGGGGGCGTGGTGCGTGGGGCCCCTCGCCTCTTGACCCGTCGTGGCCTGCAGGCCCTGCGGCAGGCCCACCCCTGGGGCAAGGGGCCTCCGGCCCTGGCCTTCGGCCACCCCAGGCCCGGGCCTGCCTCCGGACCAGCCTGCCACGACGCCTCAAGAGGCTCCCCCACACACCACGACTGTGGCTGCGAGGCGCTACGGGCCCTCGGACCCGGGCGCGTCGGTGAGCAGCGCGTCCAGCTGGTCGGCGAACCAGCGGGCCGGCGGCAGTGCCACCGCCGCCGCGGCCAGCCGCTTCGTACGGTCCGCCCGCTCCGCGTCGCCCATCGACAGCGCCTCGTGCAGGGCCGCGGCCGTCGCCGAGACGTCGTACGGGTTCACCGTCAGCGCGTCCTCGCGGAGCTCCCCGTACGCGCCCGCGCCCGTCGACAGCACCAGCGCGCAGCCGCGCTCCGAGACCACCGGGATCTCCTTGGCGACCAGGTTCATGCCGTCCCGCAGCGGGTTGATCAGGGCGACGTCGGCCAGCCGGTACGCCGCCAGAGAGCGCGGGAAGTCGTCCTGCACCGAGACCAGCACCGGCACCCAGTCCGCCGTGCCGAACTCGTCGTTGATGTCCGCGGCGAGCGTGGCGACCGCCGCCGTGTACTCCCGGTAGACCGCCAGGTCCTGGCGGGAGGGGTAGGCGGAGGCCAGGTGCACCACCCGGCCGCGCCACTCCGGACGCTTCCGCAGCAGCTCCCGGTAGGCCAGCAGGCCGCGCACGATGTTCTTCGACAGCTCGGTGCGGTCCACCCGGACGATCGTCTTCCGGTCCCCCACCTCGGCGCGCAGCGCGGCCAGCTTCCCGTCCACCTCCGGCCGGTGCGCCAGCGCCCGCAGCTCGTCGCCGTCCACGCCCAGCGGGCGCGCCATCACGCGCGTGCGGCGCCGCGGACCGCCGCCCCGGCGGTGCGCGACGCCCCGCCAGGGGTCACCGGTGGGGCAGACGGGGTCGGCCACCCCACCGGGGCCGTCGAGCTGGGCGCCGGACATGAACGCCGACGCCCACGCCCACGTGTGGAACCCCAGCTCGTCCGCCCCGAGCATCCCCCACACCAGCTCCTCGCGGACGTCGTCCGGCAGCATGGCCAGCTGGTCGGCCGAGGCCCACGGGGTGTGCGTGAAGTGCCCGATCCGCAGGTCGGGGCGGGCCTGCCGGAGCAGGCCCGGGGCCAGGGAGAGGTGGTAGTCCTGGATCAGCACGGCCGCGCCGGGCGCCGCCCGCGCCGCCAGCACGTCCGCGAAGGCCCGGTTGTACTCGCGGTACGACGCCCAGCGGCGCCGGAACTCCGCGTCGAAGACGGGCTCGCGCGGGACGTCGTACAGGCCGTGGTGGGTGAACCACAGGACCGAGTTCGCGATCCCGTTGTACGCGTCGTCGTAGACGGCCGGGTCGATCTCCAGCATCCGGACCCCGGGCTCGGACACCCCGCGCCGCACCGCCTCCCGGTCGCCCGGCCCCAGCGCCGCGCACACCCACAGCGATCCGGGGTGCTCGGCGAGCGCGGCCGACAGGCCGGAGACCAGGCCGCCCCCGCCGCGGCGGGCACTGAGCGTGCCGTCCTCGGCGAGGGCGTACGAGAGGGGGCCGCGGTTCGCCGCGACGAGCACGCGCGGGGGTGCGGAATGGTCCTTGGATGCCTCGGAAGCCATGCCGCGAACCTAGCCCGCCTCGCGCCCGCTCAAACGTGTGTACTCCTCGATTTCGACCATCGGGGGGCGCTCCTCGGTGTCCACGGCGTAGGTCCGCGGCTCGAAGCCGGACTCGCCCCGCTCGAACTGCGTCAGCACCGGCCGTACGAGGTGCCCGCGGGAGAGCCGCAGCTGCGCGGTCCGGTAGATCGCCGCCGCCATCCGCCCCAGGGCCTGCCCGTCCTGGTGCCGGTGCACCCGTACGCCGACGTCCACCTGGGCCAGCGCGTCCAGCCCCACCGTGTGCAGCGCGTCCACCAGCAGTCCCAGCTCCACCCCGTACCCCACCGGGAACGGCAGCCGCTCCAGCAGCGAGCGGCGCACCGCGTACTCGCCGCCCAGCGGCTGCACGAAGCCGGCCAGCTGCGGCCAGTGCAGGTTGAGCAGTGGCCGGGCCACCAGCTCGGTCACCCGCCCGCCCTGACCGGTCCGGCCCGCGGCGACCGAGTCGAGGTCGGCGCTGCCGAGCGGACGGTCGTACATCGCCTTGACGAACTGCACCTCGGGCTCGGTCAGCAGCGGCCCGACGATCCCGGACACGAAGTCCGCCGAGAAGTCGCGCAGGTCCGCGTCCACGAAGCACACGATGTCGCCGGAGGTCACCAGCAGCGACCGCCACAGCACCTCGCCCTTGCCCGGCAGGGCGGGTATCCGGGGCAGGATCGCGTCCCGGTGCACCACGCGCGCACCCGCCTTGGCCGCCACCTCGGCCGTACGGTCGGTCGAGCCCGAGTCGACGACGACCAGCTCGTCCACGAGCGGCACGCCCTCGACCAGTTCGCGCCGGATCGTCTCGACGATGTCCCCGACCGTGGCCTCCTCGTCGAGGGCGGGCAGCACCACGCTGACCGTGCTGCCCGTCGCCCGTTTGGCCGCCACCAGCTGGTCGAGCGTGCGGTCGGCCGCCGACCAGGACCGACCGGCGAGCCAGCGCTCCACCTCTTCCAGCACGCGGATCCCCTCGCTCGTCGATGCCTTCGGCGATCCCCGTCGGGTGATCGCCATCTCGCCGTTCGGACGGAACCTTCCGCCTCCCGGCCCTTCGGTTACAGTCTTGAACAACGCGGATGACCATCGCATGTCGGGGGTCGAATGCCGCGTTGACAATCGAATACCGCTCATCCAGAGGGGCAGAGGGACACGGCCCGTTGAAGCCCCGGCAACCCTCCAGCCGGTCTCGTGCGCACCGTCGCGCCGCGAGGCTCCCGGCTAGGGAAGGTGCCAATTCCGTCTCATGGCGACGTCCGCCATGGGGAAGATGAGGAGAAAGGGCCTCGCCATCATGGCTGCACAGTCTGCTACCCCCGCCCAGGTCGACCTCGGTCCCGCCACCGCGCTCTCCTGTCGCGAATGCGGGACGCGCTTCGACCTCGGTCCCATTTTCGCCTGTGTCGAGTGTTTCGGTCCTCTCGAGGTGGCCTACGAGCTGCCCGTCGGCGACCCGGAGACCCTGCGCAAGGCCATCGAGTCCGGTCCGAACAACATCTGGCGCTACGCCCCGCTGCTGCCCGTCCCCGCCGACGTGGCCGACAAGCCGAGCCTGAACCCCGGCTTCACCAAGCTGGTCGACGCGCAGAACCTGGCCGCCGCGCTGGGCATCACCGGCAAGCTGTACGTCAAGGACGACTCCGGCAACCCGACGCACTCCTTCAAGGACCGCGTCGTCGCGATCGCCGTCGAGGCCGCCCGCGCCTTCGGCTTCACCACCCTGTCCTGCTCCTCCACCGGCAACCTCGCCGGCGCCGTGGGCGCCGCGGCCGCCCGGGCCGGCTTCCGCTCCTGCGTGTTCATCCCGCACGACCTGGAGCAGGGCAAGGTCGTCATGGCCGCCGTCTACGGCGGCGACCTGGTCGGCATCGAGGGCAACTACGACGACGTCAACCGCTTCTGCTCCGAGCTCATCGGCGACCCGCTGGGCGAGGGCTGGGGCTTCGTGAACGTCAACCTGCGCCCGTACTACGGCGAGGGCTCGAAGACCCTGGCGTACGAGATCTGCGAGCAGCTCGGCTGGCAGCTGCCCGACCAGATCGTCGTCCCGATCGCCTCCGGCTCCCAGCTCACCAAGATCGACAAGGGTCTGCAGGAGCTCATCAAGCTCGGCCTGGTCGAGGACAAGCCGTACAAGATCTTCGGCGCCCAGGCCGAGGGCTGCTCCCCGGTCTCCACCGCCTTCAAGGCCGGGCACGAGGTGGTCCGCCCGCAGAAGCCGAACACCATCGCCAAGTCCCTCGCGATCGGCAACCCCGCCGACGGCCCGTACGTGCTCGACATCGCCCGCCGCACCGGCGGCTACGTGGAGGACGTGAACGACGAGCAGGTCGTGGACGCCATCGGGCTGCTCGCCCGGACGGAGGGCATCTTCGCCGAGACGGCGGGTGGCGTGACCGTCGGTGTCACGAAGAAGCTGATCGACAACGGTGTACTGGACCCGACCCTGACCACGGTCGTCCTCAACACCGGCGACGGCCTCAAGACCCTGGAAGCGGTCTCCGGCACCGGCCAGACCGCGACCATCCGCCCGAGCCTGGACGCGTTCCGCGCCGCCGGCCTGGCCTCCTGACCACCCCTGCACCCCCGTACCTCCCGGAAGGCGACAAGCGCATGAGCGTCAACGTCCGCATCCCCACCATCCTCCGCACCTACACCGGCGGCCAGGCCGAGGTGCCCGCCGAGGGCGCGACCCTCGCCGAGGTCATCGGCTCCCTGGAGCAGGCCCACCCGGGCATCGCCGCCCGCGTGCTGGACGACCAGGGCAAGCTGCGCCGCTTCGTGAACGTGTACGTGAACGACGACGACGTGCGCTTCGAGGGCGGTCTGGAGGCTCCGACGCCGGACGGCGCGGGCATCTCGATCATCCCGGCCGTCGCCGGCGGCTGCTGAGACCCTCGAAGTCGAACCCTTCTGTTAATCGAAAGTCCGTCGAATGTCCGTGGCCAGTCGATAAATGCTGCACGTGCAGTCCATAGAATCGCCCCCTCCGCAAAAAGCGGAGGGGGCGATTCTGGTTGGTTGCGCGCGGTAGGGTTGGGGTAGCCCCCCTCGCCGTTCATGCCATACGCATATGAGCGGGCGCCGCGATGGTCGACATCGGGTCAACCTGCGTGTGCGATATGGGCTGTTGGCGTGTTTCATCCGGCCCGAATTGCCCCCCGATGCCGTGACTCCTGGGGCTATTTGCCGATATCAGGGTGTCCTGAATTCTCGTCGGAATGACCTGTTGCAGACAGCGTCCATGCAGATACATTCAGCCGCGGTCGGCGCGTTACGGCGCAAGGTCTGACCCGGGTCCGCGAAGTGCGGATCCGCGCAAGGGCCAGTAATAGGGGAGTTAGGCATGGCTCAGGGCACCGTCAAGTGGTTCAACGCGGAGAAGGGCTACGGCTTCATCGCGGTCGACGGTGGTGCGGACGTCTTCGTCCACTACAGCGCGATCCAGATGGACGGGTACCGCACCCTTGAAGAAGGTCAGCGAGTCGAGTTCGAGATCTCGCAGGGCCAGAAGGGTCCGCAGGCGGACATGGTCAAGCTGGCCTAAGCCGCGCGCGAGCGACCGCACGACGCATACGGCCGAGGGGCCCGCATCCCGTGAGGGAGGCGGGCCCCTCGCGCGCGTCCGGGCCCCCGCGGCGCGCGCGGGCGAGTCGGCGGGACGGGGCGGCCGGAGCGCGGCGGCGGGGCGCGGGAGGGGCGGCCGACGGTGCGTCAGGGGTGGCCCGCTTCGCGAGAGCCGCTTGCACTCGAGGGTGCCGAGTGCTAATCATTGGCGTTAGCACTCTCCGGGTGAGAGTGATAAAGACGAGGATCGGGTCGGTGAGGCCCGCAGGCCTGGCGGGAAGGAACTGCCAGGCACGCAGGCCGTCCGTCGCGGGCGCCAGACGCGGTCCCGGAGCAATCCACCCCAGTCCGGGAGGACCACTTCACATGGCCAAGATCATTGCGTTCGACGAGGAGGCCCGGCGCGGTCTCGAGCGCGGGATGAACCAGCTCGCCGACGCCGTCAAGGTCACCCTTGGCCCCAAGGGTCGCAACGTCGTCCTTGAGAAGAAGTGGGGTGCCCCCACGATCACCAACGATGGTGTCTCCATCGCCAAGGAGATCGAGCTCGAGGACCCGTACGAGAAGATCGGCGCCGAGCTGGTCAAGGAAGTCGCCAAGAAGACGGACGACGTCGCCGGTGACGGTACGACCACCGCGACCGTCCTCGCCCAGGCGCTCGTCCGCGAGGGCCTGCGCAACGTGGCCGCCGGCGCCAACCCGATCGGCCTGAAGCGCGGCATCGAGAAGGCCGTCGAGGCCGTCTCCGGCGCCCTGCTCGACCAGGCGAAGGAGGTCGAGACGAAGGAGCAGATCGCCTCCACCGCCTCCATCTCCGCCGCCGACACCCAGATCGGCGAGCTCATCGCCGAGGCGATGGACAAGGTCGGCAAGGAAGGCGTCATCACGGTCGAGGAGTCCCAGACCTTCGGTCTGGAGCTCGAGCTCACCGAGGGCATGCGCTTCGACAAGGGCTACATCTCGGCGTACTTCGCCACCGACATGGAGCGTATGGAGGCCTCGCTCGAGGACCCGTACATCCTGATCGTCAACTCCAAGGTCAGCAACGTGAAGGACCTCCTTCCGCTGCTGGAGAAGGTCATGCAGTCCGGCAAGCCGCTGCTGATCATCGCCGAGGACGTCGAGGGCGAGGCCCTGTCGACCCTGGTCGTCAACAAGATCCGCGGCACCTTCCGCTCCGTCGCGGTCAAGGCCCCGGGCTTCGGCGACCGCCGCAAGGCCATGCTGGGCGACATCGCCATCCTCACCGGTGGCACGGTCATCTCCGAGGAGGTCGGCCTCAAGCTCGAGAACGCCGGTCTCGACCTGCTCGGCCGCGCCCGCAAGGTCGTCATCACCAAGGACGAGACCACGATCGTCGACGGTGCCGGTGACAGCGACCAGGTCCAGGGTCGTGTCAACCAGATCCGCGCCGAGATCGAGAACTCCGACTCGGACTACGACCGCGAGAAGCTGCAGGAGCGCCTGGCGAAGCTCGCCGGTGGCGTGGCGGTCATCAAGGCCGGTGCCGCGACCGAGGTCGAGCTCAAGGAGCGCAAGCACCGCATCGAGGACGCCGTCCGCAACGCGAAGGCCGCCGTCGAGGAGGGCATCGTCGCCGGTGGTGGCGTGGCCCTGCTGCAGGCCTCCCAGGTCTTCGAGAAGCTGGAGCTCGAGGGCGACGAGGCCGTCGGCGCCGCCGCCGTCAAGCTGGCGCTCGAGGCCCCGCTGAAGCAGATCGCCGTCAACGCCGGCCTCGAGGGTGGCGTCGTGGTGGAGAAGGTGCGCAACCTGGCCGTCGGCCACGGTCTGAACGCCGCCTCCGGCGAGTACGTCGACATGATCGCCGAGGGCATCATCGACCCCGCGAAGGTGACCCGTTCCGCGCTGCAGAACGCCGCCTCCATCGCCGGTCTGTTCCTGACCACCGAGGCCGTCATCGCCGACAAGCCGGAGAAGGCCGCGGCCGCTCCGGGCGGCATGCCGGGCGGTGACATGGACTTCTGATCGACCTGAGGGCCGATCGGTAGATCCCGAGCAGTACGCCGAGGGCGGCACCCCCATGGGGGTGCCGCCCTCGGGCGTTGTACGTGCCTCAGCCGATCTGCGGGTAGACGTTCCAGTTGTGGTTGGCGCCGACCTGGCCGTCCGGGCCGTCGCCCTCCACGGCCTTGCGCGCGGCGAACGTTGCCGTACCGGAGCCGCCGGTGCCGTAGTAGACGTACACCTTCCCCGCGCCGTCGCGGGCGATGATGTCGGCCCGGCCGTCGCCGTTCTGGTCGCCGGAGCCGGCGATGGCGTTGTAGGTGTTCCAGCCGCTGCCGATCAGCTGCCGCGCCTTGAAGGGCGTGGTGGCGGTGCCGTTGCCCGGGAAGACGTACAGGTTCCCGTCGGTGCCCTGGGCGATCAGGTCGGTCCGGCTGTCGCCGTTGACGTCGCCGCTGCCGACGAGCGCCTTGTACGCGCCCCAGCCGGTGCCGACGCGGACCGGGGCCGCGAAGCCGGTGCCGTTGCCCTGCCCGGCGCGCAGCCAGAGGGTGCCCGCGGAGTCCCGGGTGAGCAGGTCGCCGCGGCCGTCGCCGGTCAGGTCGCCGGGGCCGGTGACCAGGTTCGTGGTGGTGAAGTCGCCGGAGACCGGGGCGTTCTTCTTCACATTGAGCAACTGCCCGCCGCCGAAGGCGAGCACGGCGGCCTGGCCGCTGCCGTCGATGCCGGTGGCCACGACGAGCTTCCTGCCCGCCGGGAAGGTGCCGCTGGTCTCGTACGACGGGTAGAGGCCGTTGGAGCGGTTCTCGTGGAAGTGCAGCTCGCCGGCGGCGTTCACACCGGTGATGCCGTTCTTGCCGTAGACGGGGTTGCCGCCCTCGTTGACGGCCCGGGCCATCCACCACCAGCCGTTGCCCCAGGTGCTGCGGGGCCAGAAGGCGCCGCCGCCCTTGGACAGGTAGTAGTACACGTCGCCGCTCGGCTTCAGGGTCATCAGGTCGGCCCGGCCGTCCCCGTCCTGGTCGCCCTGAGCGATGATCTTGCTGAACGTGTTCCAGCCGCTGCCGACCTTGACGCGGCCCTTGAACGGGGCGGTCGCGCTGCCGGTGCCCTTGTAGTACCAGAGGATGCCGGAGCGGTCCCGGGCCAGCACGTCGCCGACCCCGTCCCGGTCCAGGTCGCCGGCGCCGATCACCTGGTCGTAGCCCCACCACCCGGAGGCGACCTTCGCTCGGGCGGAGAACGGGTTGCCAGTGGCGCTGCCGTTGCTGCGGTAGAGGAAGACGTCGCCGGAGGGGGTGCGGGCGATGAGGTCGGGGCGGCCGTCGCGGTTCAGGTCGTCCGCCGCGACCACGCGGTCGTACGCCTGCCAGCCGGTGCCGGTCCAGCTGGGCGCGAGGGTGGCGGTGGCGGTGGCCGTGTGCAGCGAGAGGCGGCCGTCGGCGGTCAGCTGGAGGAACTCGGGCCGGGAGTCGCCGCGGACGTTGCCCAGGCCGATGACGTCCTTCGGCTGGGAGGCCGGGTAGCCGTAGTAGGTGTAGTCCATGACCGAGAGGTTCTTGGTGGACCACATCGTCCCGGCGCCCGACGGGTACCGGAACAGCAGGTCGTTCTGCCCGTCGCGATCGACGTCGGTGCGGGGCTTGAGCGTGGTGGCCGCGTGCGCGGCGGCGCCCCCGGAGTCTGCGGGGACGGCGGCGGGCAGGGCGGTGGCGAGGCCGCTCGCGGACAGGACGAAGGCGGCGCAGGCCGCGAGGCGCCGCAGGCGCGGCTGCCGGTCGCGGCGGGTGGAACTGGACAACTGGCTCCTCTGGGAACGCGGGGCTGGCGACCGCACCCTAACTGCGGGGATCTTGAGGTGTAAGAGGTACGGGATACAACTTTTTCGCTGCTCGGACGTCCTGCGTCCCGCCGCCCGCGCTCTGGTTCACTGGACGCATCATGAGCGACCTCTTCGTGAAGATCTGTGGCCTGCGCACCGAGCAGGACGTCGAGACCGCCGTCCGCGACGGCGCCGACGCGGTGGGCTTCGTCTGCGCCGCCAGCCCCCGCACCGTCGACGCCGCCACCGCCCGCCGGCTGGCCGCCCTCGTGCCGCCGCACGTGCTGACCGTCGGCGTCTTCCGCGGCCAGTCCGTGGACGACGTGCGCCGCTTCACCGAGGAGGGCGGCCTGCGGGCCGTCCAGCTCCACGGCGAGGAGGGCCCGGAGTTCTTCGAGGCGCTGCGCGCCGACGGCCGCACCCTCCTGCGGGCCACGTCGCGGACGGACGTCGCGCGCTGCGGCGAGTACGGCGAGGACCTGCTGCTGCTCGACGCCCCGGACCCGGGCTCGGGCAAGCCGTGGAACTGGGGCGCGGCGGACTTCACCGCCCCCGAGGGCCGCTGGCTGCTGGCCGGCGGCCTGCACCCGGGCAACGTCCGCGAGGCCGTGGAGACCACCGGCGCCTGGGGCGTGGACGTCTCGAGCGGGGTCGAGCGGGAGCGGGGGGTCAAGGACCCGGCGCTGATCACGGCGTTCATCAAGGCCGCACGGGGCGCCTGAGGCCGCTCAGCGCACGTAGTCCTTGAGCTTCTCGGTGTCGAGGGTGATGGCGACGGGGCTCGGAAGCTTGACCTGTGCGCCGTACGGATACGTGGTGCGCCGGGCGTACTTGCCGCGGACGGGTTCCGCGTACACGACCAGCTCCTGCGCATCGCGATCGATGAGCAGGTACACGGGGATGTCCGCCGCCGCGTAGCCGTCCCGCTTCTCCCTGCGGTCGCGGCGGTCGGTGTCCGGGTCGCGGGACGTCACCTCGACGGTCATCAGCACGCCGTCGGAAGCGGCCCACTCGCCCTGCCCGACGAAGTGGTCGAACGGGGCCAGGACCCCGTCGGGTCGGGCCCGGCCGTTGCGGTAGTCCTGGGTGGCGAGGCCCTGCTCGGGATAGAGGGCCAGTTCGGGGCGCTGCTGCATGCACTGGCGCAGTAGCCACATGACGATGGCCCCGTGGTCGCCGTCCGGCATGGGCTTGACCTCTAGCTTTCCTTGGATGAATTCGAGCAGGACCGTCTCGGGGGCCCTGTGGGCCAGCTCCTCGAAGTCTTCGACGGCCATCTGCGGGTGATCGGCAAAGCTGGGGGTCATGGATTCGCCTCCTCGGCTCCATGGTGCCCCGTGCGTGTGGAGGCGGACCGCCTCGACGGTCATGTGTGTCTCCCTTCGCGGATGCGTGTCGCGTGTGCGCGGACCCGGTCGGGCGGCAGCAGGCCGCGGGGCGGGGCCTCGGGCTGGTGGCGGCAGGGGGCGCAGAGTCCGTCGACGAAGGCGGCGGGTCTGCCGGGGGTGCGGCAGTCGCGGCACTCCACCAGGGCCGGGGCGCGGTGCGGTGCGGGCGCGGGTTCCGGTTCGGGGGCGCGCCGGGGCGGGATCTTGGTCTCCAGGCGGCGGCGGACGAAGGCGGCCGGGTGGTGGACGCCCTCGGGCGGCAGTCCGGCGGTCAGGGCGCGGAGCATCTCGGCGGGCGAGGCCCCGACGCGGAACCACGCGTCCGCGAGCGGGGCGAGCTCGGAGCAGTCGGCCTTGGAGAGCGTGAGGCCGGGAGCGTGCCGGCCGAGGTCGGCGAGGACGCCGTAGGCCGTACCCGTACCGCTCGGAACTGTGTTCCCGTCGGGTGCGGGCGGCGGCTCGGGCCGCGAGGGTGGCGGCGGGGCGGCCGGTGCCGGCACCTCCCTCCGGGTGAACCGGGCCCACCAGGCGCCGTCGCGGGCCGTGCGGGAGAAGTAGGTGCGGGTGACCCAGCGGACGCCCTCGGCGCGTTCCCGTACGCGGTGCAGGTGACCTGCGGTTTCGAGGCGGCCGAGGGCGGTGCGGACCGCGCACTGACCCCACAGCGGCAGCACCGCGGCCAGCGTCTTGACGCTGATGTCGGCCCCGTCCGGCAGCCGGTCGAGGTACGCGGCGATGGCGGCCTCGCGGAGCGGGAGGTGGGTGAAGTCCCGGCCCGTGCCGGGGGTTTCGTCCGACGCGGTGACTTTGCCGAAACCGGGCTTGGCGAGGGGGTGCGGGGCAGCACTAAACTCGAAGTCAGACATGGGGATCGATTGGTCCGATCTCAATGGTTAGACCCTCGTTCGGTGTTGGCGCACCGGCGGGGGTCGATTTATTTCGTCCAGCGGAAAGCTAGAGCCTCCCTACGGTTCGTCGCAACCTGATCACGATTAGTCATCTCGCCTGGTATGTGCGTGCGTTGGCGCGCGCGGGCGGGTGCGGGGGAGGGTGGGAGGGTGGGTTGTACCCACCTCCCATTCCTATAAGAAGGGGCTCGGGCGCGGCCGCTTGAGCTTCGGGCGCGGCCGCTCAGCGGGTGGGGTGCAGCGATCCGTCCTGGATGCCGTCCACGAATGCCTCCCACGCGGCCGCCGGGAACACGAGCTTCGGGCCGCGGGGGTCCTTGGAGTCCCGGACGGGGACGTGGGTGGGGAGGCCTCGGCCGACTTCGACGCAGTCGTCTCCGCCGCCCCCGCTGTAGCTCGACTTGAACCACTCGGCGGTGTTCAGGTCGTACTTACTGATCGTCATGGCCGTAATCCTCCGCCGCCGACTCGATCAACGCCAGGGACGTCTCCGGGGGGAGCGCGGTGGCCACGACGAAGTCGTAGGTCAGTTGGTAGTTGGCGACCGTGGCCGGATCGTCGACGAGTTGCCCTGTGCCGAGTCCTTCGAGGTAGGCAAGAGGCGGAGCGTCCTCGAAGGACATCAGCTTCAGAGCGCCGTTGGATGCCGGGTGGGCGCCTGCGGCGTGCGGCATGACTTGCACGACGATGCGGTGCCGACGAGCGAGGCTCGCGATGTGACCGAGGGCCTCGGCCATGATCGCGGGGCTGCCGATCCGGCGGTTCAGGACGGATTCGTCAAGGACGGCCCACAACAACGGCCTTGTTGGATTGGTCAGGAGGCGGGCGCGCTCCAGGCGAGGCGCGACCAGCGCTTCGATGTCCTCCGCCGTGGCGGTCGGCAGGAACCCGCGCGATACCGATCGGGCGTAGCGCTCCGTCTGGAGAAGGCCCGGGATGAGCAGGGGCGCGTACTGTCTGATCTGCGTGGCCGTCGCTTCCGCTTCGGCTGCCGCGACGAAGTGGTCGGGGTAGCCGGTCTCGGTGCCGGCACGGCAGTTGCGCTCGAAGTAGCCGTCCGTCTGCAGGACGCGGTCGATCTCTCGGGCCTGTTCCGGCTGCATGCGGCGGGTGCCGGCCTCCAGCTGGCCGATGAACGATCCGCTCACGAACAGCGGGGCGCCCAGTTCGTCCTGGGTCTTGTCCGCCTGCTTCCGGCGGAACCGCAGCTCCGCGCCCAGCATCGCCCTCGGCGACGAGGCGGGGTCGAGGTCGTGGGGTCCGGGCATGGCGGAGGGCCTCCCAACGCTCGGTCCAACAGACGGGTTTGTTGGACGCGCCGCTCTACCCAGGCTAGCCGCGCACCGCCACGCTGTGTAGGCGAAGCAGGTACGGAGCGTGGAGGGAACAGCGCATGGACATGGACCTCGTACAGGTGGCCGAGGAGGCCCTCGCCGAGCTCAAGGAGGGACTGGAGGCCGCCGGCATCACGCTGCCCTCGGTGCGGCTGGACCCCGTGTCGGCTGCGGGCAACTACCCGCGGCCCCTCATCGACCTGGGGCGCTGCAACCCCGCCACCGCCCGCGAGCTGGCCGCCGCCCTGAAGGGCGACCGGTTGCGCGGGCGGGTGCGCGAGCTGAACCGGACCTCTCAGCAGACCTTCCGGTAGTCGGCGTCCGGGATGTAGGTCTCCCACTCCTCCTTCGTCAGCTGTCGGCCCACCCGGTCACAGACCCGGGTCACCAGCCGGTCGGGGTCGAGGTCGAAGGTGTTGACGCGGCTGCCGCTGAGCGCGCGCAGGGTGTCGCCGTCGAAGGCCATGGCGTCGATCTGGCGGCCGGTGATGCTCAGCGGCTTACCGAGGGCGAGGCGGGCGTCGACGTCCCAGAGCTGCACGGAGTCGCCGTTCACGACGAGGGCGAGCTGGCCGCCGTCGGCGGAGAAGGCCAGTGATCCGGTGAAGTCGCCGTAGCGCTCCCCGCCGCGGACGAGCGAGCTGGGCAGGAGCGCCTTGCGCGTGCGCAGGGCGCCGTCCCAGACCTCCACCCAGCCGGAGTCGCGCAGGACGGCCGCCCAGCGTCCGTCGTGGGAGAAGCTGATCTCGGTGTTGCGGACGGTGCCGAGCGGGACGGTGCGGGCGGTGCGGGTGGCGAGGTCGAACTCCTCGCCCGCGGTGGTCAGGAAGCGCTGGCCGTCAGGGCTGAACACGCCGTGTCCGGCAGTCGCCTTGAACTCGTGGACCTTCTTGCCGGTGCGGGTGTCCCACACCTGGGTCACGGTGCCGTCGGCCGAAGGGGAGCTGCCGTCGGTGTACGTCGTCGTGGCGTACGCCCCGTCGGAGGACAGGCCGAGGTGCAGGAGGGGGCCCCCGGCCTGCCAGGGCAGCTTCGACAGCACGGCGCCGGTTCGCGCGTCCCGGACGACGACGCCCCAGAAGCCCCCTCGGACCAGGTCGTTGTGGGCGATGACCCGGCCGCCGTCGCTGACCGCGGCCACCGGACGCGTGTCGATGTCGGCCGGGATGCGCTGACGGACCGTGGTGCCGATGGTCTTGCCGGTCCGCACGTCGAGGAGCCGCAGGGTGGGATCGACCCTCCCGCCGGTGCGGACGACGGCGGTGTCGCCGTCCGGCGAGAGCGCGGCGCCCTGCGTGCCGGCGGTGTCGGTGCCCGCGCCGAGGACCGGGGCGACGTCCGTGACTTTGAGCTCGTCCGTCCCCGTGGCCTCGTACCGCAGGAGCTTGGCCGCTTCGTCCAGCCGGACCGAGAAGGCGTCGCGGCCCTGGAGGGCGTTGCGGCGGGCTGCTACGGGGATGCGGACGAGCGGCTGGGCGGCGTCGGCGCGGGCGTTCCAGATCTCGAGGGTGTCGCTGTTGCCGCGGCTGTTCGAGCCGGGGCCTACGAGGTAGTTGCCCCCGGAGCTGAACTGGAGGTCCGAGCCGGTGTTGGTGAGCGTTGCGGTGGTCCCGCCGGTGTCCAGGTCCCAGACGCGCGTCCGGCTGCCCGAGGTGTCCTCGACCAGGTGGCGGCCGTCCGGGCTGAACGCGATGTCCTCGCAGTCGCCGTCCTGGCCCGAGAGCACGCGGCTCGTGCCGGAGGGGCCGACCGCGTCGACGCTCAGGCTCCCCCCGTCGGGGCAGGAGCCCAGGTACCGGCCGTCCGGGGAGGCGATGATGCCGGGCGGCACGGCGCTCAGGAAGCGCCCGGTAGCGTCGGTCAGCCGCTGCTCGGCGGTCCGCTTGTTCATCAGGACGACGCGGCCGGAGGTCGTGAGCCGGAAGGGCTCGTAGCCGTCGGGGACGGCGAACGGCCCGCCCACCGGCTTGCCCTCCCGCAGGGACAGGAGGTGGTACGTGCCGTCCTTGGCGCGCGCGAGCGCGTGTGCGGCGTCGGGGCTGACGAGGGCCGCCTCCTCGATGACGTACTGCGCGGCGGGGATGGACACTACGGGCCGTCCCAGGTCCGAACGGCTGCGGCTGATGTCGTAGAGCCGGGCGCCGGAGGGGCTGAACGCGAGCACCAGCCGGCCGTCTTGGCTGTAGACGCGGCCGGCGTCGTCGCCCTCGCCCTTGCTGACCGCTGGCAGCGGCATCGAGCCGATCTCCCGCTGCGCGGCGGAGGCGTTGAGGGCGGCGCGGGCTTCGGGGACGTGGGCGATGCGGTAGGCGGCGACGCCGAGGAGCATCGCGGTGTCGGGCTGCGTGCCGCGCAGGCTGTCGGCGGCCTGGGCGACGGCGCGGGCGGTGGCCTGGTCCCGGCGGAGGTCGGCTTCGCGGTTCTGGAGGTAGGCGACGCCGCCCGCGAGGAGGGCGATGACGGTGGCGCCGGCCAGGCCCGCGAGGAGCTGGCGGCGGCGGCGTACGGTGCGGGCGGCCTCGGTGCGGGAGGCGTCGAGGAACGCGCGCTCGGCGGGGTTGGGGCTCAGGTGCGGGGCCGCGGTGGGCAGCCAGTCCAGGACGGCGCGCAGGTCGGAGCCGGTCAGGAGGTCGTCGGTGCGCTTGCCGTTGGCGGTCCAGCGAGCCGTGCCGTGGGTGACGCGCTGGCGGTACGCGATGCCGGTGCGGTCGGCGTCGGCCCAGGCGCGCAGCCGCCGCCAGGCGGGCAGGAGGGCGGTGCTGACCGGGCGTACCGCGCCGTCGGCCTCGGTGACGAGGGCGCCGGCGGCGGTGAGGGCCTCGGAGGCACGGGCGGTGGCGCGCTGCTCGGACTCGGGGCGGCCGGCGAAGAGTTCGGCCGGGGTGGCGGTGCGGACGGTGTCCTGCGAGCCGTCGGGCGCGCCGCCGGGGAGGGTGAGGCGCAGCAGGAGGTCGTGGGCGGCGAGCTGGGCGTCGGGGGCGAGGGCGGCGAAGGCGGCTTCGGCGCGGTCGCCGAGCGGTGGGACGGCCTGGGTGGCGGGGTACGGGGTGCCGCCGGCGTGGTCGGCGCCGGCCCTGAGGAGGTCCAGGCCCTCCTTGGGGGTGGTGCCGCTGCCGGGTGCGGATGCGGGCGCGGATGCGGGTGCGGCTGGGTGTGCGGGGGTGGATGCGGATGTGGGGGTGGGGGCGGTCGCGGGGGCCGGGACGCGGGGGTCGGCGGGACGGGCCGGACCGGCGTCGCGGGTGGTGGCCGGGTGCGGGTCGAGGGTGGTGGCGGGGCGGGCGTCCAGGGTGGTGGCGGGGTGGGCGCCGTGGGGGGTGGCGTCGGACGGGTGCGCACCCTGGGTGGGCGCGTCGGCGGGGCTGACGTTCCCCGGGGTCCTGGTGGGGGTGGTGGTGCCGGTGGGGCCGCCGTCCGGGGCGGTGGCGGCGATCAGGCCGGTCAGGAGGGCCTGGGCGGTGGGGCGGCCCGCCGGGTCCTTGGCGAGGGCGGCGGCTATCAGGGGGCGCAGCCGGGGCGGGAGCCCGGAGATGTCGGGGGTGACGGAGGCGGTGCGGTGCGCGACCTCGGCGATGTTCTCGCCGCGGAAGGGCTCGGCGCCGGTGGCCGCGTACAGCACGACCGCGCCCCAGGCGAAGATGTCGGACGCGGTCGACGCGCGCTGTCCGGCGAGGGCCTCGGGGGCCATGTAGCCGAGCGTGCCCATGATCGCGCCGGTGGCGGTCAGGGACATGTCGGGGGCGCGGGCGATGCCGAAGTCGATGATGCGCGGGCCGTCCGGGCCGAGCAGCACGTTGCCGGGCTTGAGGTCGCGGTGGACGACCCCGGCGGCGTGGATCGCGGCGAGCGCGGTGGCGGCGCCGGTGGCCAGGCGCAGGGCGGCGTCCTCGGCGAGCGGGCCGTTCGCCCGTACCGCGGCGGCCAGGGTGGGTCCGGGCACGTACTCGCTGACCAGGTACGGGGTGTCCCCGTCCACGGCGGCGTCGAGCACGCGCGCGGTGCAGAACGCCGCCACCCGCCGGGCCGCCTCGGCCTCCTTGCCGAACCGGTCGCGCACGAACGGGTCCGCGTCGCGGTGCAGCGCCTTGAGCGCCACCCGGGCGCCGTCCGCGTCGTACGCCTCGTAGACCACGCCCTGGCCGCCCGCCCCGAGCCGCGCGGCCAGCCAGTACGGGCCGATCCGCTGCGGGTCCTCGGGCGCGAGCGGGGTGCCGGTGGTGGCGCCCGGTGCGGGCGTGGTGCTGCTCGTCGTCATCGGTGGACTCCCCCTGGTTTCGATGGCGATCGTAACCAGGAGGTCCGACGGTCCGTCAGGCGATGGCCCCTTATGGCCGGGGGAGGGCGGAACCCGCTCGGACCGGGGCCGGTTCGTTCGGCCCGGTGGTGGCCGTGCGGGGGGTGGACTCCTCCTCCGTGGGGACGTCGAGTTCGGCGAGCATCGGCCCGGTGAATCCGAAGAAGTAGGTGGCGAGGAAGCCCGCCAGGTACCCGACCAGGAGCCCGCCCGCGTACACGGCGACGGCGGTGAGCACGCTGCCGTCGCCGTCGAGCAGCGGGAAGAGCGCCCAGCCCGACGGGCCGATGGCGGTCGAGCCGAAGGAGCGGCCGAGCTGGTCGCACAGGCCGATGAACGCCCCGCCGGCCGCGCCGCCCGCGCACGCCGTGACGAAGGGCCGGCCGAGCGGCAGCGAGACGCCGTAGATGAGCGGTTCGCCGACGCCGAGGAAGCCGGCTGGCAGAGCGGATCGGATGGTGGCCCTGATGGAGCCGTTGCGCGGCAGCCGCACGTGGACGGCCAGGGCCGCGCCGACCTGGCCGGCGCCGGCCATCGCGAGGATGGGCAGCAGGACGGTGTGGCCCTGCTGCTCGATCAGGGTGGTGTGGATGGGGATGAGGGCCTGGTGCAGGCCGAGCATCACGAGGGGGAGGAACAGCCCGCCCAGCACCAGGCCCGCGAGCGCGCCGCCGGAGGCCAGCAGCCAGGTCGCGAAGCGGCCGATGGCCTGGGAGACCTCGCCCGCGGCGTACATGAGGCCGAAGACGGTCACCAGGCCGGCCACCAGCACGGTCAGGGTGGGGGTGAGCAGGACGTCGAGGGACCCGGGCAGTCGGCGCCGGCACCACTTCTCCACCCGTACGGCCACCAGGGCCGCGGCCAGCGCGCCCAGCACGCCGCCCTGGCCGGGCGCGAGGTGCAGGCCGAAGGCGGTGATCTTCGTGACGCCGGGGAAGACGATGACGGCCGCCACCGCGCCGCCCAGGACGGGCGTGCCGCCGAACTCCTTGGCCGTGTTGTGGCCGACGAACACCGCGATCAGGGACATGAACCCGGAGGCGATCGCGGCCAGCGCGGGTACGGCGGCGGGGGCCAGGCCGAGGTTGGTGAGCAGGCCGTTCAGGCCCGCGATGATGCCGCAGCCGATCAGGGCGGGGATGAGGGGGACGAAGACGTTCGCCACGCGGCGCAGGACGAGTTTGACCGGGGTGGTGTTGCGCGCCTTCCGGGCCGCCCTCAGCTCGGCGCCGCGGGCGGCGAGTTCGTCGGCGGTGAGGGGGTGGGTCGGGTGGACGGGACCGGCGGGCCCTTCCGGTTGCTGAGGTGCGGTGGGCGGAGGTGCGGGTGCCGGGTGCCGGGCTTCGGCGACCAGGGCCTCGAACTCCGGGGTGACGCGGGCGACCGTACCCGGGCCCAGCACGATCTGGTACGTGTCGTCCTCGACCACCCCCATGACCCCGGACAGCGCCCTGAGGGCCGGGTCGTCCACGAGGGAGCGGTCGCGGAGGGTCAGGCGCAGGCGGGTCATGCAGTGGGCGACGCCGATGACGTTGGCGGGGCCGCCGACGAGCGGGAGGATCGCGGCGGCGGTGGCGCGGTTCTTGTCCATGGATGCGGTGCCTTGCTCCCTTGCTGGTGGTGCGCGGTGGGGGTGTGGAGGAAGAGGCGAGGGGGGCGGAGGCGCTCAGCCGGTGGTCGGGGGCGCGGCGGCGAGGGCGGCGCGCAGGTGGCCGTCCGCGGCGTCGAGCAGCTCGGCCGCGGTGGGCGCGTCGACCCCGGCCAGGACCATCAGGATGGCCGGCTTTACCTCCCCGTCCGTGGCGGCGAGGGCGACCTCGATCGCCTCGTCCGGCGCGCCGGTGGCGAGCGCGACGATGTGGCGCGAGCGGGCGCGCAGCTTCTCGTTGGAGGCGCGGACGTCGACCATGAGGTTCCCGTACGTCTTGCCCAGTCGGATCATCGTGATGGTCGAGAGCATGTTGAGCACGAGCTTCTGGGCGGTGCCGGCCTTCAACCGCGTGGAGCCGGTGAGCAGTTCGGGGCCCACCACGACCTCGATGCCGTGCTCGGCGGCGGCCGCGAGCGCGCTGTCCGCATTGCAGGAGAGCCCGACGGTGAGGGCTCCGTGCGCCCGCGCGTACCTGACCGCGCCGATGGCGTACGGGGTGCGGCCCGAGGCGGAGATGCCGACGACCGTGTCGCGGTCCGTGAGGTCCAGGGCCGCGAGGTCGGCCGCCGCCAGCTCGGGCGAGTCCTCGGCGCCCTCGACGGCCGCGACCATGGCCCCCGGGCCGCCCGCGATCAGGCCCACGACCCGGGAGGGGTCGGTGTTGAAGGTCGGCGGGCACTCGCTGGCGTCCAGTACGCCCATCCGGCCCGCGGTGCCCGCGCCCGCGTAGAGGAGGCGGCCGCCGTGGGCCATGCGGGCGGCGATCGCGTCGACGGCGGCGGCGATCTCGGGGAGCCGGGCGGCGACGGCGGCCGGGACGGAGGCGTCCTCGGCGTTCATGGTGCGGGCGATGTCGAGGGTGGACTGCCGGTCGATCTCGGCGAGTTCGGGGTGGAACGCCTCGGTGGTGAGCGTGGCGAGCTGGGCGCGGAGTTCCGCGTACGCGGTCATGGGGGTGGGCTCCTTCGTCACGGGGGAGTAGGGGTCGGGGCGGGTGCGGGTGCGGGTGCGGGTGCGGGGGCGGGTGCGGGGGCGGAAGTGGGGGCGGGGGCGCGGTGGCGCGGGGCGAGGGCCTCGTGCGAGGCGGCGAGGGCGGGCCCGGCCGTGTCGTACGTACGCTGCGCCACGCCGATGAACAGGCAGTCCACGAGCAGGAGCTGGCTGGTCCGACTGGACATGGCGGCGGGGCGGAACCCGTTCCGGGGGGTGGTCGGGGCGGTCGAGCCGGTCGTGGTCGTCGGGGCGGTCGGGGTGGCCGAGGTGGTCAGTACGTGGTCGGCGCAGCGCGTCACGGGTGCGTCGGGGGCGCCGGTGATCGCCACGGTGGTCGCGCCCCGTTCGAACGCGGTGCGCAGCGGGTCGACGACGTCGGGGGTCGTGCCGGAGTGCGTGACGGCCACGGCCGCGTCGCCGGGCCCGAGCTGGACGGCGTTGGTGAGGGCCAGGTGCGGGTCGGCGTGCGCGTGCGCGATCAGCCCGATGCGCAGCAGCTTCTGCGCGAGGTCGTGGGCGACGAGGGCGGAGGCGCCGACGCCGTAGACGTCGATGCGGCGGGCGCCGGCCAGGGCCGCCACGGCCGCGGCGAGTTCCGCGAGGTCCAGTCCGGCGGCGGTGTCGGCGAGGGCTCGGCGCTCCGCGCCGGCGAGCTTGGCGACCACGTCGGCCAGGGGGTCCCCGACCGCTATGTCGGTGGTGAGCGCGCTGCCCCGCCGGTCCTCCCGTCCCCCGTTCGGCGGCTCGGGAGCGGTGCCGCGGGTGGCGGTGCGGGCGGCGCGGCCGGCCAGCTCGGCGAGGGCGGGGCGCAGGTCGCGGTAGCCCGGATAGCCCAGCAGGCGGGCGGTGCGTACGACGGTGGCCTCGCTGGTGCCGGTGCGCTCGGCGAGGGCGGTGACCGTGAGCCGGGCGCACCCGGCCGGGTCGGCGGCGAGGGCCTCGGCCACCGCCCGGACGGCGGGGGCGAGCGTGGGGGCGAGGCGGGCGGTGCGTGCGCGGAGTTCGGCGGTGGTGGCAGGGGGACGGGTGGGGGAGGGCGTGGGGGCGGAGGCCGGGGCGTGCCCCGCGCTGCCGGCGTTGAAGGTTTCCTTCCGCGCTCTGCTCACCCTTGAAAGATATTTTCACCCGCCGAAAGCAGTCAATCCGCCACAAGACATCCCATTCGGAAACCGACCTTCGCCACCTGTCCGCTTCGGGTCCACAATTGCTGCATGGACCATGCGACCCCCCTGGAGCAGGCGTTGCACGCCGCCCGCGCCCTCGTCCTGGCCGATCTGATCGCCCTCGAGGTCGCCGACGCCGACGTGGTCTCCCTGGTCGAGGACTCGGTCGTGCACCGCCGGTGGTGGGTGGAGCAGTGGCCCGAGGGCATCGACTACCTGCCGGGCCTCGTCGCCCAGGACGTGCAGGACGCGCTGCTGTCGAAGTACGGGCGGTGGCCGCTGTGCCCGGTGTGCTCGCACGGCGACCCGCACGCCCTCGACGTCGAGCCCGAGTTGGGGCCCGACCCGCACTGGGTGTGCGGCAAGGCCGGGGTGAAGGTGGCGTCCGTGGGGAGCCTCGGCGGAGTGTTCGGCCGGTGACGGTCTACATCGACCCGCCTACCTGGCCGGGGCACGGGCGGATGTGGTCGCACATGGTCAGCGACGTCTCGTACGAGGAGCTGCACGCCTTCGCCGCCTCGATCGGGTGCCCGGCGCGGGCCTTCGACGGGGACCACTACGACGTTCCGGCGGAGCGCTACCCGGACGCGGTGGGCGCGGGCGCCGTGGAGGTCGGCAGCAAGGAGCTGGTGCGTCGCCTCACGGCCGCCGGCCTGCGCCGGCCCAAGGGGCGGTCCCGGGCGTAGCGGGGCTCCGGGCTCCGGTGTCGTCACGGGGGCCGGGAGCCCCCGGGCGCGGCCTGCGCGGGCTTTCAGCCGTGCCCGGGCTCTCAGCCGTGCGCGGGTCCTCAGCCGTGCGCGGGTCCTCAGCCCTGCGCAGGTCCTTAGCCCTGCGCGGTGCCTGAGCCGGCGCCGGCGCCGACCCTGTCCTCCACCGCTCCGGTCCGCCCCGCCGACGAGGCCACGATCCGGCCGCGCGAGGACAGCCGCAGCGCCACGGTCACCAGCCCCAGCGCCGTGACCGTCATCGCCGCCCCCGCCCACGCGGTGGCCGGGAAGCCGAGGCCGGCGTCGATGACGGTGCCGCCGAGCCACGGGCCACCGGTGTTGCCGAGGTTGAAGGCGGCGGTCGTGGTCGCGCCCGCCAGGGTCGGGGCGGCGCCCGCGACGTTGAACATCCGGGCGTTGAGGGCCGGCGCGGTGTAGAAGGCCGAGACCCCGATCAGGAAGGACAGCGTGACGGCGGCCACCGGCGAGGACGCGAACAGCGCGAGCGCGACCAGGAACACGGTGGAGGCCGTGATGCCGGTCAGCAGCACTCCGAAGAGGTGCGCGTCGGCGACCCGTCCCCCGATCGTCGTACCGACCAGGGCGCCGATGCCGAACAGCGCCAGCACGCTCGGCACCGTGCCCGAGCCGAGTCCGGCCACGTCCGTGAGCAGCGGTGCGAGGTAGCTGAAGGCGCAGAACACCCCGCCCGCGGCGAGGGCCGTGACCGCGACCGCGAGCCACACCTGCCGGTCGCGGTAGATGCCGAGCTCGCGTGCGAGGCGCGGGCGCTCGTCCGGCAGCGGGATGGGCGGGATCAGGGCCAGGATGCCCGCCAACGCGATCGCGGAGGCCGCGGCGACCGCCCAGAACGCCGCCCGCCAGCCGAAGTGCTCGCCGAGGAACGCGCCGGCGGGGACGCCGAGGACGTTCGCGATCGACAGCCCGCCGATCATCACCGCCATCGCGCGGGCGCGCGCGTCGACCGGGACCATCGCGATGGCGACGGCCGCGCCCACGGCCCAGAAGCCGGCGCAGGCGAGGGCCGAGACGATGCGCGAGACGAAGAGCAGCTCGTACGACGGGGCCAGCGCGCCCGCCACCTGGCCGAGACCGAAGAGCGTGATCAGCGAGACGAGCGTCGTGCGGCGGGGCAGCCGCAGCGTGGCCACGGCGAGCAGCGGGGCGCCCACCACCATGCCGATGGCGAAGGCGGAGATGAGCAGCCCGGCCTGCGGGATCGTGACGCCCATGTCCTCGGCGATGGGCGGCAGGAGGCCCGAGAGCATGAACTCGCTGGTGCCGAGCGCGAAGACGGACAGGCCGAGGACGTAGACGGCCACGGGCATGCGGGAGCGTACGGGGCGTGTTGCGGCAGCGGGCATGATCATCGACAACCGGGGCCCGGACCGGGGCATTCCCGGCGCCGTCCGCGATCCGGACGCCGGGCCGGCGACCCGGCCCGCGGGACCCGGGACCCGGACCCGGGACCCGGACCCGGATCCGGATCCGGAATCCAACCCGAACCGAGCAGGTCACCGGCGCGCCCGCCGGGGTCAGGAAGGCGACTCGGTCGCCCCCGTCGCCCCCGTCGCCCCCGGTGCCCCAGCCGCCTCCAGCCCGTGCAGCTCGGCGGCGAGGTTGTGGCGTGCCGGTGCCTCCCAGTGGGTCGCGCCGTGGGGCGTGCGGAACAGCCGGGGGAGGGCCAGCAGCTGGCGGAGCACGGCGGCCCGGCCGGCCCGGAAGGCGTCGTCGGGTACGAAGCCGTACTCGTCCCGCACCGCGGCCGCGTACGCGGAGTACGCCTCCGGGGTCCCGGCGAGCACCGCGAGGTCGGCGTCGCAGAGGACCTCGCCGTCGCGGTCGCCGGGGGCGGGGTCGTGCGTGACGGTGAGCCGGACCAGGCGGGCCACCTCGGCCGTACGGGCGGGGGCGACTCCGAGCTCGGGGAGGGCGCGCTCGGCGAGGGCGGCGCTGCGCTCCTCGTTCTCGGACCGGTCGGGGCGGTAGACGGCGTCGTGGAACCAGGCCGCGAGCTGGACGGCGGGCAGGTCGGTGGCGTGGTCGGCCAGTACGTCGACGTGGTCGAGGACGGCGGCGAGGTGGGCGGTGGTGTGGTACCGGCGCTGCGGTTCGGCCCAGGCGCGCAGCAGTCGGGCGGCGTAAGGGGCGGGGTCGGCCGCGGGGGTGCCGGCCGCGGGGGTGGCGGTCGCGGGACCGGCTGGGCGGCGGGCGGCGTCGACGGTGGCGTGCCAGCGGGCTTCGAGCTGCGCGGTGTCGGTGGGCATGCGCCCATTGTGGTGGGGGAGTGGCGGTGGGGGAGCGGGGGAGCGGGGGCCGGGGGCGTGCTGGCGCTGGTGGACCGGAGCCGGAGGTGCGTACCCTTGAGATTGGACTAGACCTGTTGGTGGTGGGTGCGGCGCGGAACGCGCCGGCGCACCGCCCTTCCCGATCTCGAAGGAATGAGGCCACATGAGCGACCGTGCGGTCCTGGAGGTGATCGCCCTCAACGCCGAGGACGCGATCGCGGCCCAGGCTGGTGGGGCGGACCGGTTGGAGCTGGTCACCGACATGGCCGCCGACGGCCTGACGCCCCCGCGGGAGACCTTCGCGGCCATCCGGGCCGCCGTGGACGTCCCGCTGCGCGTGATGCTCAGGGCCGCGGACGGCTTCTCGGCGGGCGGGCCCGCCGGGGTGGACGCGCTGGTCGCCCAGGCGGCGGCGCTGCGGGCGGAGGGGGCGGAGGAGTTCGTCCTCGGCTTCCTGGACCCGGACGGCACGCCCGACCTGGTGGCGGTGGAAGCGCTGGTGGCGGAGCTGGCGGGGTGCCGGTGGACGTTCCACCGGGCCATCGACCGCGCGGCCGACCGCGACGCACTGCGCAAGGCGCTGGCCGCGCTGCCGGGCCTCGACACCTACCTGACCGCCGGCGCGGCGGGCGGGGTCGACGAGGGACTCCCGGTACTGGTGGCCGAGGCGGCCCGGCACGGCGAACCGGGCTACGAGCCCCGCCTCCTCGTCGGCGGCGGCCTGCGCCTGGACCACCTGCCGGCGCTGCGCGAGGCGGGCCTCGACGCCTTCCACATCGGAGGCGCGGCCCGCCCCGGCGGCTGGGCCCACCCGGTCTCCCCGTCGGCCGTGGCCACGTGGCGCGAGGCCCTCTCGTAACCACTCCGCCCCGGCAATCCGGCCCGCGCGGCGTTTGAGCGCACCCGGCGCGCAGCGCCGGGCCTGGACCCGGGCGGGCAACTCCGGCCCGCCCGGGAGCCGCGCCCCCTAACCCGCCACCGGCCCCGCCAGAACCTCCGGCAGCGCCCCCGCATGCACCGCCACCAGCCCCGACACGGCACGGGTCAGACACACGTACAGCCGCCGCAACCCGGTCCGCTCGTCCGCCTCCCCGGCCACGATCGCCGCCGGCTCGTCCAGCACGACGTAGTCGTACTCCAGACCCTTCGCCAGCGACGCCGGCACCAGCGTCAGGCGCGCCAGCGCCGTCGTCTCCTCGCCCGGCGCCAGGTACGGCAGCCCCGCCGCGTCGAGCGCCTCCGCGAGCGCCGGGATCCGCGCGTCCGCCGCGATCAGCCCGATCGACCCCTCGTGTCCGAGCGACGTACGGCACGCCGCCACGACCGCCTCGACCAGCTCCCCGTCCGCCACCCGGGTGACCGCCAGCGCGCCCGGGTTCTCACGTACCGACGACACCGGGGCCAGCCCCGGCGCGATCCCCGGCAGCAGCCGCGACGCGTACGCGATCACGTCCCGCGGCACGCGGAAGCCCGCCGTCAGCTCCTCCACCGCGGCGTCCGGCTTGCCCAGGTGCGCCAGCGCCTCGGCCCAGCTGCGCGTGGCCCACGGCGTCGTGCCCTGCGCGAGGTCGCCCAGCACGGTCGCCGAACCCGTCGTGCAGCGCCGTCCCACCGCCCGGTACTGCATGGGCGACAGGTCCTGCGCCTCGTCGAGCACCACGTGCCCGAGCGAGGCCGTGCGCTCCACGAGGTCCGCCACCTCGTCGACGAGCACCGCGTCCGCGGCCGACCACTTCGCGGACTTCACGCTGCGGAACGGCTTCGCCCACCGGATCAGCTCCTGCTCGTCCTCCGTGAGCACCCCGTCCGCGTGCTCGGCCAGGAACTCCGGCTCCGACAGCAGCCGCAGCACCAGCTTCGCCGGGTCCACCGCCGGCCAGACCGTCTTGACGGCCGCCTTGACCGCCGCGTTGCGGGCCACCGCGTCCTGCACCCGGTCGTCCGGGGCCTCGCCCGCCTGCTCCATCCGTACGAGCACCGCGTGCGCGATCCGCTGCGGGAGCGCGTCGCGGGCGGCCCCGTAGCGGATGTCGCGGGCGAGCAACTCGTCGACGATCTCCTGGAGTTCGTACGCCGGGATCCGCCACCGCCGGGAACCGCGCACCACCATCAGCGCCTCGGCGGGCGGCGTGACGTGCGACCGCACGGCGCGCCGCAGCACCTCCGCCATGCGGGCGTCGCCCTTGACGACGGCGGCCGCCGCCGGGTCCTCGCCGCGCACCTCCACGCCCGGGCGGGCGACGAGGTCGGCGACCGTGGCCTGCTTGACCTCCAGCTCGCCGAGCGCGGGGAGCACCTGCTCGATGTAGTGCAGGAAGGAACGGTTCGGCCCGATGACCAGGGTGCCCGTGCGGGCGAGCCGGTCGCGGTGCGCGTACAGCAGGTACGCCACCCGGTGCAGGCCGACGGCGGTCTTACCGGTGCCGGGGCCGCCCTGGACGCAGACGCTTCCGGAGAGCCCCGAACGCACGATCTCGTCCTGCTCGGGCTGGATCGTCGCGACGATGTCGCGCATCGGTCCGACGCGCGGGCGCTCGATCTCCTGCTGGAGCAGCTTGCTGACGGCGGCGGTCTCGGCGGGGTCGGAGAGGTGCTCGTCCTCGTACGCGGTGAGGTCGCCGCCGGTGTAGCCGAAGCGCCGGCGCAGGCCGATGTCCTGCGGGTCCTTCTTCGAGGCGCGGTAGAAGGGCTGCGAGACCGGGGCGCGCCAGTCGATCACCATGGGGTCGCCGTCGGCGTCGTGGACGTGGCGGCGGCCGATGTAGAAGCGCTCGCCGCCCGCGCCCTCGGCGAGGTCGGCGCCGGGGGCGTGCAGGTAGTCGAGGCGGCCGAAGAAGAGGGGGGTGTCCGCGAGGTCGGCCAGGGCCTTGATGCGGTCCTCGATCTGGGCGGTGAGGATGAGGGCGTTGACCCAGTTCGCGGTGACGTCGCGGATGTCGAGGGACTCGACGTCCTCGCGCATGGCGCGGAGCGCGGCGCGGGAGGCGGCGAGGTGCGCCCGCTCGCGGCCGAGGGGGTCGGCGGCGGCCGTGCCGTCGGCTGCGGCGGCGCCTGCGGCGTCGCCGGTGGGGGCGGCCGTGGGGGCGGTGGGGGCGTCGGGGGTCAGGGGGGCGTGCGCGGGCACGGTGTTGCCTCCAGCTATGTGGGTCCTCAAGGTGCGTGACGTGTGGCCGGCCGGTTTCCGTCCGGTCGGCGGCACTCCCCGGGCAGGGCGGGAGGCGGGCAAGAGCGGAGATTCTAGTCCGCGCCGCGGACCCGCGCGAACGGCTTTCGGGGCCGTGAGGCCCGCCCGGTCCCTACGGGACGGCCGCCTTCCCCGTAGGACTTCCGGGGGAGGGGGTGGCCCTGGAGTATGACGTCAGGGGGAGCGGAGAATGGCTCCGCGGACCGATGTGCGCGGTGGGGCGGGCCGGGACCATGGATTCATGAGCACCGCGACCTTCACCCCGGTTCAGGGCGGCCGCCCTCGCGGCGCCGCCGCCATCCCTTCCGACGTCGAGTCCGCCCACGACGACCACAGCGGCACCGGCGCGCAGCACGGCCGCACCGCCCGCACGCGTACGCACCAGGGCCGTACGCACCACTCCCGCACGTACTCCCGCACGCCCGGCCGCACCCACGGCCGTACGCACACCGCCCGCGCGGCCTCGGAGGCCGAGGCGCTGACGCGCTCCGGCGGGTTCCTGCACGCGGCCAGGGTCTTCGCCACGACGGCGGTCAGCGTGGTCCTCCTCGGCGAGTACTCCGAGGACGCCGGCGTCATACGTCGCTGACGCGCCCCGGGGGCCGCAGCCCCCACCCGATCACCCGCGCCGGACTCCGGGGTACCCGCCCGCCGACGCGGGACGGGGGCCGCAGCCCCCGTCCCCGGCCGGACTACTCCGTCCCGTTCTCCGACTCCCGCGTGAGCACCTCGTCCGCGTCCATGATCCGGTAGGCGTAGCCCTGTTCGGCGAGGAAGCGCTGCCGGTGCGCCGCGAAGTCCTGGTCGATGGTGTCCCGTGCGACGACCGAGTAGAAGCGGGCCTCGTGGCCGTCCGACTTCGGACGCAGCACCCGGCCCAGCCGCTGGGCCTCCTCCTGCCGCGAGCCGAAGGTGCCGGACACCTGGATGGCGACGGTCGCCTCCGGCAGGTCGATCGAGAAGTTGGCGACCTTGGAGACGACCAGGACGCTGATCTCACCCTGCCGGAAGGCGTCGAAGAGCTTCTCGCGCTGCGCGTTCGACGTCTCGCCCTTGATGACCGGCGCGTCGAGGTGCTCGCCGAGTTCGTCGAGCTGGTCGATGTACTGGCCGATGACGAGGGTCTGCTCGCCGCGGTGATGGCGCACCAGCGCCTCGGTCACCTTCCGCTTCGTGGCGGTGGTCGCACAGAAGCGGTACTTCTCCTCCGTCTCGGCGGTGGCGTACGCGAGCCGCTCGCTCTCGGTCAGGTTCACCCGCACCTCGACGCAGTCGGCCGGTGCGATGTACCCCTGCGCCTCGATCTCCTTCCACGGGGCGTCGAACCGCTTGGGCCCGATCAGCGAGAAGACGTCCGACTCGCGCCCGTCCTCCCGGACCAGGGTCGCGGTCAGCCCGAGGCGCCGGCGCGCCTGCAGGTCGGCGGTGAACTTGAAGACCGGGGCCGGCAGCAGGTGGACCTCGTCATAGACGATCAGGCCCCAGTCCCGGGAGTCGAACAGCTCCAGGTGCGGGTAGACGCCCTTCCGCTTGGTCGTCAGCACCTGGTAGGTGGCGATCGTGACGGGCCGGATCTCCTTGCGGGTACCGCTGTACTCGCCGATCTCGTCCTCGGTCAGCGAGGTGCGCTTGACCAGCTCGTGCTTCCACTGGCGGGCGGAGACGGTGTTGGTCACCAGGATCAGCGTCGTCGCCTTGGCCTCGGCCATCGCGCCCGCGCCGACCAGCGTCTTGCCGGCACCGCAGGGCAGGACGACCACGCCCGAGCCGCCGTGCCAGAAGCCGTCGACGGCCTGGCGCTGGTAGGGGCGCAGCGACCAGCCGTCCTCCAGCAGGTCGATGGCGTGCGCCTCGCCGTCGACGTAGCCGGCGAGGTCCTCGGCCGGCCAGCCCAACTTGAGCAGCGTCTGCTTGATCTGGCCGCGCTCGGACGGGTGCACGGCGACGGTGTCGGGGTCGATCCGCTGCCCGACGAGCGGGGTGATCCGCTTGGAGCGCAGGATCTCCTCCAGCACCGGGCGGTCGGTGCTGGTGAGCACCAGCCCGTGCACGGGGTGCTTGGACAGGGTGAGGCGGCCGTAGCGGGCCATGGTCTCGGCCACGTCGACCAGCAGCGCGTGCGGGACGGGGTAGCGCGAGTACTCGACGAGCGCGTCGACGACCTGCTCGGCGTCGTGCCCGGCGGCGCGGGCGTTCCACAGGCCCAGCGGGGTGACCCGGTAGGTGTGGATGTGCTCGGGAGCCCGCTCCAGCTCGGCGAACGGCGCGATGGCACGGCGGCAGGCGTCGGCGAGCTCGTGGTCGACCTCGAGGAGGAGCGTCTTGTCGCTCTGGACGATGAGGGGCCCGTTCACGCTGATCCCTTCACGGTGAGGTGGCGGCCCGGCCGCGGGCGGGCGGGGCCAAACCTCCAGTGTGCCGTACGCGGGCCGTCAGCGGAGGTGGGCCAGGGCCTCGTCCTCGAGGGGGTACGGGCGCTCCTCGGGCAGCAGCGCCCGCGCGGCGTCGCCCTGCCCGGCGCGCACCAGGTCGTGGACCTCGCGGGCCAGCGGGGTGACGTCGCGGATGGAGACCGTCCACGCGTCGGCGTAGGCGCCGGACAGCGAGCCGGACAGGCCCAGCTGGAGCGACCGGTGGGAGAGCGCGTTGAGGTGGAGGTCCCGTTCGGGGTCCCACTGGACGCGGGCCTCGGTCTCGCGCAGCTGCCGCTGCCAGGTCTCCCGGTCCGGGTGGACGTCGGGCACGTAGTGCGAAAGGCAGGCACCGCGCAGCGCGTGGTCGAAGCCCTCACGGGTGATCTCCACGGCCAGGACGGTCTCCTGGTCGCCCTTGGTGGCCCACCCGCAGCGGTACATCATCCACAGGAAGGACGGCTTGATCCACGTCATCCGCTCGCGCTTCCAGGCGGACGGGAAGCGCCCGTCGCGCGCGGCGGGCACCCCGATGCGCGGGTGGTAGGCCTGGTAGACGGTGACGGTCTGTTCGGTGTGCAGGGCCCGGATCTCGCGGGCCGGTCGATGTGTCTCGGACATGCGCCCAGCCTCGCGCCAACGCCCGTCCCCGTCGACCGAATTAGGCCGCCGGGCCGTCGAGGGGGTCCGGCGATCACGGCCGGGCTTCGGTCCGCCGGAGACCCCCTAGACCCAACGCCGTTCAGTTAAGGGCGGGGGCTGTTCGTCAAGGCCCGTGAACGAGGCAGCGGAGCTGCTGTAGAAGAGGTTTGTCCTCCAAGACATCCT